>JBFFUJ010000240.1:0-2410 GCA_041571375.1 Lysobacterales bacterium | reverse complement strand
GCAGTGGCGCCCAAGGTCTCGGAGATCATCATGAACAGCGCGTTCAAGATGTTCCCCGATTCGGCTGCGGCAAAGGGCGTCAAGGGCCATCAGGCAGCGGCGACGCAGGAGCAACTGGCCTTCGCCAGCCTGATGAAAGGCATACACTGGTAATACGTTCGAGAGGAGGCTCGCGTGCTCAAACTCAATGACAAGGCACCACAGTTCGAACTGCAGGACGACCGGGGCCAGACATTCCGTCTGGCTGACCAGGCCGGGCGCAAGGTGCTGCTGGTGTTTTACCCGGGCGACAATACGCCCGTTTGCACCAAGCAACTGTGCGATTACCGGGACGGAATCGAGGCCTTCGCAGACCTGGGAGTCGACGTGGTCGGCATCAGCAACGATGGCGCGGAGTCGCACCGGCAGTTCCGGGAGAAACACGATCTGCCGTTCCGTCTGCTGACCGACCTGGACCTCGAGGTCGCGGAACGTTATGACAGCAAGGGTATCCTCGGCATGAAACGATCCATTTTTCTGGTCGATGAGGAGGGCATGATCCGCTACCTGCATATCGAATCGGTGCCCCTGTTCCGACGCAAGCGCGACGAATTGCTGCAGGCTATACGCGATCTTTCCTGATACGCTCGGGGGCGGCCATGAGCAAGCCCGGGGCACGGTGCCTGCAAGAGATGCTGGCCCGCAACCACGACATCGCCCAACGCATCGATGCGCGGGGGTTTCCGCTGGCTGCGTTCGAATCCCTGCAGAGCTGGCAACGGAAGCGCATTGGGCGCAGCTACGCCGACCTGGTGCAGCTGGAAGGATTCGGGCCGGCAGTGCATTTCTTCCTGACCGAACTATACGGCGGCCTGGACTTTCGCGAGCGGGATCAGGACATCGGAAAGGTGATGCCGGTCATGATCCGCTTTCTTCCCGATCGTGCTTTGCAGACCATGGCCGAGGCGTTCGAATTGCAGGCCATCAGCCTCGAGTTCGACATGGCGATGGCTGCCGCCATGGTGCAGCGCGGTACGCGCGGACTGGACATGGCAGAGTACTGCGAGATCTATCGCAGTGCCAATGACCGCGGCGGTCGGGAGCGGCAGATCACTCTGATCCGTAAACTGGGTTACGACCTGGACCAGGTCGTCCGCTGGCCGCTGGTGAATTACCTGGTGCGACTGTTGCGGGGCCCGGCACACGCGGCTGGCTTCGGGCGACTGCAGGAGTTCCTGGAACAGGGCCTGGCTTCGTTTCGGGCCCTGGACGACACGGGCTTGTTCGTCGAAACCATCTACGAGCGCGAGTGGTCGGGGATGGCGAGCATATTTGCCGGGTCCGACAAACCCTATGGTTTTTGAGACATCACACGAAGGTGCAGCCGAAGTGATCCCGGAGGTAGCGGATGACTTCACTTTCGATCTGGGGCTTGAGGAACATCAGCATCATGCCGAGCCGGGCCTCGATGCGAATTTCGCGGTCGCGGACCGTAATGGTCCCGTGGACACCGGGGCGCTCAAAGTGAATGTGGTCGCCGTCCCAACCGTAGTCGATGTCGAATTTGCGCGCGAGATCGTCGGCCAACTCGTCCGCAGCCGCTTGGGCCTTCTCGCGGCTGAGGTCGTGTCGGGCGTGCATATCGATGTAGGACATGGCCGGGACCTGTTGAATTTCGCGCGCTTCAGTGTACGGTCAAGGGCATTTTCATACCAGACCCAGGGGATATCGGCCGCGTGATCGTAAGGGTTTTGCGCATCGGTCTGATGGCGCTGCTGGTGCCGGCGGCGACGGCCCTGATCGCATATTTGCTGGTGGATGCCTGGCTGGAAAGCGCCGGCGGTCGCGAGGCCCTCGAGCGGGAGCTGGAGGCTCGGGCAGGCGTGGCGGTGCAACTCCAGGGCGAATTCGAGGTGATGCTGCTGCCGGGCGTCGGCGTTTCCGGAACCGATCTCGTCCTGTTCGAGCCCGGCTCAACGGCCGAATTTGTCCGCGGTGACAGCTACTCACTGGCGCTGGATCTCGCCGCACTGGTCCATGGCCGCATCGCCGTCGAATCCATCCGGGTCGCGGGCGGGCGTGTCGATGCAAACCGATGGCCGGAGGGGGCCGCCGCGGAACCCTCGCCGCCGGTAAGTCTTCCCGAAATCGCAATGCTCGAATTGGCGGACATCGAAATCGCCGTTGCGGACGGCGGCGAGACACCCTACCTTCTGCGGGAACTCCGAATCGACGGCTTTGTCGCCGGGCAGCCCACGGCGTTTCTGCTGGACCTGCGCGAGCTGGGTCGTTGGCAGGGTTTGTTCCGGTGGTCGGCGCAGGATGCAGTGTTCGATGTCGAAGGGCAGGGCACCGGTCTGGTCCCTGGCGAAATCGGTTTGTACAGCACCGTGAACCTGGGCCTCCGCACCGGCCAGGCCGAGGTGGACTG
>JBFFUJ010000239.1:0-2816 GCA_041571375.1 Lysobacterales bacterium | reverse complement strand
CTTGACCGGCATCCGGGTCTCGGCTTACAGCCCGCCGCCTGCAAATCCCGGGCCGGGCCGAGGCACCGCATAGTGACCCGTATCGAACAGGCCAGGATTGACAGTGCGTCCGGCGTCACGCACTGGACCGGCCTGCACGGCAGCAGCCTGGCACTGGCGTTGCTGCACGCCGCCCGCGCCCATGACGGAGTCATGCTGGTTGTGACGAGGTCCAGCCGCCAGGCCGGAAACCTGGAATCCGACCTGGCACTGCTGGGCGGCGGGGATATCGAGATACTGCATTTCCCGGACCGGGAAATTCTGCCGTATGACCCGTTTTCGTCGCACCCTGAAATCGCCGCCGACCGACTGGCCGCGCTGGCGGCAATCACCGGCCTGCGACGGGGCCTGGTGATCGCCGCAGCCGCGACGCTCATGGAGCGCCTGCCCCCCTGCGCCCACGTGCTCGGACAGAGCTTCGATCTGCGTGTCGGGCAGCCGCTCGTCATCGCGGAGTTCCGTGACCGCCTGCTCATGGGAGGCTACGCGGTGGCGGAGCAGGTCTACCAGGCCGGGCAGTTCGCGGTGCGCGGGTCAGTGGTCGACCTGTTTCCGACCGGCTGCAGCGCGCCGCTGCGCATCGACCTGTTCGACGAGGAAATAGAGTCCATACGGCCTTTTGATCCCGACACGCAGCGTTCCAGCGGCCAGATCAGAAGCATGCGCATGCTACCGGCCCGCGAATACCCCTGCGACGCCGCAGCCTTTGAATCGTTTCGCCGCACCTTTCGCGCCCGCTTCGCAGTCGACACCCGCAAGGTGCGCCTCTACCAGGACCTGCGCTCGGGCATCCATCCGCAAGGCCTGGAGCAGTACCTGCCGCTGTTCTTCGAAGAGACCGTCAACCTGTCGGCCTATTTCAGGGAGCCCCCGGCGTTGCTGGTCCAGCAGGGAGTCAACGATGCCATGGACCGGTTCTGGCGCCGCACGGAAGATCGCTGGGAACAGCGCCGGCACGATGCCGAGCAACCCGTCCTGGACCCCGCCGAGCTGTATTTCAGCCCGGCGGACACCGGCTGGGACCTGGCGACCCGGTCGCGGGTGACATTTGGCGGCGAAGCCACGGATGCCGGCCGCAGTGTTGATTTCGATACTTCCGCGGCTCCCGACCTGCGCATTCACCAGCGCAGCGCGGAACCGGCCGCTGCCGTGAAATCCTTCATTGACTCGTTTCCCGGCCGGGTCATGTTCGCCGCGGACACCCCCGGGCGCCGGGAGTTCCTGGCGGATACGCTGGCGGCTTTCGGCCTCAGGCCCGCACGATTCGACAACTGGGCGGCATTCCAGGCGGCGGCCGAGCCCACCGGGCTGGCCGTGCTGCCCATCGATGCAGGTTTTCTTGCCGGGCAAACCATCGCGATCCTGACCGAAACACAGCTGTTCGGTGGCCGGGCGCGCCTGCGCGTCGTGCGCGAGGCGGCGGAACGCGATCCCGAGTCGATAATCCGCAGCCTGGCCGACCTTGCCGAAGGGGCTCCGGTGGTGCACGAGGACCACGGCATCGGCCGATACCGGGGACTGCAGGTGCTGGAGATCGACGGGCGTCCCGCCGAGTTCCTCACGCTGGAATACGCCGGTTCCGACAAGTTGTATGTCCCCGTGTCCTCCCTGCACCTGGTCAGCCGGTACACGGGCAGCGGCGAGGAATCAGCGCCCCTGCACCGGCTCGGCGGCGAGCGGTGGGAGAAAGCCAAACGGCGGGCTGCGGAGAAGGTTCGCGACGTGGCCGCGGAACTGCTTGACCTGTACGCGAGGCGCCATGCCAGGAAGGGGTTCGCGTTCCCCCTGGACCAAAAGATGTATGCCGAGTTCTGCTCGGAATTCCCGTTCGAGGAGACGCAAGACCAGCAACGTTCGATCGAGGCCGTGCAGAACGACATGTGCTCCAGCCTGCCCATGGACCGCGTGATTTGCGGCGACGTGGGCTTTGGCAAGACCGAGGTTGCGTTGCGGGCCGCTTTCGTGGCGGCCCAGGGTGGCAAGCAGGTGGCCTTGCTGGTGCCCACGACCCTGCTTGCACAACAGCATTTCGCGACGTTCTCGGACCGTTTCGCGGACTGGCCGATCCGTGTCGAGTTGCTCTCGCGGTTCCGTACCGGCAAGCAGTCTGAGCGGGTGCTGGAGGGGCTGGCGAACGGCGCGGTGGATATCGTCATCGGCACACATCGCCTGATCCAGCGGGATATCCGTTTCGCCCGGCTCGGCCTGGTGATCATCGACGAGGAGCAACGCTTCGGCGTGCGCCAGAAGGAGCGGCTCAAGCAGCTGCGGACAAAGGTCGACCTGCTGACGCTGACCGCGACGCCGATCCCCCGGACCCTGAACATGGCGATGTCGGGCATTCGCGACCTGTCCATCATCGCCACGCCGCCGGCGCGGCGCATGGCGGTGAAGACACTGGTCACCCGGTGGAACCGCGCGCTCCTGCGCGAGGCCCTGCAGCGTGAAATCCAGCGTGGCGGGCAGGCGTTTTTTCTGCACAACGAAGTCCGCAGTATCGACAGGATCGCCAGCGATATTGCGGAGCTCGTCCCCGAAGCCCGCATCGGCGTTGCCCACGGGCAGATGCGCGAGCGTGAACTCGAGGCGGTCATGCTGGATTTCTACCGGCAGCGCTTCAACGTTCTGGTCTGCACCACCATCATCGAGAACGGCATCGATATCCCCACGGCCAACACCATCATCATCAATCGCGCCGACCGTTTCGGGCTCGCCCAGCTCCACCAGTTGCGGGGGCGCGTGGGACGCTCCCACCACCGGGCCTACGCCTACCTGGT
>JBFFUJ010000238.1:0-2990 GCA_041571375.1 Lysobacterales bacterium | reverse complement strand
CGGCGCGACCAGCGGTAATTTCACGCCGGATGCGGCCCATCAACTCGTACGCGTCATGCACCACGAGGCAGGCCCGGGCGGCGCGCTGCTGATTGGCGCCGATCTCAAGAAGGACCCTGCGATACTGCATCGCGCCTACAACGACGACTCCGGCATCACGGCCGCCTTCAATCTGAACATGCTGCGCCGCCTGAACCGGGAATTCGGCGCCGATTTCAACCTTGCGGATTTTGCCCACCGCGCTGTCTGGAACGAGGCCTCAGGACGTATCGAGATGCATCTCGTGAGCCGCCGCAAGCAGACCGTGTGCGTCGCCGGGCGAGATTTTCCTCTCCGGGCGGGCGAGTTCATCGTCACCGAGCATTCCCACAAGTATTCATTGACCGAATTTCGGGTAATGGTCCAGCGCGCCGGCTTCCAGGCAGTTGAAGTGTGGACCGATGCCCGGGACTGGTTCAGCGTGCAGCTTTTTCTGCGACGCTGACCCGGCGGCGGTTTGCTTTGGACCCCGGAGGCTCAGCGCTTGCGGCGGGGCCTGACGTAGATCACCAGGCTATGATCCTCGATGTCGTAACCGTGGGCATCGGCGATCTTCCTCTGAATCGCCTCGATCTCGTCGCTGACGAACTCGATGACCTTGCCGGTTTCAACGCAGACCATGTGGTCGTGGTGCTCGCCGGAATCGAGTTCGTAAAAGGCCTGCCCGCTCTCGAAATTATGCTTCACCACCAGGCCGGCGGATTCGAACTGGCTCAATACTCGATACACCGTCGCCAGCCCGATTTCTTCACCCGCATCCATCAGGCTTCGATAGATATCGTCTGCGGTGAGGTGCTTATTACGCTGTGTCTCGAGTATTTCGAGGATTCGCTTGCGCGGGTGCGTGACTTTCAGGCCCGCTCTCTTGAGATGCTTGGGTTCCACCGGTGACACCGCCTGCCGTTCGACGTTTCAGAGCTGTCTTCTGCGCCCCGCCACTATTGGCCAGGCGGGGATTATTGTATCATTCATGCTTTCCGCACGACGTGCAAATGCCGTTCCCGACGTTATGGACCTCCGCTCCCTGCCCGCATTGATTCTCGCGCTGTGCTGCACCGCCTGCGGGATGATCTACAAACAGAACATCCAGCAAGGCAATGCGCTCGAGCAGGAAGACCTGGATGAACTGTACGTCGGGATGAATGAGCGCCAGGTCCTGTTCGTGCTCGGCACGCCCTCGATCATGGACCCGTTTCAACCCAACCGCTGGGATTACGTGCAGACTTTCAGCCGCCGTGGGGGGGATCCCGTGCAGCGAACGGTCACCTTGCGCTTCGAAAACGGTCAGCTGAGCGAAATCATCGGCCAACAGGATCCGTTCGCGCCCTCCGCGGCTCGGGCCGGCAGTGCCCCGGGCCCGCTCGCGACGTTCGTGAAAAAGCCGGATTCCAGCCCGCAGGATGCCGCGCTGGAGTCGGCCGAGGAAGAGCTGCTCGGCGAGGAAGAGCCGGACATCGAGGCGGTCCGCGACCGCACCGCCGAAGACCGGGAATACCAGAGGGAGGAGGACGTGCTCGACCAGACCCCCGATCAGGGACCGCTCGGTCCGGACATCGACGGTTAGTCGCTGCTCCTGGCTCCTGCGGCGCGCTGGCGCCTGACTTCCTTCGGATCCGCGATCAGCGGGCGGTAGATCTCGACCCGGTCACCCTGGCGCAGCACCTTCTGCAGAGACACTTTGCGGCTGAAGATGCCCACCGCCGACGGATCCACCTCCAGCTCGGGGAAGTGGCGCCGGATTTCGGAGCGTTCGATCGCTTCACCGACCGTGCAGCCCTCCGGCACATCCAGACGCAGGATGAGCTGTTTACGGGGGCTGGCATAGGCCACCTCGACCGTCACCGTTGGAGTTTTCGGATCAGGCGCCATAGACCTCGTCCGCCCGCACGCTGAACTCGGTTACCAGACGATCGGCAATATGGGCAAAGCCGCGGCGGAACGCCGACGAGAGCACTCTGCTGGAGAAATCGAAATCCAGGGCCAGGCTGACCTTGCTGCCGTCCGTGCCCAAAGCGTCGAAAAGCCATTCCCCCCGGAGGTGGCGGAACGGTCCGTCTACCAGCGAAAGGGTGAGCCGCTCGCCGGGCACGAACCGGTTGTGGGTAGTGAATGCCTGCGTCATGCCGCTTACCTAGACCACCAGCGTCGCCAGTTCGAGCTCAGCCGTCTGCTCATGAACTTCCGAACGGACGCACCAGCCCAGGAATTGCGGGTAAGCGGGCACGTCCTGCACCAGGCGGAACATGTCCATGGCCGGATGCAGAACGAGGGCGGATCTCCTGACTTCCATACGGGGTTGGTATCGATGGTCCGATCGGCGAGCGCGGCAAGCATAGCACGAGCGCGTGCGCAGCACGTAGAATACCGGCCAGGACGGGCCGAAATCCCCGACGCCCCCATCATCCGATCATGAGCACCCAGCAACCGACAAGCAGAAAGACCATCGCCGTCAACAAGCGCGCGCGGTTTGAATACCACATCGAGGAACGTCTCGAAGCCGGCATCGCGCTCGAAGGCTGGGAAGTCAAGGCCCTGCGCGAGGGCCGGGTTCAGTTCGCGGACAGCTACGTGCTGCTGAAAGACGGCGAGGCTTATCTCTTTGGCTGCCAGATCAATCCGCTGCCCACGGCATCGACCCATGTCACGCCCGACCCCACCCGCACGCGCAAGCTGCTGCTGCACCGGCGGGAAATCGATCGGCTGCTCGGAGCCGTGGATCGGAGGGGCTACACCGTCGTGCCCACGGCGATGTACTGGTCTCGGGGCAAGGCCAAAGTGGAGATCGGCCTGGCCAAGGGCAAGCGGCAGCACGACAAGCGCAAGACCGAAAAGGACCGCGATTGGGAGCGTCAGACATCGCGCATCATGAAGCGGGGTTGAAGCGAACGGTGTCCGAAGCGCTTTTATACCTGGATTCCGAAAGCAGCCTCAGTCTGCAGAACCAGATTCGT
>JBFFUJ010000237.1:0-3123 GCA_041571375.1 Lysobacterales bacterium | reverse complement strand
GGTCGTCTGTGGATTCGGCGACGTCGGCAAGGGCTCCGCGCAATCACTGCGAGGCCTCGGCGCGACGGTATGGATCACCGAGATCGACCCGATCTGTGCGCTGCAGGCGGCCATGGAGGGGTTTCGCGTCGTGACGCTGGAAGAGGCCGCCGATAAGGCGGACATCTTTGTCACCGCGACCGGCAACTACCACGTCATCACCCACGAGCACATGCTGGTGATGAAGCATCAGGCCATCGTCTGCAACATCGGGCACTTCGACAACGAGATCGACGTGGCCAGCCTGCGCAGGTATCAGTGGGAGAACATCAAGCCGCAGGTGGATCACATCATCTTCCCGGACGGCAAGCGGATCATCCTGCTGGCCGAGGGGCGCCTGGTCAACCTGGGCTGCGCCACCGGCCACCCCAGCTTCGTGATGTCCAATTCCTTCACCAACCAGGTGCTCGCGCAGATCGAGCTGTGGAACCACGGTGAGGGCTATGGAAACGAGGTCTACGTGCTGCCCAAGCACCTCGACGAGAAGGTTGCCAGGCTGCACCTGGAGCGGATCGGCGCCCGCCTGACCGACCTCACCGAGGAACAGGCGAAGTACATCGGGGTTGAGCGGGAAGGGCCGTACAAGCCGGAGCACTACCGCTATTAGGCCGTGACCAGTTCCGGGATTTCCTTCGAGTTCTTCCCGCCCAGGACGGAAGAGCAGAAACTGATCCTGGAGTCGACCTGGCAGAAGCTCGCGCCGCTGCGGCCCGACTACCTGTCGGTGACTTTCGGCGCGGGCGGCTCGACCCTGGACGCGACGCGCGAGACTGTCGAGGCGCTGGCCGCGGCGACCGACGTTCCGGTCGCGCCGCACATCTCCTGCATGGCGACCAGCGAGGCGATGTTGCGCCGGCTGCTCGAGGGTTATCGAGAGCGTGGCATCAGGCGCCTGGTGGTGTTGCGGGGCGATCGGCCGGAAGGATTGGTCGGGCCGGGGCCATTTCAGTACGCCAACGAGCTCGTTGCCTGGATTCGGGCGGAATTCGGCAGCGCGTTTCGTATCGAAGTTGCCTGCTACCCGGAATTCCACCCCGAGTCGACCAGTGCCCGGTCCGACCTGTATTACTTCCAGCAGAAAGTCGCCGCCGGGGCCGATGGTGCGGTCACCCAGTACTTCTACAACGCCGACGCCTATTTCGGTTACATCGAGGACTGCCGGCGCATGGGGATCTCGATACCGATCACGCCCGGGATCATGCCGATCACGAACTACCGGCAGCTGTCGCGGTTTTCAGAGATGTGCGGAGCCGAGATTCCACAGTGGATCCGGCGTCGCCTGGAGGGTTTCGGCGAGGACGGCGCATCGATCCGGGCCTTCGGCCTGGACGTGGTGACCGACCTCTGCGAGCGGCTGCTGGCGGGGGGAGCCCCCGGCCTGCACATTTATACGCTGAACCGCGCCAACGCGACCTTTCTGCTCTGGCAGCGCCTGAACAGGCGCTAGCCGGATGGCCGGGACGGTTCCGTCCCCTCAGGCGGCGCTTCACTCGTCCGCATAAACCGCCACGTAAAGATCTCCGCCCGGGCCGATACTCGCCCGGTACATGCCCGCGGTATTGAAGCGCAGCGAGATGTTTCCAGCCCGATCCACCGCGATCAGTCCGCCCTCGCCGCCCATCGGCGTGAGCTGGCCGTTGACCACCTGGTCGGTAGCTTGCGCCAGGCTCACCCCGGTGTATTGCATGCGGGAACAGACATCGCGCGCGACGGTGGCGCGAATGAAGTACTCACCGTGCCCGGTCGCGCTGACCGCGCAGGAGCGGTTGTCGGCATAGGTGCCGGCTCCGATGATCGGCGAATCACCGACCCGGCCCCAGCGCTTGTTGGTCATGCCGCCGGTCGACGTCGCTGCCGCCAGATTGCCGGCCCGGTCCAGGGCCACGGCGCCCACGGTCGAATGCCAGGCGTCCGGGGTCTCCGAAAGCCGGGCGGTTTCAGGGCGGTCGCTGGACTTCGCCTTCTGCAGCTGCTGCCAGCGCCGGTCCGTATAAAAATAACCGTCCTCTTCGAACACCATGCCCTGCTCGCGAGCGAAATGCTCGGCGCCTTCGCCCATCAGCATGACGTGCTCGGAATGGGTCATGACCCTGCGCGCCAGCAGGACCGGGTTGCGGATGTTCCGCGCGGCTGCCACGGCACCGGCGCTGAGGTCAGCCCCGTCCATGATCGAAGCGTCCAGTTCGTTCTTACCCTCCGCATTGAACACGGAACCGCGGCCCGCGTTGAATTGAGGTGCGTCCTCGAGGAGTACCACGGCGGCGGTCACCGCATCCAGGCTGCTGCCCCCGGAGGCCAGCACGTCGTGACCCGCGCGCACCGCGCGCGCCAGCATCTCGCGGATCTCAGACTCCTGCTCCGCTGGCACTTCTCCCCGTTCGATGGTGCCCGAGCCACCGTGTACTGCGATGGCAATGGGCGGCATCCCGTCAGCCGGGCAAAGCGGTGTAACGATCATGATCAGGACTCCCAGCAACAGGCAGGCCAGCAGCGGGCGGTCAGCAGTCATGGCGCTTCCTGTGGCGTTTCGTGAGCTGCAGGCTGTCCGCTCTGCTGCAGCCAGTAGAGTGCCGTATAGATCTTGGGATCCATCGGACAGCCTGCCGCATACCTTCGGGTCAGCCACTCGTCGGCTTCGTGGAGCGGCACGGTGCTGACCTGGATCTCCTCGCTGGGGTCACCCCCGCCCGGGCCGACGCGTTTCAGTCCGGTTGCCAGAACGAAGGTGATGATTTCGTCGCTCATGCCCGCCGAACTGGGGCAGGCCATCAGGACTCGCAGTTCGGCCGCCGCGTAGCCGGTTTCCTCCTCGAGTTCGCGTCGCGCTGCATCCAGGACGGATTCATCGGGGTCGTCCAGGTCGCCGACCAGGCCGGCCGGCAATTCGACCACGTGCGCACCCACCGGCTTGCGGAATTGCTCGACCAGGACGATCTCCCGCGCATCAGTGACGGCGATGATGACGACCACCCCGCTGGCATTGCAGCGGCTGGCGAATTCCCAGCCGTCCCGCTCCAGCAGGCTGAGATAGCGTCCCTTGTAGCGCGTGATGTCTCCAGCCATGAGACCTGACCCCCGGTGACC
>JBFFUJ010000236.1:0-3253 GCA_041571375.1 Lysobacterales bacterium | reverse complement strand
TTTGGATGTTGAAGTGTTTGGGATTTTCACGTCGCCCGTCATGGTGGCATTCTCTGCTCAAAAGCTCCGGCCGCAAATCTATCCAGAAAGTAGCACAAGTATAGCGCGAACGGAACCTGGAACTGGGAACCATAGTCCATACGCATCGGGTTCTGTGCACTGTAAGCGGCAGGTTGCTCCAATGCGTGCATGATCTTTTCAAAATCCACAAAAGAACACAGCTTCCGGTTCTGAGCAAAGTCATGCAGCTGGCCCCGGGCGCTGGTTCTGCCCATCTCATAGCGCAGGTGATAGTCCGGGGAAAACGGCGCCTTGCTGCTGCGCTTCAGGATCGCCGGGGGCATTGAAGCGCCCATGGCCAACTTGAGCAGACGCCGGCCGCGTCCATTGTGATACTTGAAGCGGCCGTCGACCGCAAGGCTGAATTCGAGCACCCGCCTGTCGAGGTAGGGATAGGAGAAGGTCACATCCTGGTAGTCGACCATACCCGCGTGACTCCGCTGTCTTACGTCGCCGCGTTCGAGCTGTATGCTCCGGGCCATGTTGCGCCGGTGGCTGGGGCCAGGCACGAATAGCTGCAAGATTCGATGCCTGACCTCGTCCACGTCCCGGCCGAGAATGTCCTGGATGTAGTCGGCCCGCAGCGGATATTCCACCATGTGACCGACCGTCTTGTGGCGCTGGAGCAACCTGAGCAGGGACCAGGGCAAAAGCGGCTTCAGAACCTGCCGCCTGGCGGCGGCCAATGTGATGCGGCCGTCGCGGTCGAAACGGCGCAATTCCCGGGCCAGGGTCCGCCAGCGGGCAGCCAGAAACAGTTCGGCCAGGTAACCCTGTGGAACGCAGGTCGCGGAATGCTCACCGCCATGACCGTCGAGTACGACACGGGCGCCGTCCGTTCTCGCTGCCCTCAGCAGAGCCGTGTAGAGAAAATGCTGGAACGAATAGGAACACAGCGAAGCGGTCTCTACCAGGCGACTCACGTCGTCGAAGGGCCCGCGCCCGGGCGCCGGGACGTAGCGCATTGCGAGGTTGGGGCGATCGCTGAACAAATCGATGTATTCGCGCTCATCCGTGACCTGTCCCTGGGCGGCCGGCATCGGCACGGCTGACAGGGTGATCAGAGATCGGTTCCCGTCGGCCAGGATCTTGCTGGCCGCGGCGACAATTCCGGACGAATCCAGACCCCCGCTCAACAGGGACGCAACCGGAAATGCACTTCGCAGGCGCGCTTTGACCGCTTTGAAGAACACCTCCTGAAAGGCCTCTCCGCACTCCGTATCCGACTTGAACCGCAGTCTCTTTTTGTGGTCCGGTCGCCAGTATTCGGAAAGCTTTATGCCGCCCTTTGCTGCCGACAGAATAGTGCCTGCGGGAACCCGGAAGATCGTCTCGAAACAGGTGGTCTCCGGCTCCAGGTAGGTCGACATGGCCGACACGCCGAGCATGGCCAGGCGCCTTTCGTTGATCGGGGGCGGGCCATCGCTGATCGCCATCAGCGGCACGACCTCCGAGGCGAACGCAAAGTACTCGCCGGGTGTCATGCGGTAAAACAGCGGCCGCAGGCCCATCGGGTCGGTGAAGCAGTGCAGACAACGAGTTCGGCCATCCCAGATCGCAAAGGCAAACTCGCCAACCAGTCGGCGGGCGCAGTTCGTTCCCCATTTCAGGTAGGCCTGGAGGATGAGCCTGCTGTCGGCCAGGCCTTCATGCAGCGGGACGCCGAGCGCAGCTGCCAGGTCTTCGCGATTGTCCAGCCTCGCGTCCGCGGTGATCGCCAGCCGGCTCTCGCTGTCGTGAAACGGCAGCTGCTCCTGCAACGATTCCGGCGTGGTGTGCATCATCTGATGCCCCATGCTGACGGGCACACCGTGCCAGCGACCACTTCCGTCCGGCCCATGGCGCGCCATGGGCCGCATCATCCGCTCCAATTCCTCCTGCGGTGGAGGCACATCGCCGATGGCGAGGATTCCGCAGATCGCGCTCATCTCGCCTGTTCCTCGACCAGGCGCTGACAGTCGGCCATGGCCGCGAATTGCCTTGGACGAATCAGGAAATGGGTTTGGACGTTTCTCGCGAGCTTGACGCAATCGAGGAAATGACGCCGGGTCAGACCCAGACCGCTGATGTACTGGAAGCGGTAGGTGTTGTCGCGCAGAAGCGGCACGGCATGCGCCGGCTTGATGTCCTCGATGCGGGGGGGCGCAAGGTCGTCTGAGAACCTCAGCAGGTTGATGTGCCGCAGCGGGGCGGGCTCGAGCCGGAACTCGCCCTCGGCCGAAAGGTGGTACTTGTCGGCCCGCGAATAATCTCTCTGCAGGCCGCTGTGGTCGATATCGAGTGCGGACAGCGCATCGGTCCAGAGTTTCAGGCGCGGAAAGGCAGGGTAGGCCACGGGTTGCTCGTCGTCGGCGAATCGTATGACGCAGACATCGTCGCAGAGCAATGGATAGCCCTGGCTGTTCAACCAGGCGGCGAGGGTCGATTTGCCGGCACCGGGATCGCCGGAGAAGGCGATGGCCCCGCCGTTGATGACCACCACGCTCGCGTGCAGCGGAAAAAAACCCCGCTGGAACCAGATCGCGCCGAACGCGGAGCCAAGCAAGAACAGGCGCAGGTCCTGAGCCTCGACAGCGGGATCCGGCTGCACCCGCACTTCCTTTCCGGCATGGACGCAGAAGCGTCCCACGCCCGGGATTTCGAGGAGCACCGCGTCCTGTGTGATCTGGGTCGCGGATGTTGACGCGATCGCGCCGGGCAGGCTGTCCGGAACCGGCCCGCAACGAATCTCGACGTCGGGGTTGTCGTCTGCGAGCGCATGAGGCAGCAGTTCCGGGAGCGGGATTTCCGAGCTGATCGTCAATCCCGCCACGGTGTAGCTGTGCATCGGCTTACGGTTCAACAGGTGCATCCCGTGGTCACGGCACGCCCATCTCGAGAGGGCATTCTAAGGGCCTCCGGCAGGACACTGAATGATCCGGTCCGCCAGCGCCAGGCTCGCCGGCCGGTGCGTGATCAGGATCACCGTACGTTGCCGCAGCAATTCGTGGCACTCCTCGATGAAACTCGCCTCGCCCTCCGGGTCGAACATGGCCGTGGCCTCGTCGAGGATCAGGATGGCCGGGTCCTTCAGCAGCGTGCGCGCGAGTGACAGCCGCTGGCGCTGGCCCCCGGACAACTTGATGCCCTGGTCGCCGATGACGGTTTGGTAGCCGTCCGGTAACGCCTCGATGAATTCATCCGCCCGGGCCGC
>JBFFUJ010000235.1:0-3312 GCA_041571375.1 Lysobacterales bacterium | reverse complement strand
GCCGTGGTCCAGGCCGTCAGCGAGCTGGCGGCCGAGGCCGGGGTACAGCCCTGGGACTGGCAGGCGGCCCAGGCAGACGACTCCCTGGCGGCGCGGGTCAAGGAACTCGCCACCGCAGGACTTCAGCAGGCCTACGCCATTGCGGACAAGATGCAGCGACGCGATGCGGTCACCGAAGTGAAGAAGTCGCTCATCGAGAATCTCTGCAATGCCGAGGACGAGAACGCACCGTCCGAAGGAGAGGTCGCCAGCGCCTTTTACAAGGTCGAGAAGGCCCTGGTGCGCGAGCACATCCTGTCCGGCAAGCCGCGTATCGACGGCCGGGACCTGGCTACCGTTCGACCCATCACGGTCGAGTGCGGGGTGCTGCCGCGAACCCATGGTTCGGCGCTGTTCACCCGGGGCGAGACCCAGGCCATTGTAGTCACGACGCTCGGCACGGGGCGCGACGCCCAGATCATCGATGCGGTGACGGGGGAGTACAAGGACCCGTTCATGCTGCACTACAATTTCCCGCCGTACTGCGTCGGCGAAACCGGCTTCATGGGCGGACCCAAGCGCCGCGAGATCGGCCACGGCAGGCTGGCGCGACGCGGTGTGAGCGCCGTGCTCCCCACGATAGAACAGTTTCCCTACGTGATCCGCGTGGTGTCCGAAATCACTGAATCGAACGGCTCCAGCTCGATGGCTTCCGTCTGCGGCACCTCGCTGTCGCTGATGGATGCGGGTGTGCCCGTGAAGGCCCCGGTGGCCGGCATCGCGATGGGTCTGATCAAGGAAGGCGACCGCTTCGCCGTGCTGTCCGACATCCTGGGCGACGAGGATCACCTCGGCGACATGGACTTCAAGGTGGCTGGCACCGAGGACGGCATCACCGCCCTGCAAATGGACATCAAGATCGAGGGCATCAACGAGGAGATCATGCGCATCGCCCTCGGTCAGGCCCGGGATGGGCGCAACTTCATCCTCGGCGAAATGAACAAGGTGCTGAGCGAATCGCGCAAGGAAATGTCCGAATGGGCGCCGCGCCTGATGACCATCAAGGTACATCCGGACAAGATCCGTGACGTGATCGGCAAGGGTGGCGTCACGATCCGGGCAATTACCGAGGAAACCGGTTGTACCATCGACATCGCCGACGACGGCACCGTGACGATCGCCTCGGTCAGCAAGGAGGCCGCCGACGAGGCGCGCCGCCGCATCGAGCAGATCACGGCGGACATCGAGCCGGGCCAGGTCTTCGAAGGCAAGGTCATCAAGATCATGAACTTCGGCGCCTTCGTCTCGCTGACGCCGGGACGGGATGGCCTGGTGCACATCTCGCAGCTGTCCAACGAGCGGGTCGAAAACGTGACCGACGTCGTCAAGGAAGGCGACATGGTGAAGGTCAAGGTGCTCGAGGTCGACAAGCAGGGCCGCATACGGCTCAGCATGAAGGCGGTCGCCGAAGAAGACTGAGGTCCCTCGTCAATCGATTGGAACGGCGCTCTTCGAGCGCCGTTTTTGTCTGCGCTGCCGCATTCAGAACCCGGGCTGCGGCCCGCTGGACCAGGCTTGTCCCTGATACCTGTCGCGATGATTGCGGGGCTCAGGGCGCCGGGCTCAGGCTGTCCGCAGCACGCTCGCTTTTTGTTCCCCTGGCACTCAGTCAGCCCGCTCGCAGCGCTTCCTGGAGCACCCGGAACTCGGCTTCGATGAACTCTGCCAGGCGGTACAGGCGTGCAGGATTCCGCGTGGCGACGATGCCGAAGTTCAACACGCCGCAGCAGCTGAACAGCGTGATGTTGGTTCGCAGACCGGGCACGAGCACGCTGATCGGATACATCTCCCTGAGTCGGGCTCCCTTCATGAACAGGGGTTCGGTTGGCCCGGGGACATTGGACACCAGCGTATGGCCCGTGGCCGGCACGCGGTCGCTCAGCCCGAGCTTGTCGAATGCTTCGATGGTCAATGCCGAGAGCACGGTGTATTGCTGCATCGCATCGCCGGAGACACCGTCCACCAGGTTCCTGGCCCTGCGCAGCGAGTACCCGATCTGCTGCAGGCGCTGGACGGGATCGGCTTCCGGTTCCGCCAGCTCGACCAGCGCCACGCCGACCCGGTTGCCGGAGCTGTCGTCCCCATCCCGGCGCAGGTTGACCGGCATCTGGATCGTCACGGGGTGGTCCAGCGGACAGCCGATTTCGGCGAGGTAGCGGTGCAGGGCCCCGTCGATGCAGGCCAGCGCAATGTGGTTCAGGGTGGCCCGGGCGGTCGCGCACAGGGACTTGACTTCCTCCATCCCGAGCCTCGCAGTGGCGATGCTGCGGCCCGGTGAAGCACTGCCGGTCAGGGGCGTGCGGTCGGTGTTGTCGAATTGCAGCGGCACCGCCTGGTTGGTGATGCCGGCGCGTTCCAGCAGCTGCTGCGACGCCAGCTTGGCCATGCCGCTCGCCGTGGACAGCTGCCGTCGGGACCAGGACAGTAGACCGCCCGGTCCAATTGGAGACGGCGCCCTGGCTGGCGCCTTCTTCCGTTCGCCCGGCATGGCCCAGACCGGCTCGAGGTCCGTGGACGATTCGGAGCCCGACAGGGTTCTCTGCAGCCAGGTCATCATCGTCATGCCGTCCGCGTAGGCGTGGTGAACCTTGAAATACACGGCGACGTCGCCACCCCGGATACCGTCGATCAGGTGGTATTCCCACAGCGGTTTCGCTCGATCCAGCACGGGTTCGTGCAAGCGGGCGACCAGGTCCTCGACCTGGCGCCAGGAACTGGTCTTGCGAGGGCGGTGGTAGAACAGATGCCGCTCGATCTCGAAGTCCTCGCACGGCCGCCAATGGGGCCCCGTGAGTCCGGCGAGGCGGATGACCAGATTGAACGGCTCGGTCGGCCGGTCAAAGGCCATCAGGTCCCCGATCAGTTGCCGCCCGAAATCCGCCCCGCTCCGGGGTGGCGGCGCAAAGCGCATCAGCCCGCCCACGTGCTTCGGGCTGTCGTCTGATTCCGTCAGAAAGAATGCGAGGTCGAGTGCGGAAAGCCGTCTCATGTTATGTGGTGTTGTAGAATGTCAGCCGTTGCGCCGGCAAGCGCGATCAAGCGGTTCGCCTTGTCGCTTGATGGTACTTTGACCCCGCGGGGAGGGGTGCGAATTGATCTGTATCATTCTGACCGCATAGAACTCCATGCTTGGCCGTTTTGCGGCTTCCCAGTTCTGCCGGTTGCGAATAGGATGATACGTTGAGGCAAAAAGCATATGCTTATACGATCCGGCCGCGTGATGGCAGGGTCTTTTACATCGAATCATCGCACGCATCGTCTGGAGGAGAAATC
>JBFFUJ010000234.1:0-3421 GCA_041571375.1 Lysobacterales bacterium | reverse complement strand
GGCCCCGAACAACAGCGCGCCGCAGACGGTGGCCAGAAGAGGCCATGAAAACGTTTTTCTCATGATGATTGACTCCTCGGTATTCGTTGACTAACAGAGGTTTCCTGTGTACCCCTGCAGTATAGACGATGCGGGTGAATGTGGCCCTGCGCCGTTTTAGGGCCCTCCCGGCATGCCTGCGTCAACCTCACCGGTCCGTGTTATGACCCGGCGCGACAGGCTTCACGGGGCATCGTCGCCAAAGGAGTGGGGTAAGATGGGCCGATCCTGTGCTGGCGACCGTGACGCGACCGAGTGGAATTCCTCGAACAAAGGCAGCGCCCCATCAACCTCCTTCGCTATGCGGGGCTCGTTACCTGGCTGTGTGCGGCCATCCCGCTGGTGCTGATGCCGTTCTGGTACACGGAACCGCTGGATATGGAGCATTATCTGGCCTGGTGGATTCTCCACCTGGTGTTTGGCTTCACTTACTGGAACGAAGTGCGGTCGCTGCCCATACGAACCAGCCTGCCGCACCGCCTGCTGACCGTCTCCGTGCTGACCGTCAGCGCCCTCGGCGTCAGTGTCATGGCGGCAACCGCGCTGGGCGGGATTCTGCTGCTTATCGTGGCCGGATTGCTGCCGTGGATCCTGCCCATGTCGCTCGCGTTGGGATGGCTGGCCGGGCAGAGCCTCCTGCTGGCTGCCGTGTTGAACAACATTCCGGATATTGCGGTCGGCGATGCCGCGCTTGCCGGCGGGCTGTTCTTCGGTATCTCTCTGTTCGCGTTCATGACCGGGATCGTGGCGCTACGGCAGAATGCCGCTCGGGACGAGCTGCGCAAGGTGAATTATGAACTGCGTGCCACCCAGGCACTGCTGGCTGACAACACGCGCATCGCCGAGCGCGTGCGCATCGCGCGGGAACTGCACGATCTCGTCGGTCATCATCTCACCGCCCTGACCCTCAACCTCGAGGTGGCGACCCACCTGGTCGAGGGCAAAGCGCTGGAGCATGTTCAGCAGGCCCGCACCCTGGCCAAACTGCTGCTGGCGGACGTCCGTGAGGCGGTGAGCGAGCTGCGCGAGGATGACAAAGTGGATGTCGCAGCCGCGCTCAGCACGCTCATGGCGGGAACGCCCGAGCCGAAAATCCATCTCGACCTGCCGTCGGAACTGGCATTGACCGATCCTCCGCGGGCGCTCGTGCTGCTGCGCTGCGCCCAGGAGATGCTCACCAATTGCGTGCGCCATGCGCAGGCCGATAATCTTTGGCTCAGCCTGATGCAGGACGAGCAGGGGGTGGCGCTGACGGCGCGCGACGACGGGCAGGGGGCGGATCACGTGGAGGCCGGAAACGGGCTCCGCGGCATGCGGGAACGGTTGCGGCAGCTCGGGGGCGCGCTGGAAATCGACACCAAGCCCGGAGCCGGCTTCATGCTTCGGGCCTGGCTGCCTTTGGAGGAAACGACATGATCAAGGTGATGCTGGTCGACGACCAGAATTTGGTACGCAAGGGCGTTCGGAGCCTGCTGGAGCTGTCCGAAGAGATCGAGGTGGTGGCCGAGGCGGTGGATGGTGCTGACGCCATTCGCCTGATTCCGGAAATCGCCCCCGACGTGGTGCTGCTGGACATGCGCATGCCGGGAAAAACCGGTCTCGACGTGCTGCGCGAGCTGGGCGACCGCGGACAGATGCCGCCCACCATCATACTGACCACGTTCGATGACGACGAGGTGGTGCTCGCCGGCATCCAGGCGGGCGCCCGGGGGTACCTGCTGAAGGACGTCGCGCTCGCCGATCTGGTCAACGCCATCAAGACGGTCGCCGGGGGAGGCTCCATGGTCAAGCCCGCCGTGACGCAGCGTCTGCTCAAGGGCCTTGGGGATCTGCAGACGCGGTTCAGCAGCCTGGACCAGCCTGACCCCCTGACCGATCGGGAAATCGAAATCCTGCGCCTGATGGCGGGTGGCTACAGCAACAAGGAAATCGCCAATTCACTCGGCGTGGCCGAAGGGACGGTCAAGAACCACGTCTCGAATATCCTGTCGAAGATGGGCGTCCGGGATCGGACGCGCGCGGTCCTGAAGGCGTTCGAGCTGGGGCAGATCTGAGTCGAACGGAGATGCGCCGGGGCGAGGCCCCGGAACTGCGGGATCCCCTCAGCCCCCGCGGTCCAGGCGATCGAACTGCCGCTTCAGTTCGTCCCGGCTGTCGGTCACGATGCGCTCCAGCGTCTCGATGCGGGTCCGGAGGTCCGCATCCAGGGCGTCCACACGGCGGTTCAGTTGTTCCAGGGCCGCTCGGTCGGGGGCGGCCCGACGCGACTTCACATGGTGCCGCCAGGCCTCGCTGGCAAAGGCGGCGAGCACGATCAGTAGGATGGCGGTCCACATACTCATGGCGGAAAACTCCTCGATTCCTCAGTTCACATCATTCGACAGGTCGCTTTGCCGACGCCAGTGACATTAGTCATACGCCCCGCGCAGTGTTCGCCCGAAGCGGTGTCCTTGCGGTGCTCAGCCGGGCGTATCCGAACGCTGTAGTCCCTCCGGCAGCGGATCGATCCCGGTGACTTCCTCGTTGTCCTCGAAGTGTATCCGTTCCATCAGGTAGCAGAGGCAATCTTGCTGGATCACGCGACGGTCCAGCGTCAGCATGGAGGGCATCACCTCCCGGCGGGTCCGGACCTCCCCCTGCTCGAAGCTGAAATAGTGGTCGGTAACTTCCTCTCCCTCGGTGTCGACCGCGACCAGCGGAGAGGCCAAGCCGTTGCGCAGGCTGCCCAGCGAGGTCCCGGCCGGCAGTTCACAGAAATTGAGCTGATCGAGGTTTTCCCGAAACGCCAGGTCTGCCGGCACATTGCCGAAACCGAACAGGATATCGTCCCGCACATTGACGGTGGCGACCATGTGAAACAGGTGCGCCGCGTCCGCATCGAGCGGGCTCAGCGGGATGTCCTCGAGGTGCAGGCAGGCCTCGAGGAAGGCCATGGTGTGATCGGTGCCGTGCACTTCGCCCGCAAGACCGCACTCGAGCGTCACCGCCGGGCAGAATTCTGCCATCGAGTGGGACAGAGTGCCGCTCGGCATGGTGAAATAAATGACCTTGCCGGAGAACAATGAGGCCAGCCTCAGGTAGTCGGAGCGGATCCGGTTGACCGCTGCGTAATGCGGATTCAGGCCGGTGTTGTTGTGGACGTCGATACAGGCCAGCGGGCGCAGTTCCAGCAAGCGGTCGTGAATGCGCCGGAACAATCGGGCGTAGTCGGGGTCCACACCATTGCCGCCCGGCCAGCAGCGATTGAAGTCGGGCTGGTCATCGAGGTGGCGCAGTCGATGCCGGGCCGCCAGTGGGTTGCCCACGTAGATGACCAGCGATCGGGGCAATGGGTCGAATTCGTAGTGGCTTTTCAGCAATCGGCGCAGCGCCTCCCAGCCGG
>JBFFUJ010000233.1:0-3495 GCA_041571375.1 Lysobacterales bacterium | reverse complement strand
GGTATTTCCTGGCGGCAGTCGACGATCCGTTCTACCAGACGCCGGAAGTCGCGTTGGCCAATGCGGGATCCTGCGCGCTCTCAGCGGGCGATCTGGACAAGGCGGAATCCTTTCTGAGACAATCGCTTGGATATGACGACAAACTCGGTGCGGCCCTCTTACCCATGGCGAAAGTCAGTTACCGGAAGGATTCGTACCTGCGGGCAAGGGCATTTCTGCAGCGTTACGAGGCGGTGGGGCCGATGACCGAGGACAGTCTCACTCTGGGCTACAACATCGAGACGCGGCTGGGTGATCAGGCAGCCGCGGAAAGGTACCGAAGGCAGCTTCTGGAACGGTATCCCAATGCCGCGACGAGCGGGCGGCCGCCCGGGCAGGGAACACAATGAACAGGCAAAAAGAACTGATACCCATGCGGCCGGGCGACCTGCTCCGGTATCACAGGGACCAGGCCGGAATGTCGGTCGAAACTGCAGCCGCACTGTCCAAAACAAGACCCTCGGTGATCGCCGCGATCGAAAGCGGGGAGACCGCCAGCATTCCTTCGGTGTATCTGCGTGGCTACGTGCGTAACTACGCCAGGGCCCTCGGTCTCGATCAGGCCGAAGTCGAAGAGCAGATGCAGCATGTGCAGGGCAGCGACCCGGGCGTCCAGTCGATTTTTACCGTGCCTTCCAGACGGGGCAGGACGGAGAAGTGGCTGAAAGCCTCGAGCTACCTGGCTGCGTCCGCGGTCATCGCCGCGCTGGCCTGGCAATTCACGCACGAGGCCGTGCGCTTTTCTCAGGGGGACTCGGAACTGAGCAGCAGGGCGGCCGTGCCGGCGGATCAGACCGGCGCCGTTTCGGAGCAGAAGGCCGCAGCGGAGCGGTCGCCCAAGACCCACCTCAATGCATCCATCGCTTCGGTCGAAGTGCTGCAGCGTGACGGCGAACGCGGCGCCAGGGCTGCCGAAGAGGCCTGGGCGGCGATCGATGGGCCTTCAGAACTACCCCAGGGAACCCCACGGATCCACGAACTCGGTGTGACGACTTCGGCGGACAGCTGGGTTGAAATCGTCGACGGCCAGGGGACCCGACTCGAGTTGGACCTGATCCGGGCCGGCAAGCACCGCGAGTATTCGGGGCTCATGCCGTTCCAGGTCATGGTAGGGCGGGCTTCGGCCGTGGATCTGACGCTGGACGGCGAGGCGGTGGATCTCGCTCCCCATACGCGGGAAGACGTGGCGCGTCTGATCCTGGAGGAGGAGCGCCCGCAGGACGGCAGTCAGCCGTCGGAACCCGGGCAGCGTTGAAGGACCCGCGTTCGGTCCGCATCGGCCTCTCGAACGGGGCGGGCGGGACCGGCCGCTGACACGGAATCTTCGGTGAATTCGACCATCAACTCAATTCGGGGCATGCACGATGTCCTGCCGGGGGAAATGCACCTCTGGCACCGGCTGGAGCGCTGCGTTGCCGCAGTGTTCGCGTCTTATGGGTTCAGCGAGATTCGTATTCCGGTTGTCGAAAAAACCGAACTTTTTGCCCGCGCCATCGGCGAAGCCACGGACGTGGTCGAAAAGGAAATGTACAGCTTCGAGGATCGTAACGGCGACTGGCTCAGCCTGAGACCGGAAGGGACCGCGGGCGTCGTGCGCGCCGCGCTGCAGAACGGATTGCTGTACGGCTCACCCATCCGTCTGTGGTACATGGGGCCGATGTTCCGCCGCGAGCGCCCGCAGAAGGGTCGCACGCGCCAGTTCAACCAGCTCGGTGCGGAAGTATTTGGCGCCCCGGGCCCGGATACCGACGCCGAATTGCTCGTGATGTGCCAGCGCGTCTGGTCCGGACTCGGCCTCGAAAACCTGTCCCTGGAGATCAATTCGCTGGGCACGGCGGATGAACGCGCTGTGTTCCGCTCGAAGCTGCGCGACTATCTCAGCGCTCGCGAGCAGGAACTGGACGAGGACAGCCGAAAGCGGCTCGACCGGAACCCCCTGCGCATCCTGGACAGCAAGAACCCCAAGGTGCAGGAAGTGCTCGAGGACGCCCCGCTGATGCATGACTACCTGGGTGAAGGCTCGCGGGCGCACTTTGACGAACTCCGGCGCTTGTTGGATCGTCTGGACTTGGCCTACACCGTCAACCCGAGACTTGTCCGCGGGCTCGATTACTACAGCCATGCCGTCTTCGAATGGATCACCGATGCGTTGGGGGCGCAGGGTACGGTCTGTGCCGGGGGCCGATACGATGGGCTGGTGGAGATCCAGGGCGGCCGCCCCTGGCCCGGCGTGGGGTTCGCCATGGGTCTGGAGCGTTTGGTCGAGCTGATGCGGCAGTCCGGAGAGCCCGGCCCCGAGGTTCCGCATCTCTACCTGGTGATGGCCGGGTCGGGTACCGTGGAGGACGGGCTGGCGATCGCCGAGCGCCTGCGACAGGACGTGCCCGGGCTTCGCATTCAGTCGAACCTCGGTGGCGGCAGCTTCAAGGCCCAGTTCAAGCGCGCGGATCGCAGCGGCGCCTCGTTGGCCGTGGTACTGGGAGAGGACGAACTCCGCAGCGGTCGGGTTACGGTGAAGCGTCTGCGGGAACAGGCCGAGCAGGAGCAGGTCGAAGTGGATTCACTCGCCGGTTGGCTGCAGTCCTGGCTGCACGAGAAAGAGCCCCGAAACGGCGCCGCGTGCTAGAATCACTGGTTTTATTTATCTTCCCCTGGAAACGGTCATGGTAGAGATTTACGACGAACACGAGCAGAGCGAAATCGTAAAGAAGTGGTTGCGTGACAACGGCAGCGCGATCGTGATGGGTCTGGTCATCGCTTTTGGCGGTCTGTTCGGATTCAAGCAATGGCAGGGCTGGCAGGAAAGCACCCGCCAGCAGGCCTCGATCGAATACGAAGTCATGGACCAGTTGCTGGCTACCGGCCAGGTTGACGCCGCCATGGCCAATTTTCAGAACCTGAGGGACCAGCACGCGGACTCGCCGTACACTTCGATGGCGGCACTGAAGATGGCGCGGGCCCGCATCGGGCTGAAGCAGCCGGACCTGGCGATTGGTCTCTACAACTACGTCATCGAAAACGGATACCCCAAGGCGCTCTCGGTCGTTGCCCGGGAGCGGCTGGCCCGCGTGCTGCTCGATCAGGGCCGGGTGGAGGAAGCGCATCAGACGCTGGATGGGGCCGCCGACATCAGAGGCTTCGAGGCGCGCTTCGCCGAGGTGCGCGGAGACGTCTACCTGGCCCAGGGTCGCAGCGACGACGCCACCGTGGCCTACCGTGAGGCGCTGGCGCAACTCGAGGCCGGAGTGGGTGACCGGGGCAAACTGGAAATGAAACTGCAGGCCCTCGCGGCCGCTACAGCCGAGGATGGCGCCGAGTCGTGATCCGCTTCCGCGTTGTCTTTGCGCTTCTGCTGACCGGGTCCCTGCTGCAGGGTTGCAGCTGGATCCGCAGTTGGGGCGACCCGGAGCCTGGCGATCCGGCGCCCCTGGTCGAGTTCGAGGAATCGCTCAAAGT
>JBFFUJ010000232.1:0-3547 GCA_041571375.1 Lysobacterales bacterium | reverse complement strand
GGCCCGTCAGTGCGACGGCGGACGCCCAGGAGATCCGCAACGTCACCAGCGTGGACGTGTATGAAGAAAGATCGGTCACGCTGAAACTGATGTTCGACCCGGATCACTCGCTGGAACAGCGTATCCTCGACGAGCAGTTTCTGTAACCCCGGCCGGACTGGCCCCCCGGGTCCTTCCAGTTTCAGAAATACCAGGCCAGCTGGGCAAATAGGCTTGTCCCGGTCGAGAAATGGCGGCCCTCCGCCGGGGCGTCGATGCCTCCGAACTCCGACCCGGTCGGGCCGATGGGAATGCCGACCGCGCCCAGCACCACCAGGTCCTGTTTCACGCTGTACTGAGCCACCAACTGAGCCAGGGCGGAAGGATCCTGGAGGTTGACGAACAGGTTCGGCGTAAGAAGAAACAGCGGCGTCATCTCGATCGTCACCGAAGCCCCGAGGTAATGACGGGCCAGGGTAAACAGCTCACCGCGCGCGATACGACGGAGGAGGTCCGGGTTCCGCAGCAGTTCGTCCGCGGCGTAGCGGTCGCTGCCCAGACCGAAACCGTTGTAGAAGTATTCCAGCAGGCCGCTCACGTTTCTGCCGCCCCAGACCCAGCTGTAGCTCAGGCTGGTGACACCCGACCAGATGTCGTCCCGATCGGTGTCGGTCCAGGTGATGTCGCCTCGCCAGACGGCGCCGCCGAGGTCGATGTCGCCTCCCAGGCCGAGTATCCGATCGCCGAAATGCCGGGCCGCCAGGAGGTCGAAGCCATTCATACCGGCGAAACCGTGATACTTGACGGCAGCAGAGGACTGATCGTGCTCGACCTCGCCATTGACGGGGTTGCGCCGAACCACGGCGACGCCCTGGACATCGCTCCCATCTGCGAAAAGGTACTGGCCATACAGCATGTCGTCGCCGGGCTTGTACTCCTTGTCGACTGCAGCGGGATCGAACGGGTTGAATATGTCCATCGGGGTGAACAGCAAACCGTTGCCCCAGCTGATGGCCTGCCGACCGAAACGCCACACGGTGCGCTCCGTGCTGAACCCGACGTTCAGTCGGTCGAGCCGGTGAACGGTCGCCGTACGTTGGCCGTCGCCGAAGCTGTAGGTCAGGTTCCACCAGCGCCGGTCGTCATTGATGACTGTACTGCCCGGCAGCACGAGACCCGGGAGGTCCTGCGCCAATTGCAGCGTGTCGGAATGCAGGGCGATCAGCTGGTAGTCGGCCTTGAAATCCCACTGACCTCGAGCGGCGCCCAGTTTGAGCCGGCTTTCGAGATACTGGTCGACGGCTGTGCCACCCAGCACCTCACGGAACGCACTGCCCTGGGGAAAGGTCTGGCGCAGCAGGCGGTACTTGGCATGCCCCGCGAACGTCGCGGTCGATTGTCCGGCATCAGAGTCCGCCTGAATGGCAGTCGGCGGAACCCACGCGAGTGCGCAGATCAGGCCGCAGGCGAGTAGCCATTGGAAGCGCCTGGCCACTCAGCGCCCCGGTTGGGCCTCGTCGGCGATAACCCTGCCGTCACGCATGCGGATCAGTCGCCGCGCGTAGCGCATGACCCGCTCGTCATGGGTCGAAATGAGGAACGTCACCCCATGGTTGAGATTGAGCTCCACGAACAGCTCCATCAGGTGCCCGGCCGCCACCGAATCCAGGTTGGCGGTCGGTTCATCGGCCAGTACCAACTTGGGCTGGCTGACGATCGCCCGGGCGACGGCAACCCGCTGTTGCTGCCCGCCGGAGAGCTGGGAGGGGCGTCGATCCTCCATACCGTCCAGCCCCACTTCCCGCAGAATGGCCATGGACTTGCGCCGGCGTTCGCGCGCGGCGACACCCTGCACCTGCATGACGAATTCGACGTTTTCTCGGGCGGAGAGCACGGGAATCAGGTTGTAGGCCTGGAACACGAAGCCGATGTGATGCAGTCGCAGGTCGGCCAGCGGACCTTTGGCCAGCCGGTCCACGCGCTGGCCGTCGATACTGATCTCTCCGCTGTCGAGCTGGTCCAATCCGCCCACCATGTTGAGCAGGGTGGTCTTGCCGGATCCCGAGGGCCCGGAGAGACAGACGAAGGAACCGGATTCCATTTGCAGCGTGACGTGATCGAGGGCCTTGACCACGGCATCCCCCTGCCGGTAGGTCTTGCACAAATCGAAGCACTTGATTTCGGCCACGGCGCACTCCTTCTCAATTCTTCGCAATCGCCTCCACCGGCCGGTAGCGGGAGGCCCGCCAGGCCGGGAGGAGGCTGGTCAGGATCCCCAGCACGATCACTACCGCGTTGGCAATCAGCAAGTCCCGCATCCTGAGGCTGGGGTAGAGCATGCTCGATGCCCCCATCATCTCGATGCCCTCGGCGACCACGGAGAGATCGATCCCGTCCCGAACAGGCATTATGCTCACCGCGGCCAGCAGATTGCCGAGCACCAGGCCCAGCAGCAGCAACATGAGTGATTCGAGCAGAACCTGGTACAGGATCATCGACGGCTTCATGCCGAGCGCCTGCATCAGCCCGATCTCGCGGACACGCTCGAACACCGCCATCATCAGCGTGTTGGCCAGGCCGAAGCTGAGCGCGAGAAAGATTACGATCACCCAGACCAGGACGAAGCCGTCCATGACGCCAAGCATCAGCCCCAGATAGGTGTCGAGCTCGTTCCAGGGCAAGACTTCCAGGCGGTCACCGGCCGCCCCGGCGACGTAGGCATACAGCGCGGAGACATTGCGGTAGTCGCCGCCGGTCACGGCGATCTCGGAGACCTGGTCGGGGATGCCCAGCAGTTGCTGCGTGGTGCCGATTGCGGCGTAAACGAGGTTTTCCTCCTGGGCGCTGAGTTTGCCTTCGAATACGCCCACAATGCGAAAACCGCGATCGGCAATGTTGTTGTCAGGATCCTGGCTCATTATGACGACGCGTTTGCCGAGGTCCGTTTCCAGGCGCTCCAGAAGCTTTTGCCCGACGATCAAGCCCTGGTCGTCACGGCTCTCAAGGAAGCGGCCCTGTACGATGCTCGATGGGTCGAATCCGAGCGCGACCTCACCCGCCGGGTCCACGCCCAGCAAGATCACGCCGCGGCTGTTGCGCTCGCTGGCAATCATGGCCGGCACCTTGACGCGGGTGGTCCAGGCGGAAACCGGTGCCCTATCCAGCGCCTCTCGCAACGTTGCGGTCGGGGCGGGGAGGCTGTTCTGGATGTTGGGATCGTCGCGAAAGGCCGGGTGGTGGATCTGCACGAGGCCTGGCAGGCTGTCGATGCCGTCTTCGATCATCTGGTCGACCATGCCGCGCATCAGTGCGGTCATGAAGATCATCGCCCAAACACCCACGGCGATTGCCAGCAGCATGATCGTGGTGCGCCGGTAATTACGCCACAGATAGCGCCACGACAATTGTGCCATCGCGCCGACGGAAAGGATGCCGCCAGCCATGATCAAGCCGCCTGCATGGCGTCAACGGGCCGCAGGCGCAACAGCCGCAGGGCGGGGTAGGCTGAAGCCAGCAGGCAGAAAGCAAAGACCACGCCGGGGCCCACCAGCATCGTGCCGAGGGTAAT
>JBFFUJ010000231.1:0-3570 GCA_041571375.1 Lysobacterales bacterium | reverse complement strand
GGGCATGGGTGTCAGGGAATTGGTCGAGCTTATCGAGGAAGCGGTGATCCGGGTGCTGGATTCCTTTGGCGTCCGCGCCGATCGCGCGCCGGGGGCGCCCGGCGTGTATGTCGACGGCCGCAAAATCGCCGCCCTTGGCCTGCGGGTGCGCCAGGGCCGGTCTTTCCACGGCCTGGCATTCAACATCGATATGGACCTAGAACCGTTTCAGCGGATCAATCCATGCGGTTTCGAGGGCCTCGAAGTAACGCAGCTTGCGGCTTTCGACAGCTCGCCGTTGGCGGAGGTCGAAACCCGCCTGATCGCCGTGCTGGCCGGTTTACTGGGCTACAATGGCCAGCTGCGCGAGGCGGAAGCCAGGCTGCCATGAAGCGCGCCAGCAAGAGGTGTACCAGTATTGTCGAGTGACCGCAAAATTCCGATTCGGCTGACCGGCGCCCAGCCGGGCGGCAAGGAAACCGGCGCCGCGAAGATGGCACGCAACACGGCGCGCTTTGAAAGCGACGCCCCGCGCCTGCGCAAACCGCCCTGGATCAGGGTGCGGCTGCCATCGGGCAATGCCGTGCAGGCCCTCAAGAACCGGCTGCGCAGCAGCTCGCTGGTTACGGTCTGCGAGGAAGCGACCTGCCCGAACATTCACGAGTGTTTCAGCAAGGGGACCGCGACGTTCATGATTCTCGGCGAGGTTTGCACGCGCCGCTGTTCGTTCTGCGACGTGGCGCATGGCCGGCCCTTGCCGCCGGACGATAACGAGCCCGAACAACTCGCCCGCACGATCAGGGACATGCGGCTGCGCTACGTGGTGGTCACCTCGGTTGACCGCGACGACCTGCGTGACGGCGGGGCGGGGCATTTTGCTGCCTGCATGGAACGGATACGGGCGCTGAACCCCGGCATCGGGATCGAGATCCTGGTGCCCGACTTCCGTGGCAAGGGCCGCGTCGAGCGGGCCCTGGAAGTACTGTGTGCGCAGCCGCCGGACGTTTTCAACCACAACCTCGAGACGGTGCAGCCGCTGTACCGCGACGTGCGGCCGGGCGCAGACTATGCCTGGTCGCTGACCTTGCTCAAGCGGTTCAAGCAGGCGTGTCCCGACATCCCCACCAAGTCCGGCATCATGCTCGGGCTCGGCGAGACCCGCGAGCAGGTGGAGTCCGCATTGCGGGACCTGCGGGCCCATGACGTGGACCTGATCACGCTGGGGCAATACCTCCAGCCGTCCGCCCATCACCATCCCGTGCTGCGTTACTGGACACCGGAGGAGTTCGGGTATTTCCAGCGGTTCGGCCAGGAACTGGGCTTCAGGCACGTCGCGTCCGGGCCGCTGGTCCGCTCTTCCTACCATGCCGACCGGATGGCCGAGGATTCCGGGCTGATTGACATCGCCTGATCCTCGCGGACCGGCGTTGCAGGAGCCTTTGGCGCTTGCGCTCAGCCGGGCTTTGCTGGCTTAATTGCAACCAAAGGCGAGAATTATGGTCATTATGAGGACGCGGGGCGGCAGGTTTGGCCGCGAATAATCTGGAGCGAAGTTTGAGACTGTATAAATTCATCATCCTGCTATCCGTGGCGAGCCTGGCGGCGGCCTCGGTGCCGTCCAGTGAGCCGATCTCCCTGAAACCCAGCATGGAGCAGCGCTTCGCCAGCAATCTCGCGACCAAATTCCTGACCAACTGGCACTACAAGGACACGCGCCTGAACGACAGCCTGTCCAGCGATATCTTCGACGGTTACCTGGAGCTGCTCGATCCCAATCGCAGTTATTTCCTGACGACCGACATCGTGGCTTTTCAGCGGTTCCGGAAAGGGCTTGACGATTCACTGCGCCATTCGGACCTTTCGCCGGCCTACGAGATTTTCAACGTTTACGCGGACCGCGTAAGGCAGCGCGTGCTTTTTGCCCGCGAACAGCTCCAGGGCGAGCACGACTTCACCATCGACGAGTATTACGAATACGACCGCAGCGAGAGCCCGTGGGCGGCGACCGCGGACGAACTCGACGATATCTGGCGCAAGCGGGTGAAGAACGATTACCTGCGCCTGAAACTGACCGGCAAGGAACATGACAATATTGTCAAGACGCTGAACGAGCGTTACCAGAGCATCGATCGGCGGATTTCCGAGCTGAAGTCGGAAGACATATTCCAGTACTTCATGAATGCCTTCGCCCAGGCCATCGAGCCGCACACGGCCTACCTTTCGCCGCGCAGCTCGGAAAACTTCGAGATTTCCATGAAACTGTCGCTGGAAGGCATCGGTGCGCTGCTCGGGCGCGAGACCGAGTACACCAGTATCCAGAGCATCGTGCCCGGCGGCCCCGCCGACAAGGACGGGCGCCTGCAGACCGGCGACCGGCTGCTCGCCGTTGGCCAGGGCAGGGACGGCAAGCTGGTGGATGTGATCGGCTGGCGGGTGGATGATGTCGTGGACCTGATACGCGGTCCCAAGGACACCGTGGTGAGGCTGGAGGTGCTGCCCGAAGATGCGGGCGTGGACGGTCCCAGCAAGGTCATCGATATCGTGCGCAACGAGGTGAAGCTGGAGGAGCAGGCCGCCAAGAGCGAGATCATTGAGATTCCGCGCGATGACGCGGACCCGGTGAAGATCGGCGTCATCGACCTGCCGGTGTTCTACCTGGACTTCAACGGGCGGGCGACCAACCGGCCCGACTACCGCTCCAGCACCCGTGACGTGCGGCGCCTGATCGAGGACCTGAAAGCCGAGGGCGTGGAAGGCATCGTGGTTGACTTGCGGCACAATGGCGGCGGGTCACTGCTGGAGGCCACCACCCTCACCGGGCTGTTCATCGACCGCGGCCCGGTTGTGCAGGTGCGCAATTCATCTGGCCGGATCAGCACCGAGGAAGATTCCGAGCCCGGAATGGCCTGGGACGGGCCGCTCGCGGTGCTGGTAAACCGTTACAGCGCATCCGCCTCGGAGATCTTCGCCGCCGCCATCCAGGATTACGGGCGCGGGCTCATAATCGGCGAAACCACCTTTGGCAAGGGCACGGTGCAGAGTCTGCTGGATCTCGACGACTACGCGACCTCGGACTCCCCCAGCCTGGGCCAGCTCAAGATCACCATGGCCCAGTTCTTCCGGGTCAACGGCGGCTCCACGCAAAACCGCGGCGTGGTGCCCGATATCAACTTCCCCTCCGCCGGGGACCCGGACGATTACGGCGAACGCTCCCTGGACCATGCGCTGCCATGGACGCGGATCGATCCTGCGGAATATAGCCGAACCGGCAACCTGGACCAGTTGGCGGCCGTGACCGACTTCCGATACCAGGATCGCATTCGGGAAGACCAGGAATTTGCCTGGCTGGTGGCGGATATCAATGAATACAATGCAGACAGGCACAACCGGCGGGTATCCCTGAATGAATCCGTGCGACGCCAGGAAATGGCCGAGCAGGAAGCCAAACGGGAAGAGCGCAAGAAACTGCGTTCGAGCTCAGGCCTGCTGCTGGAAGAAATGGAATCACTGGCGCTAGATGTCGCGTCACGGGCCGAGGAAGAGGCCACCGAAGACGAGGAAGAGCGCGAAGACCAGCGGCCGGACCTGCTG
>JBFFUJ010000230.1:0-3611 GCA_041571375.1 Lysobacterales bacterium | reverse complement strand
GCCCCAGCAGGGCGCAGGCGATCTGGGTGTCGATCAGCGGCTGCGGAGTGGCGTCGAGGGAGTGGCGGAATACTTCCAGATCCTCGGAGCCGCTGTGCAGCACTTTGGTGATGCGGGGATTGTGCAGCAGGCTCCGGATGGTGTCGGGGTCGCGGAAGGGCAGCGGATCCCACAGCCAGGCGGTGGCGCCGTCGGAAACCTGCACCAGCCCGAGACCGGCCCTGTAGGTACGTTCGCGGACAAATTCGGTGTCGATGCCGAGCACGGGGGTGCGCAACCACTCCCGTTCCGCGGAATCGAGTTGCGGCTGCGTTTCCAGCAGGACCGGCCGGGTGGCGGCCTCCAGGGCTTCATTTACGGTTGTTCTCGGCATCGGAATTACGCAGAATTCGACGAATTAACGGGCTTCTTGGTGTTCTGTATTGCTGATGCTACCGCTTGGGCCGTTCGCGTGCATTCTGATTCTGGCCGTGACCCTGCTGCCGGCGGCGCAACTCCGTGCGCAGGAGCAGGCCCAGCAGCCGCAGGTCGGAGCGGGACCGGCGGCAGCGGCCGATCCGATTCAGGCAGCCGGACTCTCGGTAGAGCAACGGCATTCGATCGAGAATGCGCTCGCCGCGGCCGCGAGGGCCGAGCGCGAGGGTCGCCTCCTGCGCCCGGCGAACGATTCCGCCGTCAGCCACTTGCGCTCTGTCCTGCAGATCGATCCGGGCAACCCGGCCGCTCACGCCGGCCTGGCCAGAGTGCAGGAGCAACTGATCGCGCAAGCCGAACACGACGCGCGGGACATGGATTACGAGTCCGCCGAACGGTCGCTGCAGGATGCGGCCCGGGTGCGCGAGGACCCCGAGCGCATGCGCCAGGCCGAGGCCAGCATCCGCGGGATTCAGCAGGCGTACTTCGAGGGACTCGAGCCTGCGGCCATTCAGGCCATAGAATCCGGGGAATTCGATCGAGCCGAGCGCCTGCTGATCGAGCTGATTGCGCTGGGCGTCGACAGCGATACTGTGGTGCAACTGCGGCAGCGACTGGACGATGCGCGCGTTTACGGCGGCCTGAAACCGGGCCAGACCATTCGGGACCGCTTTCGGGAGGGCGAGGGTCTGGCACCCGAGTGCATCATCGTGCCCGCCGGCAGCTTCCTGATGGGGTCGCCGCAACACGAGGACGGTCGACAGGAACACGAGGGCCCGGAGCACCGCGTGACTTTTCGGCGCGGTTTTGCCCTCGGCCGCGTGGAAGTGACGGTGGCGGAGTTCCGTGTTTTCGTGGAGCAGACGAGGTACCGTACCGACGCGGAGCGACTCGGTTACTCGACGGTCTTCGACCATCAGTCCGGGCGGCTGGGGCGGCGTGACAGGGTCAATTGGCGGATGAACTACGAGGGCCTCGATGCCGCGGACAACGAACCGGTGATCCACGTTTCGTGGAACGACGCCCAGGCTTTCACCCGCTGGCTGGGGGAGCGCACAGGTAAAGTCTACCGTCTGCCGACCGAGGCGGAATTCGAGTACGCGCTGCGCGCGGGCCGGCAATCCCGCTACTGGTGGGGCGACGGGGTGCCGCGCCGCCCGGTGGAAAACCTGACGGGGGAGGGTGACCTGTCGGCGACGAACCGGCAGTGGTCGACATTTTTCCGCGGCTACACGGACCGCTACTGGGGGCCCGCCCCGGTGGCATCGTTCGCGGCCAATCCCTTCGGGCTGCAGGATCTCGGGGGTAACGTCGGGGAATGGGTGATGGACTGCTGGCACGACACCTATCTGCGCGCCCCGGCGGACGGCGCAGCGTGGGTAAATCCCGGGTGCAGGCACCGGGTGGTGCGCGGCGGCTACTGGGCCAGCTCACCGCCCCAGGCCCGCTCGGCCTACCGGATCTCGGCGCAGCCCGATCACCGCGATGCGCGCATCGGATTCCGCGTCGCGAAGGACCTCTGAGCGCTTCAGTCCTGCCTCCGCGGCTTCGAATCCGCCGCGAGGATCGTGTTGAGCATCGAGGCCAGACGGTCGGCAGCTCTTTGCCATTGCCGACGGGTAATCTGCCAGCTGGCGTCCGCGAATGGCTCACTGATTATCCGGTCGTCCGGGTAAGCCGCCTCGATCGCGAGGGCATGGGACTCTTCGGTCCAGTCCCGCACGTGGTCCGGCTTCCATGGCGGCGTCGCTGACCCGAGGGGGACGGATCGCAGGCCGGCGAAGGCCTCTTCGCCCCGCTCCTGCGGCCGCACATCGGCCAGCACGCCGTCCCAGAACTGATGCAGGTTGTAACGCTCCCCGCGGTATTGGACCTCGATGCGGTTGCCGCCGCGGTCATCCCGGAAGCCGGCGTGCAGCGGCTGGTGCAAGTCGGCCACCAGGTGGCAGAGCCAGCCGAAAGCCTGCCGTCTCCGGATGCGGTCGAGTTCGGGCTGCGCGAGGCTGGCTGCGTACTTCAGAATCGCTTCAGGGGCACAGCGCCCGTCCGGACAGTCCCGCTGGCGATCGTACCGCTGGCTGTGCCGTGGCAGGTTGACGTAGTGCTGGGGTGCGCTCCATGTCCACTGGGGCTGGTCGCGTATCGTGTCCGGCCAGATGCAGGAAGCCCTGGCCTTGGAGGCCAGCCTTTCCTCGGATGGCGCGCCGAGGATTTCCATGACGCCGGCGCGCACGTCCGGCTGCAGCTGGCGCAGGGCCGCCTGCGCGATCCAGTCGTGGCCGGCAGCGCCCCAGCCGTGTGCCTCCGCGACGTGGAGGAACCACGCCGCGATCAGTGCTTGCCAGAAAAAAGTACGAAATTTCATGCGGATGAAACCGTTTCCTTATGATCGGCTCACTTGCATTATACTGTCAGAAGAAACCTTTTGAGGAAACGGGGTAAAGGGGCAGAGCATGACCAAGAGACCGCTTCCCGGTAGCAGTACGCTCATGCTGATCGGCATTGCACTGGTCTTGATCGGTGCCCTGCTCCTGTTGTCCCCGGCGGCCGTGGGAGGCGCCGTGGTCAGGCTGGTCGCACTGGTGCTCGCTGTCACCGGGGTGTTCCAGGTGCTCAATTCGCTGAGTTCCCGTGCGGTTGGGCACCGAGCCTTTTCCATCATCCTGGGTGTTGCCGTGATGTGCCTCGGGGTCCTGGTCTGGCTCAATCCCGAACTTGGCTCGGTCTTCCTGACGGCCTTGCTGATGCTGTTCTTCGTGGTCAACGGCGTCTGGAAGATAGCGACCTCCCTCCGTTTCCGGCAGGTCAGAGGCTGGGTTTGGCTGCTGCTGAGCGGGCTGTTGTCGCTGGTCTTCGTGTGGCTGCTGTGGAGCCAGTGGCCCCTGTCCGGCGCCTGGGCCATCGGTGTCCTGGTTGGCCTCGACCTGCTGCTGCTGGGCGTCGCTCTGATCGTACTGGCCCGCGCCCTGCGCAGGCTCAGCTCGAACGTCTATTTCGATACCATCAATCTCTGATCGTTGCGCTTTAGTGGTCCGGCCTGACGGCCCGGCCCTTTCGCCGACCGCCGCCGGCAATCCGGCACGGACAGCGGGCCCGCTCCCCGTGACGCCTCGCGGCAACGGATTCGCCGCAGGCGGTGAACGGGTTTAGTTCAGGCGAAACGCCTGCCACCGGAGGCCGGCTTCCGGGCGACTGTG
>JBFFUJ010000229.1:0-3758 GCA_041571375.1 Lysobacterales bacterium | reverse complement strand
GGCCGTCAGAATCGGAGGGCTGGGGGTTCTCATGCCTTGGGCTATCCCTTGGGTTTGGGTAAGATCGCGGCATGGGAAAAATTAGCAAGACCGATGCCGAATGGAAAGCGCAGCTGACGCCCGAGCAGTACCGGGTCACTCGTTGCGCCGGAACCGAGCCTCCTTTCAGCGGTGAGTATGATCAATTGTGGGCGGACGGCTATTACAGCTGCGTTTGCTGCGGGCAGCCCCTGTTCGGTTCGGACAGCAAATTTCACGCGGGATGCGGATGGCCGAGTTTTCATTCCGAGCTGGCTGAGGCCGGCATCGTGCAGCGCCCGGACTTCAGTCACGGCATGAGCCGGATCGAATTGCTCTGCAGGGGGTGCGAAGCGCATCTGGGGCACATATTTCCCGATGGCCCCCAACCCACGGGTCTTCGCTACTGCATCAATTCCGCCGCGCTGGTCTTCCACCCGGCCGACGGAGTCGACGCCGAAGAGTGATCAAGGTATTCGAGAATTTCGATTTCAGCCGTGTTGGCCAGATGCAGTCATTGCTCGAATCGCATGGCATCCGGACCCACATCCGCAACCAGTATGGATCCTCTGTGATGGGTGAGGTGCCGTTCGTCGAAGTCGTCCCCCAATTGTACGTGCTGCGCGACAGCGACGCCGAGCGCGCGCTCGATCTGCTTCGTCAGAGCTTGGGAACGGACAGCGGGACGGCCGTCTGGCTCTGCCCGGCATGCGGTGCCGAGGTCGCCGACAATTTCACACAGTGCTGGCGCTGCGGCGAGGAAAGCAACGGCCGCTGATCGCCTGCCGGCTACCAGGGAATGACCGTGCCGTCCCAGTTCAGAAAGTGTCCGCTCGACTCGGGCCCGGCCTGGCGGACGACCTCGAGGACCCGCTCGGCAGTGGTCGCGGTTGAATACAGTCGCCCGGGCGCGACGTTACGCTGGAAGGGTTGCGACAGGCCGGTGTCCGTGGTGCCGGGGTGTATTGCGAGTACCGTGGCGTTTGGATAGCGCCGCCGACTTTCGATCGCGAGCGTTTTGATGAACTGGTTCAGCGCGGCCTTGGAAGCGCGGTAGCCATACCAGCCGCCGAGACGGTTGTCGGCAATGCTGCCGACCATCGCCGAGAGTGCGGCAAAGGTGAACCGCTGCTGCCGGCCCTGCGCCGCAAATACCGTTCTGGCCATCATCAGCGGGGCGATGCTGTTGACCTCGAACAGTCTCTGCAGACTCCGGGGCTCGCAGTCTTCCAGTGACTTCTCGGGTTGCAGGTCTGGCTCGTGCAGGATTCCGGCCACGTGCAGTGCCAGGTCGATCCCGCCGATTCGCTGGAGCTGATCGCCGAGATCCTCCAGCCCGCGCGGATCGGTGACCTCCAGCTCCAATCGATGCAGGCGTTCGCCGTGCCGGCGGCGCAGGGACTGCAGACCCGTCTGCCCGGAGCCGGGCCGGTGGGTCGCAATCACGCGGGTGAACCGGTCACCGGCGAGCAGCGCTGCGGCCAGGGCGAGACCGATTCCGCGACTGGCGCCGACCACGAGGCAAGCCCCGGTTGCCTTCGCCTCAGGCATCGGGAGCTTCGGCCGGGATCAGTTCGATGTCGCTCACGGTCAGGTTGAAGTCCCCCTCGTCCTCGGAAGCCAGCATGAACCCGATGACCTGCAGTCGCCGGTCCTCGATGCCGGGCAGGACTTCGAGCTGCCGGCCCCGGAATACGGGCGCGAACTCGCTGGCTTGCAGGGTGAGGGTGCGTGCTGCGGAATCCGCCTGGAACGAAGCGCGCCAGGCGACATTCCGGTCGTCCTCGTCTTCCCGGAGTCGCAGCTGGTAGCGCCGACCGTCGCCGGAAACCGTCAGGCGACAGGACGCAAAGCCGGTAATGGACTCCTTGAGCTGCCCCCGCACGGAGGCGAACCCGCCCGCATTGGCGGTGGAGAGTTTGCCGTGGAAATGAAGGCCGCGGTCATCCACGCGGACGGACGACCGGGAGCGCCCGCCCATCACGCCGTCGTTGATCACCCGCCATTCGATCTGTTTCAGGTCAAGGAGCATGCGACCTCACTGTTCCTGTCCGGGCTCTCGAGGCCCGCCAAAAAAAACCCGCGATGGTTAAGGCAGGGTGGGAGCGAGCAGCCGATTACCGCGGGTCAAGGGGCACACAGTTGTGCTGAGGAGAATCACGTTGTGTGGAATGATACAAAAAGTGTACATTAATGTCAACCGTGCCAAGTGAATCGAATAAATACTATACTAAACCTATACCGTCTGCTGATTTCCATGCCTGTGCGCGGGCGGCCGCCATCGAGGACAGCTGTTCACCGGACCATTCCGGGCGTGTGTCAGCGGTCGTCACCCCGCAAGCTGCGCACCTCCTGCTCGATGCGTGCGGCGGTCACCTCATCGGCCGCGATGGCCGGGCCGATACGCATCTCGATGACGGACCACAGCTTGTACGGCCGGCGGCGGTGGAGCGGGTCACGCCGGCTGAACATCGACCCCCAGAGGTTGCAGAGCGCGACGGGCACGACCGGAACCGGTTGCTCGGCCACGACCTTTTCCACGCCCGCTCGAAACTCCTGGATTTCGCCGTCCGGGGTGATCCGGCCCTCGGGGAATATGCCCAGCACGTCGCCGTTGGCGAGGACCTCCCGCATGCGGGAGTAGGCGGCCTCGAGGATCTCCGGGTTTTCGGTCCGGCTGGCGATGGGTATGGCCTTGCCGGTCCTGAAGATGAACTTCAGCAGCGGAAGGTTGTAGATCCGGAAGTACATCACGAAGTTGACGGGCCGACGGATCATTCCGCCGATGATCAGCGGGTCCACGAAGCTCACGTGGTTGCTGGCCACGATGGCCGGGCCGTCGTCCGGTATGTGTTCCATGCCGGTCACGCGCACCCGGTAGATCGTATGGATCAGCAGCCACACCAGGAACCGCATCAGGAATTCCGGCACCAGTGAGAAGATGTAGACCGCCACCACCGCGTTCAGGATGGCCGAGATCAGGAACAGGTCCGGTATGGTGAGATCGGCCGGGCCGAGGATCAGCATGGCCATGATCGCGGCGATGACCATGAACAGCGCGTTTAGGATGTTGAGGCCGGCGATGACCCGCGAGCGATGGTCGGGCGCCGAGCGCGACTGCACCAGGGCGTAAAGGGGCACGATGTAAAAACCGCCGAATGTTCCGATCAGAACGAGGTCGGCCATGATGCGCCAGTTTTCAGCGCGCGACAGGAACTGGGTCACGGACACCGCGTCGGGGGCCACGGCAGGGGACGCGAAGTACAGATCCAGGCCGAACAGGGTCAGGCCGATCGCGCCGAACGGCACCAGGCCGATTTCCACCTGGCGGCCGGACAGGCGTTCGCACAGCAGGGACCCCGTGCTGATGCCGACTATGAACAGCGCCAGCAGGGTCGACATGAGCTTTTCGTCGCCCCCCAGGACGTTCTGGGTGTAACTGGGGATCTGGACCAGGAAGGTGGCGCCGAAGAACCAGAACCAGGAAATGCCCAGCACACTGTTCAGCACCACCCGGTTTTCGTTCAGAAATCTCAGGTTGCGAATGGTTTCGGTGAAGATGTTCCAGTTGATGGTCAACGCCGGCGCCTCCGGCGCGGCTTCCGGAATCCGCAGGCTGTACAGGTAGCCGACTGCGGCCACCGCGAGGCACGCCGCGCTCACCCAGTAGGCCCAGCTCGCCTCCACGCCGGCCAGCAGGGGTCCGGCGATCGTACCCGCCAGGATGGCCACGAAGGTGC
>JBFFUJ010000228.1:0-3814 GCA_041571375.1 Lysobacterales bacterium | reverse complement strand
GTGGCCGTCAATTTGAGCGACATTGCCGCCATGGGCGGAATCGCTTCGTATCTCATTCTATCCCTGGGCTTCCCGGCCGACTTCCAGAGCGAAGATGTCGACGAATTCTATCGCGGCGCCAGCCTGGCGCACCCCGGGTCGGAGGTGCAGGCGAGCATGGTCTTCGCCGGTTACGGGATCGATGCCCCACTGTTGGAATACAGCGATTTCGACGGCCTGGATGTGCAGGGCAAGGTGGTGGTCGTAATGCGCGGCCAGCCGCTGGATTTCCCCAGCGAAGAAGGCGCGCACTTTTCATCGACCCGCGAGCGACTGAAGAACGTCGTGCAGCGCGGCGCCGCGGGCATCGTCATGATCCACACGCCGAGAGCGGAAGAGCGCTTTGCCTGGAAGCGGGTTGCATCGCTGGTCGGCACGCCGTCAATGGGTTGGCTGGACCAGGACGGGCGCGTGTTCGCCGGCTTCGAGCAGCTTGGCGGCGGCGCCACGCTCCATCATGCAGCAGCGACCGCGTTGTTCGAGGGTGCCGGGGTGCCGCTTGCGAACCTGCTGGCGATGGACGCGGCCGGTGAACGCCTGCCGACCTTCGAGCTGCCGGGCGAGATCCGAATGCGCCAGTCCAGCCGCCACGAGTCGATTGCCAGTCCTAACGTCGCGGCCTACCTGCCCGGCTCCGACCCTTTGCTGAATTCCGAGTTCATGGTGTACACCGCGCACCTGGACCACATCGGTGAGCTGCACGGCGAGGGCCACGACGATCCCATCAACAACGGAGCGCTGGACAATGCCTCGGGGGTGTCGGTGCTATTGGAGACAGCACGCCTGTTTGCCGAGGGCGAGCCGCCGCGGCGCTCGGTGTTGTTCCTGGCCGTCACGGCCGAGGAGAAAGGCCTGGTGGGCTCGGAGTACTTTGCGCACAACCCGACCGTGCCGGCGGGACAGCTGGCCGCGGTCGTGAATCTGGACATGCCGCTGCTGCTCTACGATTTCGGGGACGTGATCGCTTTCGGCGCCGAGCATTCGACCCTCGGCGACACCGTCCGGCAGGCCGCCGAGCAGGCCGGTGTGGCGCTGACCCCCGATCCCTTTCCCGAGCAGAACATGTTCGTGCGCAGCGACCACTACCGCTTCGTGCAGCAGGGCGTGCCGGCGGTGTTCCTGGTCACGGGGACGAGGTCGATGGACGGCCAGACCGACACCAAAGCCATCTTCGAGGCTTTTCTGCAGGACCACTACCACCTGCCGAGCGACGATACCGCTTTGCCGATCGATTATGCCGCGGCCGCCCGCTTCACGCGGGTCAATTTCGGCATCGGTGAGCGCGTGGCCAACCAGCTGGAGCGCCCGCGCTGGCGCGAGGGTGATTTCTTCGGCGAAACCTTCGGCCGCTGACCCGCCGCAACGGCGGCGGCCGGTGCGCTAGGAAGCGCCCAGCTCGTCGCGCAGGACGTATTTCAGGATCTTGCCGGTCGCGTTGCGCGGCAGTTCGTCGCGGATGACCAGCCGGCTCGGATGCTTGTAGCGCGCCAGGTGTCCTTCGCAGTGGTGCTGCATGGCCTTGAGATCCAGGCTCGCCCCGGGCTTCAGCACGACGACCGCACAGCCGGTCTCGCCCCATTTGGGATCCGGGATGCCGATGACGGCCGCCTCGGCCACCTCGGGGAGCAGGTATAAAACGCTCTCGATCTCGGCGGGATAGACGTTTTCGCCCCCGGAGATGTACATGTCCTTGATGCGATCCTCGATGGTGATGTAGCCCTCATCGTCCATGCGGCCGATGTCCCCCGAACGCAGCCAGCCGTCGACGAAGGCCTCGGCGTTGGCCTCCGGCCGCCGCCAGTACTCGGTCGTTACGTTCGCACCGCGCATCCAGATCTCGCCCTGCTCGCCCGGCGCTGCCTCCTCATTATCGGACTTCATGATCCGGATCTCGGTAAACAGCGCCGCTTTGCCGGCCGAGCCGATCCGATCGGGCACATCCTCCCGCAGCAGGCAGCAGGCCAGCCCGGTGGTTTCGGTCATGCCGTAGACCTCGACGATCGGCACGCCGTGCTCGTACCACCAGCGCAGCACCGGCTCCGGCATCGGCTCGGCGCCGCCCGCCGCGATGACGATCCCCGAAAAGTCCGCATCGGCACAGTCGGGGTGCATCTTCATGGCGTTGTAGATCGCCGGCAGCGCGAGGAAGTGCGTGACGCCGAGCTCCTTGCTGGCAAGCGCCTCGATCATCGCCCCGGGCTCGAACACGCGCTCGACGATCGCGGTCGCGCCGAACATCATGGCGGGCACGGAAAACCCCATCATGGCGCCGATGTGGAACAACGGCATGACCGCGTAGCTGACGGTATTGCGGTCGGCCTCGAAATTGACGGCTTCGTTGATCACGGCCGCCATGACCATGCTGTGGGTGATGACCACGCCCTTGGGGCGGCCGGTCGTGCCCGAGCTGTACATCAGCATGGCCTGGTCGGCAGCATGCTGCTCGACCATCGAATGGACGGGCTCTGCTGCAGCGATGGCGGATTCGAACTCCGTCTCGCCGCCGACCCCGTCCAGCTCGACCCAGCGCAGGTCCGGGTTTTGCGGCTCGAGCGCGTCCCGGAGCGCGGCGAAGGCCTGGTCGACGAAAATCAGTTTGGGCGCCGCGTCGCCGACAATGAACTGCAGTTCCGCCGCTGTGAGGCGGAAGTTCAGGGCGAGGTGGACGGCACCGATGCGCCAGGTGGCGAAGATGATGTCGAGGATGTCCGTGCTGTTCAGCGCCACCAGGCCTACCCGGTCGCCCTGGCCGATGCCGGCAGCCCGCAGAAAGCCGGCGATGCGGGCGACGCGCTCGTGCATTTGCGCGTAGCTGTGGCGGCGCCCGCTGGCGAGGTCGATCGTCGCGGTCTTGCGCGGCGTGGCTTTCGCGTGGTGCTCGACCCAGTCAATGACGATGTCCGTCATGGCAGTTATTCCTCCCACTTTCCGTTCAGAGTCGGGGAGCTTGCCAGCCCCCGAACACGGATTCAAGGTGCCCCGCCACGGCCAACGCCACGTCTTCGCGCCAGGGCTGGGCGGCGACCTGGACCCCGATCGGCAGGCCATCGGCAGAAGTGCCGCAGCGTACCACCGCGGCCGGCTGACCCGACAGGTTACAGACCTGCGTGTAACCGTAGCCCTTGAGGTATGGATCGGAGTGGGCAGCACCGGCCGGCGGCGCGGTAAAGCCGGTTACCGGCGTCAGCAACGCATCGTAGTCCTGCATGAAAGCGAGCATCTCGCTGCGAAAGCGGTCACGCCGCTCCATCATGCGGGTCAGCTCGGCGCTCTCGACTTTCCAGCGGGTATCGATCTGGCGCGCAATCAGGGGGTGCGCGGTTTCCGTCCCGGCTGCGTCCAGCAGGCGCTGGATCCAGGCGCCGCCGTCACCGCTCCAGACGAACAGGGCTTCCAGCTCTTCCACCGACCCGGGCAACGGCGTCGGCACCACCTCGCTCAGACCGGCGCCGGCCCGCACCATCGCCCCGGCCGCCTCGCGGATCACCGCCTGGATCTCCTCGGCCGGGCTGAACAGCCCGTTGTCGGCATGCCAGCCGATCCGCAAGCCGGCCAGTTCCACCTCGCTGGAAGGCCGGAGAGGCAGCGGCACGATGAACGGATCGCGCCCGTCGGGACCGGCGATGACGCGCAGTAACAGCTCCAGGTCTGCCACCGAACGGGCCATCGGGCCGAGCTGGGTCAAACTGTCGTGAATGCCGCCAAAGGATACGGCGTGACCCGTTCTGGGCACACGCCCCTGGGTCGGCTTCAGGCCCGCGATCCCGCAGCAGTG
>JBFFUJ010000227.1:0-3830 GCA_041571375.1 Lysobacterales bacterium | reverse complement strand
TCCGAACAGGTCGAAATCCAGGCGCAGTTCGACGTCCGGATCTTGTTCATCAATGCCTATCGCTACCGGCACGAAAATACCGAACACTGGCGCCACGGCTGCCTGACGCGCATCGATTCCCAAACGGATGACAACGGTGAGCGCATGCAGGTCCTGGGATCGGCAGCCGACGACGGCTTCTCGCTGACCACTAGCGGGGGGAGCTCGCTGCTCGAGAATGACTGTATCCGCACCTTTTCCTACTGGAACGCTGATCTACTTCAGGAACGGCGCCTGCTGAATTCCCAGACCGGGGAGTTCGTCGCTGTACGCGTGGAGGAGGGTGGCCCCGACACGGTCCGTTTCGGCGCCACCGAGATTCCCGCGAAGCGCTACACCCTGGTGCTGGACGATGGCCGGATCGATCTGTGGTATGCACAGGCTGACGGTCGTTGGCTGGCGCTGGAGTCCCCGACCCAAAAGGGCCGAACGGTGCGTTACGAGCCCGTGGACCTCCCGCCGCCGGCGTCGACGGATCGGCTGCTGGCGCTGGACTGAGGCCAAGAGCGCGAAATGGCAGGCTGGCGGCCGGCCTGGCGCCGACGCGCAGACAGTCGAGCGGCGATCGGCTACCATGGCTCGATCCAGCTGAAAGAATGCCATCCGAACAGGTCAGGCTCATGAAATACGCAGCCATTCTGATCGCCGTCGGCAGCCTGCTGACGCTGCCGGCCCACGCCGCCGATGACCGAAAAGTGGAACATTACGGCAGCGATCCGGACCTGGAGCTGCCGTTCTCCGAGGCGGTGCGCGTGGGCGACATGCTTTACCTGTCGGGCCAGATCGGCAACGTGCCCGGGACGCTGCAGCTCGCGGCCGGCGGGATCGCCGGTGAAACCCGTCAGACGCTGGAAAATATCAAGGCCACGCTGGAACGGCATGGCTCTTCGCTGGGCGAAGTCGTCAAGTGCACGGTGTTCCTGGCGGACATCGCCGAGTGGGGGGCAATGAACGAGGTCTACGTGACCTATTTTCCCTCCAATCCACCGGCACGCAGCGCTCTTGGCTCCAGCGGGCTGGCCCTCGGTGCGCGGGTCGAGATCGAGTGCCTCGCCGCGCTGCGCTGACGGGAAATAAAGCCGTTCAGGGAATCAACGAAACGGCCATCGGCCCGGCCGTGGATCGCAGCGGGAATTGAAGGTCGGCGCAGGCGCAGGCCTGCGGGTCGTTCAGGGTGCTGAAACGCTCTTGGCGGCCCGCAGTACGGAAATTCCCCGGTTCCTGTCGCCCAGCTTGCCGATCTGGCGGCGGATGCTGGCCAGATTACGCTCGACCGATTCGATGTAAGGATTCCTGCCGGTGACCGGATTCTCCAGGTACTTCCAGAAACCGTCGCACTCGACGGTCATCTTGCGGTGCACGAAAGAACCCCAGAAACCCGGCGTGCCCCGCAGCAGGTCCTCATAGGTGGCGAATGGCCAGTTGCGCTTCGGGATTCGCTGATAGTGATAGCTTTCGGCGAACTCGCCGAACAGGGTTTCGAGTTTTTCGGGATAGTCCGGGTCGCTCATCTGGCCTACATAATCGGCAGTGCACACGGCCTGTCCCATCAGGCGCTCCATGTCGCTGCGGAATTCGATTTTGGTGAGGTCTGCGAACGGCCCCGTCGCGCCGATCAGGTTCTCCACGAACTGGATGTCGTCCGGTGACCATCCGCTTTCCGACAGATGTATCCGCACGAGTCGGCAGGAACGCCGCTCGTGGACGTGGGTGTATTTCGCGCCGGTGCCCCGATTGTCGCCAACTGCCTTCAGGTAACCGCTGTCGTGGAACAGCACCGCTACGAAGGTTCGCTTGAAATCCTGCAGAGGAACCTTGGGGCCTGCTCCGCTGATGTGACGATTGCTCAGGAGTTCGACCAGACAAAGCGTTGCCTGGAGGGTGTGGCGGATGTCGTGGTAACCGGTGTCGATGGCCTGATAACCCGGGTGGCGTCCGCTGAACAGCCTGGCGATAGCCTCCATGTGGTCATCGATGTAGGCGTCCTCGTGCGGGCCAAACATCAGCCTGACGCGCGCGCGCACCAAATCGCGGACATCGGCGATGTCGCTGAAGTCGATGGTGGAAAGCTCCGGCAGAACCGGATATTTGGCGGTATCCCCCATTGTGCAACTCCTCTAATTGCCTTCCTGGCTTGCCCCATTAACGCACTGATAAACGCGGCATTTCATCCCTTGCCGCGCTGTAATCATACCAAATCTGGCCTGAAACGAACAGTTTTACCTGTTCCCGCGTTAATAGCGCAGGGTTTCGGAGGAGAATTCCCGATGCGGTTTCTGCCGCCCTGCGCGCAGGATTCGACGCAGAATATGGTTCATGGTGGCCGGATCGTTGTCGAAGCCGCCATGGTCCTTGCTGGCGGTGATTCGCGCGGCGCCCCTGTTGCCTTTCGAATAATGGATACGCAGTCTGGGCAAGCTGCGGCGCTCGACTGCCCGGCAATATCGCTGCATGCCCAGGATCCTGGCGGGCCTCTGCTCCTCGAACGCACGGGAAACGAGGTAGAGCAGCGATTTGTTGTAAGCCCATGCCACCCGGTCGCTCCGTTCCGCAGCATCGTCCAGGTTGTATACGGCCATCTCCGAGATACGGAAGCCGGGCGAGGTCGCCTTCAGCAGGGGCTGAATCAACGAGGTGAACAGATCGACCGTGCCGGCGGGTGCCATGAGGCTGACGGTGCTGATGTGCCAGCGCGGGGCCGTCACGGACAGGCGCTGCAACAGGTGCGCGAGCAGAATCATTCCGGTGCTGTGGCCCGCGAGATGGATGTGCGGGACCCGACCCCCGGCCTCGAATGCGTCGTGAAACGCCCGCAGCAGCTGGGTCCCGGCATGCTCTTCCCGGAACGGCCGCTCGGCACCGGACTTCATTTCGCGCCACAGAGCCCGGCCCGGGACCCGCGCCAGCTGTTCGATCAGCCGGTCGATCCAGTCGGTCAGGCCACCGGCCCGTTTGTCGGCCATCTGGCGTCGTCCGACGACCACATCTTTCAGCTCCTCGAGAATTCCGGTGTCGTACATCAGGTGATAGGGATAGATCCCGTTGGCTTTGAACACCTGCTTCATTGCCGCGATGCGTCGGGCCGAGTCACGCGGCGTGTTCAGTCCGCCGTGAGCGTAGAACAGCAGGTGGCGATAGCGGTCCGAGCCGCTTACGTGCCCGGCCGTCAGCCGGACGTCCTCGAGCGTGCTCCAGTATCTGCCGGCGTCGTGGAACCGGCCGTCATCGAGGTGCGCGAAATGTCCTGCGATTTCGGCCCGGGTCGGACTGGGCGCGGCTTCGGCGTCGCTCCGGGGAGAAGGGCTGCGCGGTGGCAGATGCCAGATCTGCGGTGTCGGCAGCGCCATCTGCACGACCCAGGCGTCCAACACGTGGCGCTGCCAGTCCTCGTAGGTCCAGAGGGCGAATCCGTCGCGCCCCCAACCGCTGCCCCAGGAATTCTGGATCCAGAAGCCGCGAGCGTCATAGCCCACGATGGCGAACGCATGGCCCCCCAGTTTCCGATGGTCGGCATAGGGGATGAGCCCGTCCGCCGCATCTCGCCGGCGCCAGCCTGCGTGGATTTGCGCGGAACAATACACGGCCCCGGTTTCGTTGACGGCTGCATGGTAGTCGGAAACACGGCGGCCCAGGCGATAGTAGGCCCCTACCGTCCGTCGCCGCGCATCCTTGGCTGCCTCGATCGTCCAGGCGGAGCGGCGGGCCCCGTCCGACGGATAAAGCGCCTCGCGGCAGACCCCCATGTTGTACCAGCCCTTGATCGCGCCGCGGCAGCTGGAGCCCTCGTAGTC
>JBFFUJ010000226.1:0-3877 GCA_041571375.1 Lysobacterales bacterium | reverse complement strand
CGTGGTCAACGCCCGGAAGTGCGTGGTGTCGCCGCGCGCCCCCTTCTCGTCGTACTTGCCGGTGACCATCACCAGCGCGTGGCGGAAGTACCGGATTTGCGGGAACTTCAGGTAGAAGGTGAAGAACAGGCCGGTGCCGACCAGCAGGTAGACGAACCAGTTCGACCCCCCGATATAGCCGTCAATGGTGGCGAAAATCTCGTTCAGTGCGTGCATGGCAATCCCTCTTGAAGTTGCCTATGTTAACCGCATTTTTTGCAAATGGCCGCTGTGCCCGCGTCCTGAAGTCAAAATCAGGGCTCGGGCTCATTGACCCGAGGCCGCGTATTCACGAAGATAGTCGTCTAGACACAGGAAGCTCAGTCATGACCTGCAAACTGACGATGACCCTGATTTCCGAGAGCCAGGAAGGCAACATCGGCGAAGACTGGAAGTACGACCTGCACGTAAAGGCGTTCATCGGGGCGCTGAAGGGCGAGGGAAAAATCAGCGTGCCCAAGCACAATCTCCCGCCCGGCACCATTCGCGAACCGCACGGTGCTCCCGGGCCGGTTGTAGTCTACACGGGTGACTGCGATGGCGAGCTGTTGCTGCGGATGCACCTGGTGGCCACCGAGGTGGACATGTTCGTGAACGATGTGGGCAAGGCCGACAAGGAGCTGAGATTCGCTTGCCCGGGGCCGGCGCGCCAGACAATCACCAAGGAAGTCGATATCCCCGTGGACGTGCGCGAAATGCCTGCCATTCTGCCGCAAAGGGCGGTGTTCACGCTGCGCGTCCGGTTCACGCTCAGTTGCGAGTAACCGATTGGCTGAACCCCGTCCGGAGGTTTCGAACCTCCGTCAACTGAAGCACTCGAGCGCCTTGAAATAGGATCTGCGATCCACGAAACTTCAAGCATTCGCTTTCGGCCGGCGCAGCGAGGTTGCGTCGTACCCATCATTGCAGAAACAGCGAGGAAGTCCCATGTCCGAGAACACACTGAAACCGGGCGTCGTCACCGGCGATGGCTACAAAACCCTGGTCGATGCGGCCAAGTCAGGCGGCTACGCACTCCCGGCGGTCAACGTCGTCGGCACCAACAGCATGAACGCCGTCATGGAAGCCGCGGCCCAGGCCAATTCGGACATCATCATCCAGTTGTCCAACAGCGGTGCGGCGTTCTTCGCCGGCGCCGGGATGCCGGACGGTTTCCGGGCCAAGGTGCTGGGCGCGGTGGCCGCAGCGCAGCACGCGCACCTGCTGGCCGAGCATTATGGCATCTGCGTCGCCATGCACACCGACCACGCCAACCGCGAACTGATCCCGTGGATCGAGGCCATGCTGGACGAGGGCGAGAAATACTTCGAGCAGCACGGCAAGCCATTGTTCAGCTCCCACATGCTGGACCTGTCCGCCGATCCGATCGATTTCAACCTCAGTGAATGCGCCCGCATCCTGACGCGGATGGCGAAGATCAACATGTCGCTGGAAATCGAGCTGGGGGTCACCGGTGGCGAGGAGGACGGCATGGGCAGCGAATTCGAAGAGCATGCCGACAACTCCCGTCTGTACACGCAGCCCCAGGATGTACTGCAGGCCTATGACCTGCTGAACCCCATCGGGCACTTCTCCATAGCCGCGTCCTTCGGCAACGTACATGGCGTCTACAAGCCGGGCAATGTCAAACTGCGGCCCGAAATCCTGAAGAACTCCCAGGAACTGGTGCAGAGCACCCACGGCACGGGACACAATCCCCTGCACCTGGTGTTCCACGGCGGGTCCGGTTCAGAGAAAGCCAAGATATCCGAGGCCGTCAGTTACGGCGTGTTCAAGATGAATATCGACACCGACACCCAGTTCGCTTTTTCGGAGCCGGTGGGGAATTACGTCAACGAGAATCCGCGCGCTTTCCGTTTCCAGATCGATCCGGACGACGGGACGCCCTACAAGAAAGCCTACGACCCCCGCAAGTACCTCAGGCTGGGTGAACAGGGCATCGTCAAGCGACTGCAGGAAGCCTGCGCGGACCTGGGTTCGAAGGGCCGGTCGATCGCGCGCGCCTGACGCCGGGGCAAACGGGCCGGGCCCCGGACTGGGCCCGGCCTCCCGAGTGCGGACTCAGTGCTGGGTACTCTCGTACAGGCGGTTGCCTTTGCATTCGAGCAAGGCATCGAAGCCTTCTGACAGCGCCTTGCCCTGGTCCGAATCCAGGGCCTTCTTGGCGGCGCTCCAGGCATTCAGGTCCGGGTAGGAGTCGGCGAACATGAACATCCCCGCGTCACCGACGATCGGGGTCAGCCCGTAGCTGTTGATATCGGCGTTGGTCTGCCGCACAAACGCCAGCCAGTTGGCATTGTGCGCCATCACCTCGTCGGCGGTCTTGCCGTCCTTGAGGCTGCAGTTCCAGACTTCCGTGATGCGGGTGTCGCCGGCCTCGGCCAGACCCAGTGCGGGTATGACCAGCATGCCGACGGCCAGAATGAGTTTTTTCATTTGGACTCTCCTCAGTGAAAATCCGCGGCGCCGCGGCAGGATTGCCCGGGCCGGTGGCCCGTGCGGCGAGGCGGATCAAGTTGAGTATAGTCGGCTTTCCGGAGATTTCAGGGCTGCGGCAAAAAGACGGTTAATCCGCCGCCGGCTAACGTGATATAAGGGCCCTTATGCCGCTCGTGCAACATTCGAACCTGCCGACGTTTTCCCGCCTGCGCGACGACGGGCACGAGGTGCTGTCGCTCGACCGGGCCATCCACCAGGACATCCGGGAACTGCACATCGGCTTTCTCAACATGATGCCCGACGCGGCATTGCAGGCCACGGAACGGCAGTTCATCCGGCTGGTCGGCGGCTGCAACCGGATCGCGCAGTTCTTCGTCTACCCGTTTTCGCTGCCGGGCCTGCCGAGGGGGACAGAGGCTCGGGACTACATCGATCGCTACTACAGCCGCTTCGAGGACCTGCAGGGTCAGGGGCTTGACGCGCTGATCATCACCGGCGCCAACGTGGTCAACCCGGCGCTGGAGCAGGAGCCTTTCTGGAACCCGCTGATGGACGTCGTCGACTGGGCGCGTGGCAGTGTCGCCTCGACGCTGTGTTCCTGCCTGGCGACCCACGCGATGCTGAAGCGGTTTTACGCCGTCGAACGCCGGCCCTTGCCCGAAAAGCGCTGGGGCGTCTACAGCCACCGCGTCTCGGCGCCCGGCCACCCGCTGCTGCGCGAGATCAATACCCGTTTCGACGTGCCGCACTCGCGCTACAACGACATCTCCCGTGCGCAGCTGGAGGCGGCCGGCCTGAGTGTGCTGGCCGAGAGCGAAGACGGCGGCGTGCACATGGCGGTCAGCGCGGACCAGTTCCGCCTGATCTTCTTCCAGGGCCATCCCGAATACGACACCAGCAGCCTCCTGAAGGAATACAAGCGCGAGGTGTTCCGCTATCTGAACGGCGAACTGCACGCCCCACCGCCGCATCCCGAAAACTACTTCACCGCGCCTGCCGCCGAGGCGGCGGAGCGTTTCGTGCGGGAAGCTGAGTCTGCGCTGCGCCAGGACCGCTCCCTGCCCGACTTTCTCGAGGCCGAGGTCGAACCGGAGCTCGACAACACCTGGGGCGACACGGCCAAGGCCATCATCAACAACTGGCTGGGCCTGGTGTACCAGCTGACCAACCTCGACCGACGCAAACAATACATGGACGGTATCGACCCGCACGACCCGCTGGGGTTGCTCAAATGACTCTGGTTGCGCCGGCACGTTCCTGGAGAAATTTTTCGCCCTCGATCACCGTTTCGTCGAGGCCGAAGTCGAACGGGGCCTTGCAGAACTGTCGAGCTGTCGGGACACAGTCGACAAGCGCACAGGGATGTCTTGAGCGTGTTCTGGAAGGCCCCGTTCGACTG
>JBFFUJ010000225.1:0-3928 GCA_041571375.1 Lysobacterales bacterium | reverse complement strand
TGGGCGGCGGGATCGACGCGGTAGCGGCCGAGGCTGCCGCGCTGGATTCGGTCTCCACAGTGGTCGCCGTCGAGGCCGGGCACCTGGCGGCCCCGGTCGCAGCCAACTGGGCCGCCGAGATCGTCGCGCTGGCCGACGGTTACAGCCACATCCTCGGCCCCTCGACCACGCTGGGCCGGGACCTGGTGCCGCGCGTGGCGGCGCTGCTCGGAGTCAACCAGGTCAGCGACATCATGGAAGTCACCGCTCCGAATGGGTTCCGCAGGCCGATCTATGCCGGCAACGCGATCATCGACGTGGAGTGCGAGGAAGGCCGGAAGATCGTCGGCACGGTGCGCACCGCAAGCTGGCAGGCCGTCGACGCTTCAGGTAGCGCCAGCGTGGACAAGCGCGCAGCAACAGGAGCGGGGGCGCCACACACGCGTTATCTCGGCCTCGAATCGCACGGCGGGGAGCGCCCCGACCTGCAGAGTGCGGCCCGCGTCGTATCGGGCGGGCGGGCCCTCGCCAGCAAGGAGAATTTCGAGATCATCTATCGCCTGGCCGATCGCCTCGGTGCGGGGGTCGGGGCCTCGCGTGCGGCAGTCGATGCGGGTTATTGCCCCAACGACATGCAGGTCGGACAAACGGGGAAGATCATCGCCCCCGACCTGTACGTCGCTTTCGGGATATCCGGCGCCATCCAGCACATCACCGGCATCAAGGACGCCGGAACGATCGTGGCGGTCAACAAGGATTCCGAGGCGCCGATTTTCGAGGTGGCGGACATCGGTCTGGTCGCTGACCTGTTCCAGGTCATTCCGGAACTGGAGTCCCTGTTGGGCTGAGCGATACGGGCCAAGCGATGTCTGAGCCAATCTGGTCGCCGGGGCCTGCCCGGCGGCAAACCGCCAATGTTCGCCGGTTCATCGAGTTGCTGCGCAGCGAGCTCGACCCGGGTCTCCACGATTACTGGGGCCTGCACCGCTACTCCGTCGAACAACCCGCCGGGTTCTGGCGCGCGGTCTGGGAGTTCTGCGAGATTGTCGGCACCCCGGGGGACCGGGTGGTCGACGATTTCGACCGCATGCCCGGAGCCCGCTGGTTTCCGTCGGCGCGGCTGAATTTTGCCGAAAACCTGCTGCGCTTCCGCGACGACCACACGGCCATTCTGTTTCGATCCGAGACGGGGGCCACCGCCAGCTACAGCTACGCCGAGCTGTATCGGGAAGTGGCGCGGACCGCGGCCGCCCTGTCCGCGGTGGGTGTACGGCAGGGGGACCGCGTGGCCGGGTACCTGCCCAATCTGCCGGAAACCGTCATCGCCATGCTGGCCGCGACCAGCCTGGGCGCCATCTGGTCATCCTGCTCGCCCGACTTCGGAATCGACGGTGTCGTCGATCGGCTGGGACAGATCCAGCCGAAGGTCCTGTTCTGCGCGGCGGCTTACAGCTACAACGGCAAGACCCATGACTGCCTTGACCGGGTCCGGGGCATCCAGGCGGCGATCCCCTCGATCGAACAGACCGTTGTCGTACCGTATGTGAATCCCTCGGCACGCCTCGATCGCCTGGACAACACCGAGTGGATGGCGGATTTCCTGGATCGCGGTGCGGCTCCGGGCAACGGCCACGAAGTGGCCTTCGAGCGCCTGCCTTTCGACCACCCGGTCTACATCCTGTACTCCTCCGGCACCACCGGGGTCCCCAAATGCATCACCCACGGAGCCGGCGGAACCCTGATCCAGCACCTGAAAGAGCTGGTGCTGCACTGCAACCTGCGCCGCCCCGACCGCATCTGCTACTTCACGACCTGTGGCTGGATGATGTGGAACTGGCTGGTCAGCAGCCTCGCGGTCGGCGCCACCGTGGTGCTGTACGAAGGCTCGCCGTTCTATCCCGGCCCGACCGCGATGTTCGACCTGATCGACGAAGCCGGGGTCACGGTGTTCGGCACCGGCGCCAAGGCGATTTCGGCCTGGGAGAAGGCTGGCCTGCAGCCCCGGGAGACCCACCAGCTCAACACCCTGGTCACCCTGCTCTCGACCGGTTCCCCGCTGTCGCCGGAGAGCTTCGACTTCGTCTACCGCGAGATCAAGCAGAATCTCTGCCTCTCCTCGATATCAGGGGGCACGGACATCGTCTCCTGCTTCGCGCTGGGTTGCCCGATCCTGCCGGTCTGGCGGGGCGAACTGCAGTGTCCGGGCCTTGGGATGGCGGTGGCGATACTCCGCGAGGACGGCAGCGAGGCGGCGATTGGCGAAACCGGTGAGCTCTGCTGCCGCCAGCCGTTCCCGGCCATGCCGGTCCGCTTCTGGGGCGACGAGGACGGCAGCAAATACCGCTCGGCCTATTTCGAGGCCTTTCCCGGGACCTGGGCCCACGGCGACTTCGCCTTGCGGACCGAGCGCGGGGGCTACGTGATCCTGGGCCGTTCGGACGCCACGCTGAACCCCGGTGGCGTGCGGATCGGGACCGCCGAGATCTACCGTCAGGTGGAAAGCCTCGACGAGGTCATGGAAAGCATCTGCGTCGGACAGGACTGGGACGACGACGTCCGCGTGGTGCTGTTCGTTCGCCTGCGCGACGGCGTCGAGCTGGACGACGATCTGCGCGAGCGGATCCGCCGGACCATCCGCAAGAACACCACGCCCCGGCACGTCCCGGCCCGAATCGTCCAGGTTGCGGACATTCCCCGCACGATCAGCGGAAAGATCGTGGAGCTGGCCGTTCGCAACGTGATCCACGGTCGCCCGGTGACCAACGTCGACGCGCTGGCCAATCCGGAAGCGCTCGAACTCTTCCGCGATCTGCCCGAGCTGGATTCCTGATCCGGGCCGCCCATGAGCAGTCGTCTGTCACTCCGCGTTTCTTACCAGGACGGCCCGCCGCGCCGCTGGCTGGAGGCACCGGACGACGTGCTGGCAGTGTTCGAGTTTGGCCGGTCGCCGCTGGAATCGTCGGACCCGCGGCACGTTCCCGTTGCGTTGCCGCCGCTGGACGAATCAGAACGGGTCGAGGTCTGGCGCTGCGACGGTGCGATCAAGTGCGGCACCTGGGACCGGCTGCGTTTCGCTCAGGGCGACCAGCTGACGATGGGCCACATCGCGCTGGACCTGCGGGAACAGCCGGACATGCGCGCAGCGAGTCGTCTGGCCTATGACGTCCTGCAATCCTACCTGCAGCAGTCCCCGCACCCCTGGCCGCTGAAAATATGGAACTACATACCGGCGATCAATCGGGGCGAAGGAGATGAAGAGCTGTACCGGCAGTTCTGCCTGGGCCGGGCCGACGCGGTGCTGATCGACCCGGGCGATCTCCCGCCGCTGCCGGCCGCCACCGCGATCGGCACGCCGGCCTCCGAACCCGCTTTGCAGGTGTATGTCCTGGCCGGCGCCCTGCCCGGACTGGACGTCGAGAACCCGCGGCAGGTCAGCGCCTGGCGCTATCCGAGGCAATACGGCCCGCGCAGCCCGCTGTTCTCGCGCGGCACCATCCTGACGCTGAACGGTTCGCGCCAGTTCCTGCTGTCGGGTACCGCAAGCGTGGTCGGCCACCAGACGCACCACGAGAACCAGGTGGCCAACCAGTTGCGCGAATCACTGCGCAACGTCCACAGCCTGTTCGAGGAGGGCCAGCGGCTGATGGGCGATTCGCGGGCCGAACTCGATCGCAACGGCATCCTGAAGGTGTACATCCGTGACCCGGCCGACTACGCGCTTATCCGGCAGACCCTCGAAGCCGAGATTCCGCCGGAGATACCGCGCATTTATCTTCAGGGCGACATCTGCCGCGTCAACCTGCTGACCGAGATCGACGGCATCGTCGCCTGCGCCTCGGAGCGAGCTGGCTCGCGACGTCCATTGACTCGAAACAAGGTGTCGGGGGTGCCCGCTCAGGACAATCGAGCTGTCGGGAACAGTCGATTAGCGCACAGGGACGTCTTGAGC
>JBFFUJ010000224.1:0-3950 GCA_041571375.1 Lysobacterales bacterium | reverse complement strand
TGGATACGAACAGGTCGATGGGCCCCAGCTCGGCCTCGCTGCGCGCCACCGCCTCGATGATCTGCTGCTCGCTGGAGACGTCCACCTGCAGGGCGAGCCCCTGGATTTCCGCAGCCACCTGCTGCGCCGCCCCGCGGTCAAGATCTGCCACGGCGACGCGTGCGCCGGCAGCGCTCAGAGCCCTGGCCAGGGCACGGCCGATGCCATGTGCTCCCCCGGTCACGACCGCTGTCCGGCCCTTTAGCTGCATCTTCGATACCACCTCGGGAAAAGCGACAGTATGCGGCCCTGCTGCGATACGGACAAGCCGCCGCAAACCGGGCGCTCAGCGAAGGATGCGATCGATCACCAGTTGACAGTCCTCACTGCCGCGCCAGCGGTTGACCGCTAGGCGATAGAGCATCCGCGCCGGGGCCGACTCGGGTAATTCATCGGGCCGGCGGTTGAAGGCGATCGCATCCAGCGGCTCGCCGCCATCGAGGCTGCGGACCACCATCTTCTGATGGGTCTGGCCGACGGTGCGGCGGTCGATGATCTCAAAGGCGCCTTCGAACAACGGCTCCGGGAAGCGCTGTCCCCAGGGGCCGAGCTGCTCCAGCTCAACCGCCAGCGGCAAGCCGAGGTCCCGTCCCGCGACTTCGCCGTCTGTCAGCACGTCGGCGCTCAGCACCTCACCGTCCAGAATGGCCTCGACCGCCTCGCCCAAAGCGTCGCGGAATTTCGGCAGATGGTCGCGTTCGAGCGTCAGGCCGGCCGCCATCGCGTGACCCCCGAAAGCCTTCATCAGCCCGGGGCGGTGTGAGTCGACCCAGGCCAGTACGTCGCGGATGTGCAGGCCGCGTACCGATCTTGCCGAGCCCTTGAGCAAGCGGTTCGCTTCCGATTCCGGAGCGAAAGCGATGACCGGGCGATGCACTGCATCCTTGACCCGGGAGGCCACCAGGCCGACGATGCCCTGGTGCCACGACGGCTCGTAAAGGCACAGCGCGGGGGGCAGGTCGCTGCCGTCCAGCTGCTGCAGGAGCTGGCTCACCTGTTGCATGGCTTCAGTCTGCATTTGTTCCTGCAGGCCTTGCCGCGCCCGGTTCAGTTCGTCAAGTTGACCCGCAAGCTCGGCCGCCTCGGCGGCGTCTTCGCTCAACAGGCAACGAATGCCTGCGCTCATGTCCTGCAGGCGGCCGGCCGCATTCAGTCGGGGGCCGACCGCGAACCCGAGATCGGCGGCACTCGTGAAGCGGTAGTCGCGACCGCCTAAGCGCAGCAAGGCCATGAGCCCCGGGCGACACCGACCGTAGCGGATGCGTTCCAAACCCTGCTGCACCAGGATCCGGTTGTTGTGGTCCAGCGGCACCAGGTCAGCAACGGTGCCCAACGCCACCAGGTCCAGGTACTGCGCCATATTCGGCTCGGGCCGGCGCCGACTGAACCAGCCCCTGCCGCGCAGCACGCCCCGCACGGCCCCGAGCAGGTAGAAAACCACGCCCACGCCGGCCAGCGCTTTGCTGGCGAACCCATCGCCCGGGCAATTCGGGTTGACGATCGCGTTGGCGGCCGGGAGCGAATTGCCCGGCAGGTGATGATCCGTGACCAGCACCTGGCAGCCCAGGGCGCGCGCCCGCTCGACCCCAGCCAGGCAGGCGATACCGGAATCCACCGTCATCAGCAGGTCGGGGGGGGTGTCGGCCAGCGTCTCGACCAGCGGCACGGTCAACCCGTAGCCGAATTCGAAACGGTTGGGCACCCGGAAGCCAACCCGGCGAGCACCCATGGCCTGAAGGCACAGCACGGCCAGCGCCGTGCCGGTGGCCCCATCGGCATCGAAATCACCCACGACCAGAATGGAACGATCCTCCGCGATGGCCTCGGCCAGCAGATTGGCCGCCGCCTCGATGCCCGAGAACTGGTCCGGCGGGTGCAAATCCCGCAGCTCGAGGCGCAGGGCAGACGGCTCGTGCACGCCGCGCGCCAGCAGCACGCGCCGGCTCACGGGGTGCAGCGAGCGCGGCAGCTCGTCGCTGACTTCGGGCAGCGGGCGCCTCTGGATCTGGACGGACGCACTCATTCCCTGCCCCGCCCTGCGAGCGCCTCGCGCAACGGCCGGGAGCGGCGCCAGAATCGCCGCCTGCGGCTGCGGTCATAGCCGCGCCCCTCGCCGCCGCCTTCGTACAGGCGCAATTCGCATCGTGCACGGTCGACGGCTCTGGCCAGCTCGCCGCTGAGCGCCTCCAGTTCGGCGAGCTGGCTCGCTGCGTCCTGCGTGCGTCGGCCCCAGTCGATCAGGACGGTCCCGCCGTCTTGCCGCAGGTCGCTGTCCGCAATGGCCGCCAGCGGTCTGATCCGGCAATCGCCGAGGATCGCGAGGCCGCGGGAAACGGCACCGTCCGCATACACGGTTTCGGGGCCGCAAGCCGGCGCCGGGTCCGGCAGAAAACCGCCGCCCCAGAACCAGACCGAGTTGATTTCCTGAAGGCCCTGCGCGCGCCGCCGGACGTTGACCGGGCAGTGATGCAGGGCGATCTGTATTTCGTTGAGGATTCGCCGCCAGAAGCGCGCCTCGGGATGGTCCGGCAAGGTGTCCGCCACATCCGCCCCCAGCGCATCGTTCAGCGGCGTAAAGGAGAAGTCGAGCGGCTGGCGCAGGGCGATGCACCAGCGTTCCGGATGATTCACGCGCAGATCGATACCCTCCAGCTGCAGCACGTCGCGCACGCAGAGTTCGACCTCGTCGCGTTCGACGGGATCCAGGTCGGCGAAACCGTAGCTGGCCATGACGACCTGCGCCATGTCGGCCCACATGGTCACCGGGTCGACGCGCAGCCAGTAATACTGCTCGACCGAATCCGGCGATGCATCATTGATATGGGTCAGCGCGGCCACCGGAAGCTGGTCCTCCGCCTCCATGCCGAACAGCTGAAATCGCAGGTGATCGGGGCTGGGCGCCGCGAGCCGGCAAACCTGTCCCCGCGACCAGATCCGCTCCAGAGACGGGTACCGCAGGCTGCCGTCGACTGCGCCGGCCAGGCCTCGAAGGTCCTCGATCAGCAGCGTGACGCGGGTCGCAGGCACCGGTCGGTATCAGGCATATTCGACTTCGACGATTTCATACTCCCGTTCGCCCGCGGGCGCGCGAACCACGACCACATCGCCCACGTGACGCCCGATCAGGGCGCGCGAAATCGGAGAACTGACTGCAATGCGGTTGTGTTTGATGTCGGCTTCCACGTCGCCCACGATCTGGTAGCGCGTTTCTTCCGCTGTTTCCGCATCGGACAGGACAACCGTGGCACCGAAAACCACCTTGTCGCCCGGGTTGAGTTTGGCCACGTCGATGATTTGCGCATGGGAAATCGTGTATTCGAGGTGCCGTATGCGACCTTCGATGAAGCCCTGCTGCTCCTTCGCGGCGTGATACTCGGCATTCTCCCGAAGATCCCCGTGTGCCCGCGCTTCGGCGATAGCGGTCACGATCTGCGGACGGTCAACCTTCTTGAGCCGGGCCAATTCTTCCCGCAGGCGCTCCGCCCCGTGCTTGGTCAGGGGGTGTCTCGTCATTGGCGGCCGTTCCCCACCCTCACCTCAGACCTCGAGTCCGCGATGCAATTGCTGGAGACTGTGGACCGTGTAGTCGTTTTCATGGTCGAGCGCCCGCAGCGTCGCGCGCCCACCGGCGATGGTCGTCGTGTAGCTCACTTTCCGCTGCAGCGCCTCGCGCCGGATCGAGAAGGAATCCGCGATGGCTTGCGCCCCCTCGGTGGTATTGACGATGAAGTTGACCTCGTTGTTCTTGATCAGGTCGACCACGTGCGGGCGGCCTTCCATCACCTTGTTGACCGGTTCCACGGGGATGCCCGCTTCCTTGATCACCTTGGCAGTTCCTTTCGTGGCTACCAGCTTGAAACCAAGCTCGTGGTAGTTTTTCGCCAGCTCCGCCAGCTCCGCCTTGTCGGGCT
>JBFFUJ010000223.1:0-3968 GCA_041571375.1 Lysobacterales bacterium | reverse complement strand
TGGCCAGGATGTCTTCCCAATGCGCCGTCATCCACTGATAGGTACTCCGGATCCCTTCTTCCAGCTGGATGGACGGCTCCCAGCCCAACCGGCGCAGGCGACTCGTGTCCAGTAGCTTGCGCGGCGTGCCGTCGGGCATCGACGGATCGAACTCCACGTGGCCGGAAAAGCCGGTCACCTCGGCGATCAAAGCCGCAAGGTCCGCAATTCGGATGTCGGACCCGGCCCCGACATGGATGTGCGACCACCGCTCGTCGGCGACACTCCAGTACGTTTCGGGTTCCAGTTCCAGCAAGTGAATCGATGCGGCAGCCATGTCATCGACGTGCAGAAACTCTCGACGCGGCCGACCGCTCCCCCATACCGGCACGCGGGGTTCGCCCCGCAACACCGCATGGTGGAACTTGCGCAGCAGCGCGGGCAGCACGTGGCTGGAGGCCAGATCGAAATTGTCGTTCGGACCATACAGGTTCGTCGGCATCACGCTGCGGAAATCGCATCCATGCTGGCGGCGATATGCCTCGCACGTCTTGATACCGGCGATTTTTGAGGTCGCGTAAGCCTCGTTGGTCGTTTCCAGCGGCCCGGTCATCAGCGCTTCCTCGCGCATCGGCTGATCAGCCAACCGGGGATAGATGCAGGAGCTTCCCAGGAACAGCAAGCGCGAGACCCGTGCACGGTAGGCCGCGTGGATGAGATGCGTCTGGATCAGCAGGTTTTCCCGAATGAAATCGGCGGGCTGTTCGTCATTCGCCTTGATCCCCCCTACCCGCGCCGCGGCGAGGTAGATGACCTCGATCCGGTGGTCCGCGACAAACTGTTCCACCTCGGTCTGGCGGGTCAGGTCGAGATCCTCGCGGCGGCTCAGCAGGAGTTCCTGTTCGCCTCGCGCCTGCAGCGCGCGCACCAGCGCGGAGCCAACCATCCCGGTATGGCCTGCGATGTAGACTTTGCCGCTGTCAGTCACTTGCTGCCGCCGCCTGCGCGCTCAGTCTCCGTTGTCGGAACGGTCCTGTTCGATCATGGCCTGCTCTCGCGCGAGTCGAAGGTCTGATGTCACCATTTCCTCCACCAGTTCCCGGAACGAAATCCGGGGCGACCAGCCAAGCGTCTCGCGCGCCAGGCTGGCGTCGCCCAACAGCGTATCGACCTCGGCCGGCCGGTAGTAGCGCGGGTCCACCTGGACCACCACATCCCCGGCCCGGAAGCCGTAGCGGTCGTGTTCGGACCAGACGACGACGCCCTGCTCCTCCGGCCCCGAGCCACGCCACACGATCTGCAGGCCCATGCTCTCCGCGGCCGTTTCCACGAAGTCGCGCACCGAGTACTGCTTGCCGGTCGCGATCACGAAATCCATCGGGCGCTCCTGCTGCAACATCAGCCACTGCGCCTCCACGTAATCTCGTGCATGGCCCCAGTCGCGTCGGGCTTCGAGATTCCCGAGGTAGACGCATTCTTCCAGACCCCAGGCGATACGCGCCAGCCCCCGGGTGATCTTGCGCGTCACGAAGGTCTCGCCGCGCACGGGCGACTCATGATTGAACAGAATCCCGTTGCAGGCAAACATGCCGTAAGACTCGCGGTAGTTGACCACGATCCAGTACGCATACAGCTTGGCCACCCCGTAGGGCGAGCGTGGATAGAATGGTGTGGTCTCGCGCTGCGGGGTTTCCTGGACCTTGCCGTACAGTTCCGATGTGGAGGCCTGGTAGAAGCGGCAGCTTTTTTCCAGTCCGAGGTTGCGAATCGCCTCGAGCATCCTCAGCGTGCCGACCGCATCGGACTCTGCCGTGTATTCCGGTTCCTCGAAGGACACTGCAACGTGGCTCTGAGCCGCGAGGTTGTAGATCTCATGAGGCTGCACCTGCTGGATCGTGCGCTGCAGGCTGGACCCGTCGGTCATGTCCCCGTAGTGCAGCAGTAATCGGGACTGCTCGAGGTGCGGATCGGCATACAGGTGGTCGATGCGCGCGGTGTTGATCAGCGACGTGCGGCGTTTTATGCCGTGCACTTCGTAGCCTTTCTGCAGGAGGAATTCTGCCAGGTAGGCCCCGTCCTGTCCGGTGATGCCGGTAATGAGTGCGCGCTGGGTCATGTTACGGTCTGCCGATGGCATAGTAGCTGAACCCTCGCCGTCGCACGACCTCCGGCGACCAGATGTTGCGGCCATCGACGATCACGGACTGCTGCATCTCACGGCGAATCCGGTCGAAATCCGGCGCCCAGTAAAGCCGCCATTCCGTCATCAGGACCAGCGCATCGGCGCCCGTCACCGCAGCATAGGGATCGTCGGCGGTGCTGAACCCCGCCCGGTCCCCGAGAACACGGTGCGCTTCGGCCGCGGCCTGCGGGTCGTGTGCGACGATCGAGGCGCCTGCCTCCAGCAGCGAGTCGATCAGCGTCAGGCTGGGCGCCTCCCGGATGTCATCCGTGTTGGGTTTGAACGAGAGCCCCCACAGGGCAATCCTTAACCCCTCCACGCGCCCGTCGAAATGTCCGCTGAGCAGTTCGAATGGGCGGTTTTTTTGACGCCGATTGACCGCCTCGACCGCCCGCAGCAATTCGGCCTCGTAACCGTGCTGGCTCGCTGTCCGCTCGAGCGCGCGAACGTCCTTGGGAAAACAGGAGCCACCGTAACCGGCGCCGGGATAAATGAACGCGTAACCGATGCGCGGATCCGAACCGATCCCGTTGCGAACATGCTCGATGTCCGCCCCGACCCGTGCCGCCACGTTGGACAGCTCGTTCATCAGGCTGATCTTGGTCGCCAGCATCGCGTTGGCAGCATACTTCGTCAGCTCCGAAGACCGGATGTCCATGCTCAGCAGCTTCTCGTGGTTGCGGTTGAATGGCGCATAAAGTTCCCGCAACAAATCCTCCGACCACTCACTGTCCACCCCGATGACGATGCGGTCGGGTTTCATGAAATCCGTGACCGCGGCCCCTTCTTTCAGAAACTCGGGGTTCGAGGCGACCGCGAAATCCATCTCGACACCGCGGCTGGCCAGGCGCTCGCCGATGGTCGCCCTGACCCTATCGCAGGTGCCGACGGGTACCGTGGATTTGACGACAACCAGCCTCGGCTCCGCCATGTGTTCACCGATGTTCCCGGCGACCGCCAGTACATGACTCAAATCGGCCGAACCATCCTCTCCCGGCGGCGTGCCGACTGCGATGAAAATCACTTCGGCGTGCTGCACGGCGAGCTCGATCGACGGGGTGAACTGCAACCGGCCCTCGCCGGCATTGCGGTGAATCATCTGCTCGAGGCCCGGTTCGTAGATCGGCACCTCGCCATTCTGCAATGACTCCACACGCGCCTGGTCGATGTCCATGCAGACCACGTGGTGACCAACTTCCGACAACCCCGCGCCGCTCACGAGGCCGACGTAACCGCTGCCGACGACCGAGATCCTCATGTGGCTTATTCGATGCCTAGCAGCTCGACCTCGAATATCAGGGTGGCGTTCGGCCCGATCGGACCTCCGCCGCCCGGACCGTAGGCCAGGTTGGACGGGATATAGAACATGAACTTGCTGCCGACCGGCATCAACTGCAGCCCCTCGGTCCATCCGGGTATGACCTGGTTCAGCTGGAAGGTCATCGGCTGGTTTCGGGCGTAAGAGCTGTCGAACTCCTCGCCGTTCAGCAGCGTGCCGCGGTAATTCACCGTAACCCGATCCGTGGGGGTGGGTTTCGGCCCGTCTCCCATCGTGATGACCTTGTATTGCAGCCCCGAGTCCGTCACGACCACGCCCTCCTGGTTGCGGTTTTCAAGCAGGAAGCGGTCCCCCTCGGCGGCGTTGGCCGCGCCCTGCTCGCGGCGCATGGATTCGGCTTCAGCCCGGCGATTGGCGATGAACTCCTCGCGAATGCTGGCTGCCTCTTCCGGACTCAGTGCAAGCGGCTGGTCTTCGTAGGTCGCGCGGATCGCCTCGAACAGGCTGTCCAGATCCATCTCGGTGCCC
>JBFFUJ010000222.1:0-3984 GCA_041571375.1 Lysobacterales bacterium | reverse complement strand
GGCACGATGCCCTCGGATTTCAGGCCGGCATTGACGACAACGGAGTCCTCCCGGATTTCCATCACCGTGCCGGTTACGATAGCGCCTGGCTTGAGATCCTGTGCGGCCAGGCTTTGTTCGAATAACTCTGCGAAACTTTCACTCATGTTGATGTGTACTCACGGATGGCGGTTCAGCACCGGTCTGGACGCGGAGGCCATCCACCCAAGGTTAAGGGGTACGTCAGGTACCCGTTGAAATACACCGGCCCTATCGGCACACCCACTGGATGCCACCACGTCGGTCGGGCATCCAGCGGTCGCCACTAAGGCTGGCAGCTATAATTTTTCATAACAATCAGACAAGTATACGAGAACCATGAAGCAAATCGTGAATCCTTCGCATCACCTCGTCGATGCTCAGTTCCGTCGAGTCGATTACGTGTGCGTCGTCCGCAGCTTTCAGCGGTGAAACGGCTCGCGTGCGATCCCGCTGGTCACGCATTTCGATGTCTCTGGAAAGGCGCGAGAGGTTAACATTTTCCCCTTTTTCTTTCAACTGCTTATAGCGTCTTTTCGCCCTTGCGTCAGGACTGGCCGTCAGAAAAATCTTCAACGCGGCATCGGGAAAAATAACGGTGCCCATATCCCGCCCGTCAGCCACCAGGCCCGGCGGCTGACGGAAGTCCCGTTGCCGGTTGATCAGGGCAGCGCGAACAGCCGGCACGGCCGCAATCTGTGAGCTGAGCGCGCTGACTTCCTCCGCACGAAGCCGGTCCGAGATATCGCAGCCCTGAAGCCTCACCACGATTCCCTCGCCCGCCGCGGCGAACTCCACATCGAGATCCGCCGCCAGCCGTCCCAGTGCTTCTGCATCGTCCGCCGTCAGCCCCCGGTCCATCGCGGCGACGGCTACCAATCGGTAGAGCGCACCGCTGTCCAGCAGGTGCCAGCCCAGGTCTCGGGCCAGTCGCTGGGCGACCGTTCCCTTGCCCGATCCGCCTGGCCCGTCGATCGCGATGACCGACACCTGTTGGTCCGCGGCTTTCATCCGCGCTTCACTTCCCGCACCTTTCCCCGACGTCAGTCAAGCGACTGCACCCCGGGGGCCGCTTGCCGCCGGCCGGATCGAACCGCCCACGGCCGTCAGGTCCGCGACGAACCGGGGGTATGAGGTATCGATGTTCTCGCAACCGAGAACCGTCAGCGGTGCCGAAGCGACCTGCCCAAGCACGCAAAAGCTCATCGCGCAGCGGTGATCGCCAGCCCCGTCCACCGCCCCGCCGGCAATGCCGCCACCCTCGAGGTCCATGCCCTCGGGGTGCTCCGTCAGCCGCACGCCCAGAGCCGCCAGTCCCTGCGCCATGACGGCGAGCCGATCACTTTCCTTGACCCGGAGTTCCCCCGCCCCACGCAGCCGGGTCCGGCCCCGGGCCACGGCCGCCAACGCGAGTACGATGGGCAGTTCGTCGATCAACGACGGGACAAGATCCGCCGGAATCTCAACGCCCCTGAGATGCGCCCGGTGCTGCACCCGGATGTCTCCTACCGGCTCACCACCAAACTGGCGGCGGTTGCTGACGTTCAGGTCGGCGCCCATGGCGTCGAGGACCTGCAATATGCCGGTGCGCGTGGCATTCAGCCCGACGTCCCGCAGCAGCAGGTCCGAGCCGGGCACCATGGCCGCGGCCACCAGCAGGAACGCTGCGGAGGAGATGTCGCCCGGCACCCTCAACCCGGTCCCGATCAGCCGGCTGCCGCCCGTTACGCCGCAGCCGCCTGACAGGCTGACGCCGAACGCAGGCAACATCCGCTCGGTGTGGTCCCTGCTCTTGAGCGGCTCCCGCACCGTGGTGCGTCCGCTGGCATACAGCCCCGCCAGCAACACGCAGGATTTGACCTGCGCGCTGGCGACCGGCGATTCGTAATCGATTCCCCGCAGACCGGGATTGCCGTAAATCCGCAGTGGCGGGCGCCCACCCTCTGCGGTCGCGATTCTCGCGCCCATCAGGCTCAGCGGCTTGACGATCCGCATCATCGGTCGCCGGCTCAGCGAGTCATCACCGACCAGGACCGAATCGAAAGGCTGGGCGGCAAGCACGCCGGCCAGCAGCCGCATGGCGGTGCCGGAATTGCCCATGTCCAGCTCCGTTGCGGGGGGACGCAGGCCTTGTTCCCCAACGCCCCGCGCCCGCCAGGTGTCGCGATCCTGGTCAAGCTCTGCACCGAGCTGCCGGCAGGCGGCTGCGGTCGCGCGGACATCCTCGCTGTCCAGCAGCCCGTCGATACGGGATTCGCCTTGCGCGAGGCTGGCGAAGATGATCGCCCGATGGGAAACGGACTTGTCACCCGGCGGCGTCAGCTCGCCGCGGAGTGCGCCTGCCGCCGGTTCGGTGCTGAGTATCATGCGGGCGCCAGCACCGCCCGCGGATAGGAGCCCAGGACGCGGGACAGCTTGCTGACTTTTTTCAGGTCCTTCAGCGCCGCCGCCACCGGAGCATCCTCGGCATGCCCCTCGAGGTCGACAAAGAACACGTAAGCCCACTTGCCGAGGCGCGAGGGGCGGGATTCGATCCGGCTCATATTCACGCCATGGACGTGAAACGGCTCGATCAAGCGGTACAGCAATCCCGGCCCTTCGTGGCCCGAGAGCAGCAAGGTCGTCTTGTCCCGCCCCGAGGGCGCAAAAAGCTGACGCCCGATGACCAGGAAACGGGTTGTGTTGTCGGGATGGTCTTCGATATCGGCAAACAGCACGGGCAGTCCGTAGACCTCCGCTGCGGCCCGCCCTGCGATCGCTGCGGCCTCCGGGGCATTGCGGACACGCCGGGCAGCCTCGCTGTTGCTGCCCACGGATATGAGTTCGACCCCCGGCAGGTGGGCGCGCAGCCAGTTCTTGCATTGGGAGAGCGATTGTTCATGCGAATAGACGCGTTCGATCTGTGGCAGGCTTTTCGCCAGCGTCAGCAAATTCTGGTGGACCCGCAATTCAATCTCTCCGCAGATCTTGAGGTCCGACAGCAGGAACATGTCCAGCGTGTGGCTGACAATCCCCTGTGAGGAGTTTTCGACCGGCACCACGCCGAAATCGGCGTCGCCCGCCTGTACCTGATCGAACACCGCGTCGATTGCCGGCAGGCTGATCGCGTGGACCGAATGTCCAAAATGGCGATGGACGGCCTGCTGAGTGAAGGTCCCCTCCGGACCGAGATAGGCGACCTTCAGCGGTTCCTGCTGGGCCAGGCAGGCCGACATGATCTCGCGAAACAGCCGCAGCATCTCGCTGTCGCTGAGCGGGCCCTGGTTACGCTCGAGCACGGCGCGCAGCACCTGGGCTTCCCGCTCAGGACGGTAAAAGTCCACCGCATGGCTGCCGGACCCCTTGCTTTCGCGCACGCGCCCGGCGATCCGGGCACGTTCGCTGATCAAGGCCTGGATCTGCTCGTCCAGGCGATCGATCTGCTCGCGTATCTCAGCCAGACCGGCCTCGTTCTCACGTTTCTTCCCCAACGCTGCTTCTCCGCTGCGGTATCCCGCCTCCACGCCGAACTCATTATTGTAAAGGCTCGATTCCCGCGCGCATACCGCGACGGCTCGCTCAGTGCGCCGGGCCCGTGCCCAATGCGCGGCAATCCGGCTCGCCGCCCAGGCGCAATTCCGCTTCCCGGGCGATCGCACCGCCGCCGTGCAATTCATCGGCCGTCAACCTCAGGTGATAGGACCACGCCGGGGCAGCGGGCTTCTCCCCAGTCGGCGAATCGCCGCCGAGCGACCCCGGGTCGGGCCATTGGTTCAGGTCCAGCCGCCCGGACCGTAATTCGAGGTGTAACTCCGTCCGGTCCGCCAGTACCAGGCAACCGCTGCCCGCGATGGACTGACTGTCTGCGCGCAGGGCCAGCGAATCGATACGGATGCCCTCATCCTGCCAGCCAAAGTCCGTCGACAGATGTACACCGGGCACATGGTCGGCTTCCGGTCTCCAGTCCACCTCGGCCTGGCCGGTGCG
>JBFFUJ010000221.1:0-4186 GCA_041571375.1 Lysobacterales bacterium | reverse complement strand
CATGCCGTCACCGATGCTGGTCGACCAGACCTTGCGGACTTCAAGCGAGGACTCGAACTCGACCAGCGGTGCCGGGTCACCCGGCTCGGGATCGCCCCAACTGCGGATCCAGGTGCAGCCGTGCAGGAGCAGGCTGGCCAGCAGGATCGTCAGCGGGAGCGCGGCGCGCGTCACGATTCGGAGTCCTCAGGGGGGATTTCCGCCCCCATGGCCTGCAGCTTCATGACCAGTTTGCCGCGGTCGCCCACGCCGGCCTCACGCTGGCTCAGCGCCTCGAGATAAGCCGCCACCGCCTCGTCCCTGCGGCCCTGCGCATACAGAATGTCCCCGCGGACCTCGGCATAACGCGCCTCGAGGCCGGCAACGTCCTGCGCGCCGTCCAGCACCTGCAGCGCTTCCTCGGGGCGTCCCTGATCCAGCAGCAGGCGCGCGAGGCGCTCGCGCGCGACGGCGGACAGCGCCCTGGGGGAGCCGCTCTCGACGACGAATTCATACAATCCGATCGCCAGGTCCGGCTGATCGACCTCCACGCGCGCGCGCGCCATTTTCAGGGCTGCCATCGACGTGTAGGGCGAACCCGCATGGTCGTCCCGCAGGTTCTGGAAGTTCGACATGGCCGCGTCCAGCTGTCCGTCGGTGAGCAACTGGTCGAGCACTTCGAACTCGGTGGACGCCTGCTGACGGTCATTTTCCTGCCAGTTCTGCCACTGTTTGAAACCGAACAGGCCGCCGAATGCGATGACCAGTCCCATGACGATGGCGCTACCGTTCTCACGGAGCCACTTCTTGACGACTTCGCCCTGCTCGTGGGCGTCATAAATTTCTACCATTGCGATATCCGGGTGAACGAAAAAACAGTGAAGTTTAGCACGGTGGCGGCCTTGCGACCCTAGTTATTCAGCCAATTTTCCAGCCAGACCGCGAGCCCGTCCAGGCTCACGCGCTGTTGTTCGGCTTTTTCGTCGCGGAGGTGCTTGATCGTCACCGCACCTGCCGCCACTTCGTCCTCGCCCAGCACCAGAGCCAGGCTGGCGCCGCTACGGTCCGCCCGCTTGAACTGCGCCTTGAAACTGCCGCCGCCGAGATTCGACCGGATGCGCAGCCCCGGCACCGCTGCCCGAAGGCGCTCGGCCAGCACCAAGCCGCCCCTGACGGTGCCGCTGCCGGCCATGACCAGGTAGACATGCGGCACCTCCGAGGCCGGCTCGGCCTGCAGCTTCATCAACTCGACCAGGCGCTCCTGGCCCATCGCGAAACCGATGCCCGGCGAAGGGCGCCCACCCTGGATTTCCACCAGCCCGTCATAGCGGCCGCCGGCGCAGACCGTACCCTGTGCGCCCAACTCCCCGGTGATCCACTCGAACACCGTGTGGCTGTAGTAATCGAGGCCGCGAACCAGTCGCGGGTTAACCTCGTACTCGAGGCCGAACTGCTCGAGCAGCTCGAGGAACCCGGCGAAATGCGCTCGCGACTCCGGACCGAGGTAATCGCTGAGCAACGGCGCGTCCGTCAGCAACGCCTGCACCTTCGGGTTCTTGCTGTCCAGAATGCGCAGCGGGTTGCGTTCCAGGCGGTCCCGGCTGTCGTCGTCGAGCCGATCGCGGCGCGCGGCGAGAAAGACGCGCAAGTCTTTGCGAAAATCCGTGCGTTCGTCCGCCGTGCCGAGGGAATTCACCTCCAGCCGCAAGCCATGCAGCCCCAGCCCCTGCCAGACGCGCTGGCACATCGCGAGCAGTTCGGCGTCGATATCCGGGCCCGGTGCACCGAATACTTCGGCGCCCACTTGGTGGAACTGCCGGGTGCGGCCTTTCTGCGGGCGCTCACGCCGGAACATCGACCCCACGTACCATAACCGCAGAGGCGGGCCGTAGAGCAGTCCGTTCTGCAGTACCGCGCGCACGACCCCGGCGGTGCCCTCCGGCCGCAGGCTGAGCGAGTCGCCGTTGCGGTCTTCGAACGTGTACATCTCCTTCTCGACCACATCCGTCGCCGCGCCGATCGCGCGGGCGAAGAGCTCCGTCTTTTCAACGACCGGAATACGTATCTCGCTGTACCCGTAGGCCGCGAAGGTCTCCCGGACGGTGGTTTCCAGCCGGTGCCAGAGGTGCATCGCGTCGGGCAGGACGTCATGCATCCCGCGGATTGAATTGATGGTTGAAGTCACAAAAGCTGTCCCGATTTCTAAGGAGTCTCGCTTCCCTTCTTTCGCCTACGGCTCCTGTTGCCCGCCGCGGCTCCGACTCTCTCCACGGCAATCACGACCGAGGGCGCGATGCCGCGGGTTGGCCCGATTTTACCGGTTTCCGGCGGGTCGAGGGGGGTGTGTCAGCGGCTTTCCGGATTTTCGGCCAACGCGCTGTCCGCCAACGGTTCGGCAGCGAGCGTCAGGCGCGCAACGTCGCCGCGCGAGTAAGGACCCAGGTCGACCGGCTGGCCGTCCAGCGTGAGCACGACCGAGGAAGCGCGCCCGATCATGACCTGGAAAGGCCCGTCGCCATCGTATTCCCGGCTGTTGCCGGCCCTGATGAGGTCCTGTTCGAGCTGGGTGCCGTGGCCATCGACGATCTCCACCCAGGAATCGCCCGACGTGCTGATCCCGAGGTGATGCACGCCCGCTGCAGCCGGGGCCGCATCGCCCTGCCCGCCGATTGCAGCCCAGGCCTGCTCGGCGGTCGTCTTGCCGCTGAGCTCGCTGCGTTGTTGCAGCAATTCGACCGAGGCGATGGATGCGTTCAGGTGGGTGCCGGACGGCAGCGCGTCGCTCCCGGGCTCGGGGCGATCCTCCGTACTGCCATCCTGCGCGCCCGAGGTTCCCGCCATCAGTTGCGATTCACCCTGGGAGAAACGGACCGCCTCGTGGGTGAACTGCCAGGCGAGCGCCGCGATCAGCGCCGACGCCGCGAGATAGCTCGACGCCTTGAGCCACTTTTCCCCGCGGCCGCGCCTGGATTCGACGGAGAAGACCGACTGGATGTCAGGTTCGGCGCCCTGCACGTTCTCCATGTGATCCTCGAGTTCGGCCGGATCGAGGCCGAGAAAGCGCGCATAGTTCCGGATGTATCCCCGAAGGTAGACCGAGGGTATGTCAGCGGTATCGCCGCTCTCGATGGCAGCCAGCGTGCCGGGTTTGATCCGTGATCGGTCGGACGCCTGCTCCAGCGTCAGCCCCAGGCGCTCGCGATGATAACGCAGCAGATCCCCCGGGAGCATCGGTATAAGTTCTTTCTGGTTGGTCATTATTGTTCCCGACCGGCGTTTGCGCCGGTCCTGGCCGAGTCCGGGTACCGTTCCAGGAGTTCTGCCCGGTAGCGATTTGCAGCTTCCTCGTCGCCGAGCCGATGCTCGATTTGATACCCCAATGACAGGCTTTCCTCGTTCATGGGACCGACCGCCTCGTAGCGCTGGAGAAACGCACGAGCCCTCAGGAACTCCCCTTTCCGGTAGCTCACTTCCGCCATCGGCAAGAGCGACGATCCCAGTTTATCGTCATATTCAAACGATTGTCGCAGAAACGATTCGGCCTTGTCCAGATCACCGGCCGCCAGGGCGCACGATCCCGCGTTGGACAGCGCGATCGCGGGTGTCTGGTAGAACGGATCCTGCACTGCCGCGACGAAATACTGCTCGGCTTCCGCTGCCTGGCCGGACGCACAGAGAAAGGCCCCGAGGTTGTTGTTGACCTCGCCATCCCCGGGATCGTAGCGCAACGCTTTGCGATACTCCCGTTCGGCCTCGTCCCGCTGGCCGATGGTCTCGTACAGAATCGCCAGCAGCGTATGCGCGGGGGCATAGGTGTTGTCCTGCGCCACCGCGCGTTTCAGCTTTTCGAGCGCGATCTCGTACTGTCCGCGGTCCATGTACTGGCGCCCCAGCGCCGTGTTGGTCTCGGCCGCCTTCCGCTTTTCATTGTCGGCCGGCTGCGGGCTCGACGAGCAGGCCGCTACGGCCAGCAACAGGCTGAGGAACAGCAGTCCCGGAATCGCTCTCACCGGATGTGGGCCTCCATCTGACGTTCGCGGATGCGCTGGCTGCGGCGGGTCCGGTCGAGGACCCTGCCGATCAACTGGCCGCAGGCGGCATCGATATCGCCGCCGCGGGTCTTGCGCACAGTGGCGATCAACCCGCCGGCCATGACGATCGACTGGAATTCACGGATGCGCTCCTCCGGCGAACAGCGATAGCGGGT
>JBFFUJ010000220.1:0-4197 GCA_041571375.1 Lysobacterales bacterium | reverse complement strand
CAGGTCGACATCATGGTCCATAACGCCGGAATCTTTCCCTACCACCCGCTGGAGCAGATGGATGACGACGCATGGAACGAGGTCCTCAATGTGAACCTGACCGCTGCGTATCGACTGATCAAGGCTTGCCTTCCTGCACTGAAAGAGCGGGGTGCCGGGAGGGTGCTCTTTACATCCTCCGTGCAGGGCAATCACGTGGCGGTGCCCGGCTGCGCCCACTATGCGGCCTCCAAGGCCGGGCTGACCGGCCTGGTGCGGTCCGCCGCCCTGGAACTCGCTCCGTACGGCATTACCGTGAATTCGATCGAGCCGGGCCTGGTGCTGACCGAAGGCGTCGAGACGGCGCTGTCGGAACGCCGGCGCGAACTGATGGCGAAATTCGTCCCGCTGAAGCGCTGGGGCACGCCGCCCGAGATCGCGCAGGCCATGCTGTACCTGGCCAGCGACGAGGCTGGCTACGTCACCGGCCAGACGATCGTGGTCGACGGCGGCGCGCTGCTGCCGCAGAACGGCTCATTCATGCTCTGATGCGGGAGAAGCTGACCACACTGGCCGAGGCCATCGCGGGGATCGCGGACGGCGACGTCGTCGCGCTGCAGAACATGGCGACGCAGGCCTGCCCGATGGCCTCGGTGCGCGAACTGATTCGCCAGAAAAAGCGCGGCCTGGGCCTGGTGGTGCTGGTCGGCGGCATGGCGGTCGACTGGCTGGCCGCCGCCGGAGCGATCAAGCGGCTGATCGGAGCCGCCGTCTCCATGGAGCAGTTCGGCCTGTGCCAGCAATACCGCAAGGCCGTCGAGCAGGGCCGGATCCGCGTCGAGGAGCTCTCCGAATCACTGCTCAATGCCCGCCTGGGCGCCGGGGCCAGGAACCTGCCGTTTCTGCCCTCGAGAGGCGCGATCGGCAGTGACCTCATCAGCCTGAACCCGGACCATCTCAGAATGCTAGAAGACCCGTTCGGGGGCCCTCCGGTCGTCGCCTGCCGGGCCCTGGTGCCCGATGCGGCACTGATCCACGCCCACCGCGCCGACCGCTACGGCAACGTTCAGTACGAACCCACGGTCCTGTGGCCGGACATCGGCATCATGCCGAAAGCGGCCAGGCGCGTGATCGTGACGGCCGAGGAGATCGTCGAAACGGATGTGCTGCGGGCCAATCCGGATCGCACCATCCTGCCCGGATTCTTGGTCGACGCGGTGGCCGAGGTGCCCTATGGGGCCCACCCTACCTCGTTTTTCCCCAACTACGGGTACGACAGCCGCTTTCACCGGGAATGGGTCGGCGTCTCGCGCGATGACGCCGCCGCCGCGGCCTTTCTGAAACGTTACGTCGTCGGCCCGGCTTCCCAGGAGCAGTACCTCGAATGCGTCGGCGGTTCCGGGTGTCTGCGCCGAATCGAAGCCTGGAAGGAAAACGAATGAGCGCGGACTGGCAGCACAGCCCGGCGACCGACGACTATGCCGTCGATGAACTGATGGTGGCGACGCTGGCGGAGCAGTTTCGCGACGGCGACCAGTGCTGCAACGGCATGGCGTCGTTCGTACCGGTGGCCGCCTTCATGCTGGCCCGGCTGACACATGCCCCAAACCTGGTCTGGCTGCCAAGCTCCGGCGGGCTCGAGTCCCGGCCCGCACGGATTCCCGCATCGACGCTCGAGGCGCCCCTGTGGCGCGATTCCGTCATGTACATCGAGCAGTACGGTGACTTCTGGAATTTCGTCCTCAATGGGCGCTGGATCCGCAAATTCTGTGTCGGGGCGGCACAGCTGGACCAGTATGGCAACATGAACAACTCGGTCATCGGCGACGATTACCACGCACCCAGGGTCAGGCTGCCGGGCACGGCGGGGCTGGCGGACATGGGCTCGATCGGCAAGGAACTCTATTTCTGGGTCACGGACCACTCGCCGAGGAGCCTGGTGGAAAAGGTCGATTTCATCAGTGCCGCGGGCTATCTCGACGGGGGCGATGCCCGCGAGCGGCTCGGGCTGGAAGGCGGCCCGGAGCTGGTGATCAGCAACCTCGCCGTCATGGATTTCGATCCCGTCAGCAAGAGAATGCGCCTGCGGTCCGTCCACCCGGGCGTCGATGTCGAGCAGGTGCGGGAAGCCACCGGTTTCGAACTGCTGATGCCCGAGGGTACGATCCCGGTGACCGAGCCGCCTTCGCGGGAGCAGGTCCGGCTCATTCGTGAAATAATCGACCCTGACGGCATGCGCAAACACGGCTTCCGCCCGCTCGACACCGGCCGACCGAGGGCCTGACTTCAGCCTCGCCCAACGAGATGAGGGTCTGCAGACAATGACGGATTCATCGAACACGAACAAGCCGGCGGGCCGCCCGCCGCCCAAGTGGGCCGTCAAGGCCTTCACCCGCCTGCATGGAGTTCTGCACAGCCTCAGCGGGGGGCGGCTTTTCAACACCTTCGGGGGCGACGAGGTCTGCTGGGTCACCATGACCGGCGCCAGGAGCGGTCGTTCCCTGACTATCCCGCTCATGTACATCCCTTACGGCGACGGCGTATTGCTGGTCGCCTCCCAGGGCGGAGCCCCGAGAAACCCCAGCTGGTATTTCAATCTGATCAAACATCCGGACATCGAAGTCAATTACCGCGGCAAGCGTACGCGGCTGACGGCCCGCCTCGCGACGGCCGACGAAAAGCCTGCACTCTGGCCCGTATGCGAAGCATGTTACGCCCCATACGCCGAGTATCGCCGGCGCACCGAACGGGACATCCCTATCTTCATATGTGAACCGGCCGCCTAGCGCCGGCATGAGTCCCCCTCACATCCTGTTGATGCTGCTCACCGCGGCCGTGTGGGGCTTCAACTTCGTGGCAACACGCATCGCGCTGGAGATTTTCGCGCCCGAACAGATGGCCTTTGCCAGAGCCCTACTGACGCTGATTCTGCTGCTGCCCTGGTGGCGGCCTTTAGCAGGCATCTCCTGGCGGCTGCTCCTGGCCGCCCTGGCCATCGGCACCGGGGCCTTTTACATCCTGTACGAAGCCATCAGGATTACCGAAAGTCTGACGACTGTGGCCATTGGGACGCAGTTAATGCCGACCTTATCGGCCATACTCGCGCTACTGTTCTTCCGCGAGTCAATCGCTCCGAAAAAATGGCTGGGCATTCTGATTGCGACACTGGGAGCCATCTACCTCGCAGCTGCGACGAAATCGTCTCTGTCCACCGCGGCGCTCGGACTGACGCTGCTCTCGGTACTCCTGTACTCGGCTGGCTCGATCACCATCGGTAAAGCACATTCCGTCAGCGTCTGGAACATGCTGGCCTGGATCGCGGCCTTATCGCTGCTCCCCCTGGGGGCGCTGACGGCCGTCTCGGGACCACTGATTCCGGACCCAGCCATGCTGGAGCAACGACACTGGCTGGCATTCCTGTTCAGCACCGTATTTTCGGCACTGATGGGGCAGGCCGTGCTGTTTTACCTCTACCGAAAATATCCGGTCTCCGAGGTCGCACCCTGGGTGCTGTTCGTGCCGGTGTTTGCGGCGCTGTCCTCGGTTCTGGTGTACGGGGAATCCTTACCACTCAGCCTCATCCTTGGCGGCGCCATCATCATTCTCGGCGCCTGGGTCCAACAGAGCAGCGAAGGGCGGGCTGAGCGGGACACACCAGCCCTGTGAAGGCGACGTCGTCGCCTGGCCTCAATCAATTGCTGCACCGGAGGGCTGCAGCTTGAAAACCGAACAGGCGGATGCAGACAGGCCTCAGGCCATGTCCGCGCGGTGACGGCTCAGATCGCCGATCAGATCGGGCGATATTTCACGCAGCTTGAAGCGCCACTCGGAACCCACCTTCTCGAAGGTATCGAAATAGTGTCCCATGAAGATCGCCTGCAGCGGGAAATCGGGCAGCGCCTGATACACGCCGATGTAGCACTGCGCGGAGGCGGTCTTGCCGTCCGGGTTGACTTCGATCGATTCGTTGCTCATGACGTGCTTGGTCTGCGGCTTGCCGTCGTAGAGGATCACGTTTTCCAGCATGTCCAGCAAGGCCTGGGTTCCGGTCAGACCGCCGTTGGGATCCCCGCTCAGCAGGAAGGTCCCGTGCTCGAAAAGCTGGGCAAAGCCCAGTTTGTCACCCGTGTCGATGCGGTAGCAGTATTCGTTCATCAGTCGGAGGATGGCCTGTATTTCGGCAGCTTCGTTCATGTCGGTAATCTCGTCGTCGGAGGT
>JBFFUJ010000219.1:0-4210 GCA_041571375.1 Lysobacterales bacterium | reverse complement strand
GGGGTCGCAGGTGAGCTGTGACCATGCCGGATGGCCGCTGGCGCGATCGAGGCCGATCAGGCGGCAGTCCGAGACGGTCACCAGTACGCGGTCGCCCCAGACCGCCACGCCGCGATTGACCCGGCCGGTCCAGTCGTTAGCCTCCGTGAGGACGACCTTGGGGTCGAAGGTCCACAGCAACCCGCCATCGCTGGCGTCGATTGCCCAGACGATCGAGAACGGCCCGGACAGGTAGATCACGCCGTCGGTGACGATGGGCGTGGCGGCGATGCCGTTGGGTGCGGGCAGGTCGATGGACCAGTCGAGACCGAGCCCCGCGACATTGCAATCGTTGATCTCCGCCAGCGGGCTGAAGTGTTCGCCGCGGTAATTGCCGCCGTTCAGGTACCATTGGTCTGGCGCGGGCGTGTCGCAGAGGACCGCGGCCGGCAGCAGGAGGGTCAGGATGAGAAAGGCTCGGCGCATCGCTTCACGATGATCGGGTCACAGTCGGGCATCCTAACCCAAAACCGACTTGCAGCGAAAAATAACCCGGCCGATACTTGGCGGCTCAGGCAGTCGGAGCAAACGGTGATGCGGAGGATTCAACAGGCGTTCCACGAGCCGCAGGGACTCTGGTTCCACGGCGGCGCTTTGCTCTATGGCTTCGGTGGCTATGTGCTCGGCCTGTATGGCCTGTTCGGCGACAGCCTGTGGGTCAACGCGGGTGCCGTACTGCTGCTGGGCCACGCGATGACGATCTGCGCCTACATGATCCACGAGTGCGGGCACAATACCGTGTTCCGCAGCAACGAGGCGAACGCCCGTCTCGGCCGTATTCTGAACTGGGTTTGCGGCACGTCCTACGGCACCTTCGAAGACATCCGCTACAAGCATTTCCGGCACCACATGGACAACGACGATGCCGTCTGGTTCCTGCCGGACCGGTTCCTCGCCAGGCATCCCAGACTGACCGAATCGATCAAGTTGCTGGAGTGGTTCTACATCCCGGCCCACGACATGATCATGCACTTCATCACGATGTTCACCGCGTTCATCATTCCGCAGCGACGGGACCAGTGGCCGCGCAATCTCGCCGTCCTGCTGCTGCGCGGCGGCATTTTCCTGGCGGTGCTCTACGTCGAGCCAAAAGCCGCGCTGTTGTACCTCGTCGCCTACATGATCATGATGCACATCCTGCGCTTCAAGGACGGCGTCCAGCACGACTACGACGGCAATCCCACGCTGTTCGAAGAGGATTCGCCGTCGCGGTACGGAGGCCGGGAAACCGAGCAGGCCCACACCTTCAGCAACCCGGAGTGCCTCCGCTACGACTGGCCGAACTACTTCACGCTGTGCTTCGGATTCCACAACGCGCACCACAAGCGCCCGACCGTTCCCTGGTATCGGTTGCCGGCCTACCACCGCGAAACCCACGGCAGCGACCCGGAATTCGTCATCCCCTTCCGCACCCAGCTCGGCATGTACCACCGCTACCGCGTGCAGCGGGTGACCCATTCCGGGGGTGATCTCGACGGCCTGCCGACCCCGTGGGAGAAGGACTATCTGCGGCGGGCCAGGACGGGGCAGATATACGGCGGCAACGCGGTCTCGTTCCTCAATTCGTTTTGAGCCCGACGGTCCTGAAAAATCCCTGTAACGGGGCCAGTGAGGCGCCGACCCGGACAGCCCTCGGCGGCAGTGTTCACGGGCGGTGCGGCTCGCCATGACCCAGCGCCTGGAGGTCTATCAGTCACTCTGGGCCATGGAACGGCGCCGGCCCGGCATGCCGGAGCGGCCGCTCGAGGAGCGGTTCCGGCTGGCAGCGGAAGCCGGCTATCACGGGCTGTGCATCGACCCCGCGGTCGGTGAGATCGACGACATGCGCAAGCTGAAGCCGCTGTATCGGGAATTCGGCCTTGGGTGCATGGTCAACGCCTTTCCGGCAGCCGAGGACGAACTCCTGCCGCTGCTGGAACTGGCCGTCGAGCTCGACGCCTGCCTGGTCAACGTGATCGGGCAGGTCATGCCCCTGACGGTTGCCGAGGGCGTACCCGTGGTGCGCCGCTGGATCCGGGAGGCGGCGGATATCGGCCTGCCGCTGCTGTTCGAGACGCACCGTGACTGCACGCTGAACGACCTGTATTACACCCTGCAACTGCTCGACGAAGTTCCCGGGATGCGGCTTTGCGCCGACCTCTCGCACTATGTCATCGACCGTGAGATGCGCCTGCCGCTGCGCGAGGCCGACCGGCATTACATGCGGCGCATCCTCGAACGTTCGGATTGTTTCCAGGGCCGGATCGCCAACCGCGAGCAGATCCAGATCCAGATCGATTTTCCACAGCACCGGGAATGGGTCGGGCAGTTCAGGTCCTGGTGGCGCGAGGGCATGAAGCTGTGGCGCGAGCGCAGCGAGGCCGATGCGACTCTGGTTTTCCTCTGTGAACTCGGGCCGCCGCCCTATGCCATCACCGATGCCGCGCAGCGGGAATTGTCCGACCGCTGGCAGGAGGCACTGACGATCAGGGGCTGGGTGGAGGCGATCTGGTCGGAGCTGGAGCCGGGTGCGCCGCGTTGATGGCGCGGCCCAGCCAAATAAACGCCACCGTACCCATCATCAGGTTGGACAGCGTAGCGGCCGCGAACAGCCCCCCGATCCCGAACAGGGACCGCCCGATAAAAGCCAGCGGCAGGAAGACGATCAGCACGCGGCAGGCCGACACGATCACGCCGGGCATCGGCTTGCCCATTCCATTGAATGAAGCATTGCAGGACATGACCAGCCCGTAAGCGCCATAGGACAGCGACACGATCCACAGGTAGTGCACGGCCACGCCCTGGATCGAGGGGGCGGTGCTGAACAGACCCGTCAGGGGCCGCGCGATCGCGATCAGCACGATCGCCAGGGCCAGGCCGAAGCCCAGGCAGAAGCGCGTGACGACCCGGCGCGCCTCCAGCAGGCGATCGTACTGATCGGAACCGAAATTCTGGCCAAAAAACGGGCTGGATACCGCGGACAGCGCGTAAAAGGGAATCAGAAAGATCGGTTCGATACGCATCGCGACGCCATAGCCCGCCACGGCGTCGACACCGAACGTCGCCAGCATCGCGACCACGATGCCGGCCGAGACCGGGATGATGGCGTTGGTGATCATCGCCGGAATACCGATCGCGAGCATGTGTCGCCAGGACGCGAGAATGGTTCGGAAGGGGGCCAGCGGACTCGCATAGACTCTCATGCGCTGACTGAGCCAGACGAGGGTGAACAGCAGCATGCACGCGGTGGATACGAGGGTCGCCAGCGCCGCCCCGGCGACCTCGAGCCGTGGAAATCCGAACAATCCAAAGATGAAAATCGGGTCGAGAACCAGGTTGAGCAGCGCCGCCGCAGTGATCACCTTGCTCTCGAACAGGGTATTGCCGCGAGCCCGCATGGAGGCCAGCGAGGTCCAGAGCGCGATGTCCAGTGGCGCGACCCAGTACCAGACCTGCATGTAGTCGCTGACCAGGGGCATCAGTTCCGGGGTCGCCCCCAGCAGGGAAAAGACGGGCCCGATCGACGACAGGCCGAGCAGGGCGAGCAGCAGCGCAACGGCCGTTCCGAGCACCATCGTGTCCGTGGTCAGGCGCGCAGCCTGTCGCACTTCGCGCCTGCCGATCGCCCTGGAAACGCAGGACGCGGCGCCCGCCTCGAAGCCGATGCCGATGCCGTAAATCAGCCAGATGACCGGCATGGTAAAGCTGACCGCGGCCAGCGGCGCGTCGCCGAGCTTGGAAATGAAGAACAGGTCGGCGGCCTCGAAGGAGAAAATGGCCACCAGACCGAGACCGAAAGGGGTGGCCTGCCGTCGCAGATGGGCCGCAACGGGACCGCTGGTCAGGTCGTGTTTCGGATCGGCCGGGGTCACGCAGAGGCTCCGTCAGTCTGGCGCGGCGGCACCGTTCGACGGCCGCCGGTATCTGCAGCGGGCCGCCGCATCACTATTCGAATTCGATCCAGGTGGTTTTCAGCTCCGTGTAGTCGTGGAAGGCGTGGATGGACTTGTCGCGGCCGTTGCCGCTCTGTTTGAAGCCGCCGAACGGCACCGTGATGTCGCCCCCGAAGTAGTTGTTGATGCCCATCGTGCCGACCCGCACCGCTTCGGCGACCTTGTGCGCGGTGTCGATATTCCGGCTCCAGACGGCGCCGGCAAGGCCGTAAATCGAATCATTCGCAATGCGCACGGCC
>JBFFUJ010000218.1:0-4223 GCA_041571375.1 Lysobacterales bacterium | reverse complement strand
GCACGCGCCGGCGACATCATTCCCGACACCGAAAAACGCCTGCGCTGGCATGCGGGCCGGCGCGGGAGCCGGACGCATCTGTCCGTTGTCTACCTGCACGGCTTTTCGGCCACCCGGCAGGAGCTTGCGCCCGTTGCCGAACAGGTCGCCGACGCACTCGGCGCCAATCTGTTCGAAACAAGGCTGGCCGGCCACGGCTACGCGCGGGACCCTCTGTCCGGCGTGCGGGCCGAGGACTGGCTCGACGATGCGGCCGAGGCGCTGACGGTAGGTGCTGCCGTCGGCGAGCGGATCGTTCTGATGGGAACCTCCACCGGCGCCACCCTGGCCCTGGCCATGGTGGACCACCAGGCGTTCCGGCCGGTCAGCGCCCTGGTCCTGATCTCTCCCAATTTCGGACCCAGCGACCCCAGTGCCGAATATCTGACCTGGCCCGGGGGGCCGCAGCTGGCCTACATGGTCGCCGGCGACACGCACAGCTGGACGCCGCGCAACGAGCAGCAGGCGCGTTACTGGGCCACCAGCTACCCGATGGACGCGGTCATCGAGATGATGCGGCTGGTCAACTACACGCGGAACAAGTTGCCGCTGCAGTTGGAAACGGGCCTGCTGGTGCTCTACTCCCCGGCCGACACGGTCGTCGACACCGGGTGGATTCGGACCGCCTACCGCGAGATGCTCAGCCCGCATCGCCGCCTGATCGAGGTGTCCTCTTCCGGGGATCCAAGCAACCACGTGCTGGCGGGCGATATCATGGCCCCGGAGAACAACGACGCGGTCGTCACCCGCATCGTCGACTTCATTCGCGCCGCACCATGACCCGCCCCCCGCTGAAAATCTGCCTGGCCGCGTCAGAGATGGCGCCGCTGGCCAAGACCGGCGGCCTGGCCGATGTCACCTCTGCGCTGGCCGCCTATCTGCATGATGAGGGACATGAGGTCCGCGCCCTGTTGCCGTTGTATTGGGATATCGACCGGTCGGCGCTGGACATTACCCCGGTCCAGTTCCTCCAGGACCTGCCGATGCAGCTCGGCCGTCAGGCGCTGCATTACTCGATCGACACCGCCACCCTGCCCGGCAGCCGGCTGAAGATCTACCTGATGCGCTGCCCCGAACTTTACGATCGCCGGGGGATTTACGGCAGCAGTCATGACGAGCACCTGCGTTTCATCGCCCTGTCACGCGCCGCGATCGAAATGTGCCAGTACATGGCCTTCGCACCGGACATTTTCCACTGCCACGACTGGCACACCGCGCTGATACCGCTGTACCTGAAATCACGTTATGCCTGGGACCGCCTCTTTGCCACAAGCCGTTCCGTGCTCACTATCCACAATATCGCCTTCCAGGGTGTGTTCGGTTCCGGCATTCTCCGGGAAATGGGCCTGGAGGGCGGCGCGAACGCGCTGCATCAGCCGGATCTCGTGGCCGGCAACATCAATTTCATGAAAACCGGCGTGCTGCATGCCGACCTGCTCACCACCGTCAGCCCGACCTACGCGCGGGAAATCTCGACGTCGCATCAGGGCATGGGACTGCAGGATCTGCTCCGCCAGCGTCATGACTCACTGATCGGCATCCTCAACGGCGTGGATTTTGGCGAGTGGGACCCACGTAGCGATCCCCTGATCCCGCAGACCTACGATGCCCGCCACACCGCGTCCAAGAAAAAGAACAAGCTTCACCTGATGGAGGAGCTTGGCCTCGAAGGCGGCGATGCGCGCCCACTGCTCGGCATGGTAACGCGCCTGACCGCCCAGAAGGGCCTGGACCTGGTGCAGGCGGTGGTTCCGGAGCGTCTCGAAAGCGGCCAGTTCGCGCTCGCGGTACTGGGCAGCGGCGAGCAGCGCTATGAAGAGTACTTTCACTGGCTGCAGCAGCGCTTCCCGGGGCGCGTCTGCTTCTGGCGCGGGTACAGCAACCGCATGGCCCACCGGATCGAGGCGGGCAGCGACATGTTCCTGATGCCTTCCCTGTTCGAGCCCTGCGGACTGAACCAGATGTACAGCCTGCGCTACGGCACACCGCCCATCGTGCGCCGCACCGGCGGCCTGGCGGATTCAGTGCAGCATTTCGATCCCGCGTCCGGTCAGGGTACGGGCTTTGTGTTCAACGACTTCGACCCGTCCGGGCTGGACTGGGCGCTGGACTGCGCGCTCGAGGCTTACCGGGACCGCAAGGCCTGGCGGCGTCTGGTGCAGAACGGTATGGCAATGGACTACTCCTGGGAAAAGCAGGGACGCCTTTACCTGGATGCCTTTCAGAAGCTGGCGAATCCCGGGGGCGTCGTCTAGGCCACGAAGCGCGATACGCCGTTACCCCGGAGCCATTCGAACACCACTCAAGCCTCGTCCAGCCTCTGCGGCGAGAGCGCCAGGACAGGGCCCCCGGCCAGCTGCTCGGCCAGGGTCCGAAGGCGACTGAGGCTCACTGGTTCACCGTCCTCGACCAGTTGCCGGGCCACGTCGTCCAGGCTGTATCTGGCGGAACTTTTGTCACGCAGTTCGGTATCCAGTTCGCGCATGATGACGGCGGCCCGCGCGGTACGGGCCCCTGTGGAGCGCTGCGATGTGAGTCCGGTCGCCTTGCCGCCCCACTGAGCGAGTTTCTCCATGCCGCGCTCGTAGCGATTCTCTGAAATCGTCCCCGACCGCCGCATGATCTCCAGCGTGTAGTACTCGGCAATGCCCTCCACGATCCAGTCCTCATCCTCCGCCGCCCGGAACCCTTGCGCCACGTGCACCAGTTCGTGCAGCAGCGTACTGGTCCCGTTTTCGCTGATCAGGGGCCGGTCGGCGTGGACGTACAGGGAGCCGGGCCCCGACAGCCCGCCGCGCCACATGGGGTCGCCGGCCGCAACCACCAGCAGGCGATTCGGAAAATCGGGGAAGACCTGCTTCAGTGCGGGCAGGTTCCAGCGCAGAAAGGCCTGCATGTCGAGGCGCCGCACACCCTGCCCGACCGGCCCGGCAACGGCGACCCGGGTGCCGGCGATGTCGCCCCAACGCGCCCCCAGCCGACCGGCGGCCATCCAGCCCACCGGACGGTCGAAGCGGCGCCCGGGTCGATCGACGATGAACCACTGCGGATCGTCTTCGGCCCGCGGATAGGCGGTTGCGAAGGACCAGCCATCGGGGCCGGCCAGACGCAGCCGCGAACGCGAGTGAGCGCCTTTGCGGGCGGTGGTCGCCACCGGAGGCAACAGGTCGTCGCCGCGGAATATGGCCCAATTTTCCTGCATCAGGCTGTCGAAACCTCCCCCTTTGCGCTGGTGATTCAGGTCCAACGTGAACCGCAGAGACCCACCATCGGCCGGCGGCTGCCAGCTGAGCTCTTCCTCCGCCATGTCGAGGATGCCATCGGCCTCGAAATCGCGGTAACGGGCCGTATCGAAGCCAAAGCGCACCGACTTCAATTGACCGTTGTCCTGGCGCACCGTGAGGCGCACCTCGACCGTGCCATTTGACGGCTGGAACTGCCCTTCGTAATCGAGCCGATAGCCGGGAGCCTGACCTGCAGCGGCCTCCATCTGCCGGGCATCCTGCTCCGCGGTGCCGCTCACCGCGGCATGAGACAGGCAAAGCCCCGACATCGACAGGACGAGAATCGACAACCTGAGGATCTGCTGCAAGGCGCCACCTCCCGGGCAAAGCAAACGGGTTCGCGGTCGACACCCGGCCTTTACGGCCCGATGGGACCAGCCCTGATTGTTCCAGAAATCCCGCCCCGCTTCGACCACCGGGATGCGGGAGTGGATCGCAGCGTCTATAGTCAGAGCCATGAGCCCGAAGCAGCCATCGAGGATCGGCCGCTACCGCCTGAATGCGCGCCAGGATGCGCCGGACTTCCGGGATTTCGAGTATCGCCCCACCCTGCGGACCCTCGCACCCACCTGGCCGATCCCCACCGGGCTCACTGTCCGCGACCAGGGCGCTACCGGCGCCTGCACCGGCTTTGGCCTGGCGGCGGTGATCGATTGCCTGATCGGGCGCTCGGTCGAAGTCACGACCACCGGCGCCGAAACGGTCAGCGCCCGCATGCTGCACGAGATGGCGAAACGGTTCGACGAATGGCCGGGCGACGACTACGAGGGCTCCAGCTGCCGCGGCGCGATCAAGGGCTGGTACAACATGGGGGTCTGCCGCGAGGCGCTTTATCCGTCGGACGGGGCCCGCCGCTCCGCCTGGACGATCGAGGCAGCCAAGGATGCGCGGCGACGGACG
>JBFFUJ010000217.1:0-4315 GCA_041571375.1 Lysobacterales bacterium | reverse complement strand
GAGGCGCATTACGACAAGGGCGAGATTCTCGAGGCCTACCTCAACGAAGTCTTTCTCGGTCAGCACGGTGCCTACGCCGTGCACGGCTTCGGTCGCGCCAGCCAGTTCTATTTCGAGCAACCGCTGGAACGCCTCGAGCCAGGCCAGATCGCCCTGCTGATCGGCCTGGTGAAGGGGCCCTCTTACTACAATCCCCGCAAACACCCCGAACGGGCCCTCGAGCGGCGCAATCAGGTCCTGGACGTGTTCGTCGAAACCGGTTTGTTGTCCGAGCGGGAGGCCGGCGCAGCGCGCGCGTCAGCCCTGGAGGTGACGGCGGCCGCGCGCGCGCGCGGAGGCCGGTATCACGCCTTCGTCGAGCTGGTGCGCCGTCAGCTGTCACAGGTGTACCGCGAGGAAGACCTCCGCAGCGAGGGCCTGAGGATCTTCACCACCCTGTCGCCGTCGGAACAGGAAAAAGCCCAGGCCGCGGTAAGCGACGGCCTCCGGCAACTTGCCGAGCGGGGGCTGCCGGGCGATCTGCAGGGTGCTCTGGTGCTGGCGGATGTGGCCAGCGGTGAAGTGCGCGCCCTGGTCGGCGACCGCGACGCCGCGCGGGTCGGATTCAACCGCGCCCTGCACGCGCGCCGTCAGATTGGCTCGGTCGTCAAGCCGCTTGTCTACCTGCTCGCCCTGGAACACCCGTCGGACTACCACCTGCTCACCCGGATACCGGACGAGCCGCTGTCTCTGCGCCAAGCGGACGGCAGCAGCTGGCAGCCCGAGAACTACGATGGCATTTCCCACGGTGAGGTGACCCTGCTGGAGGCCCTGACGCAATCCTACAACCAGGCGACCGTCCGGCTCGGCCTGAACATCGGCGTGAACAACCTCTTGGCCCGGTTGCAGCGGCTGGGGGTGGATGCGCCGGTGGACCCGGTGCCTGCCGTCTTCCTCGGGGCGGTCGAACTGACACCGCTGGAAGTGGCGCAGATATATCAGTCCATTGCAGCCGGAGGCTACAGCGTTCCGCTGCGTTCGGTCCTGGCTGTTCAGACAACGGAAGGCCACGAACTGGTCCGGTATCCGCTGCGGATGCTGCCGCAGCCGCGTCGCGAGGCCATCGCGGTGCTGAATTATGCGCTGACGCAGGTCGTGGAGCAGGGGACGGCGTCGAAATTGCCCGTGTTGCTGGACGAGGCGGCAACCCTGGCGGGCAAGACCGGGACCACCAACGACCGCCGCGACAGCTGGTTTGTCGGATATACTCGTAACCGCGTTGCCGTTACATGGGTCGGAAACGACCAAAACCGACCGGCAGGCGTTACCGGCAGCAACGCAGCGATGCGCGTCTGGGCGGACCTGTTTCGCCAGTTGCCGCTGGAATCGGTGGACCTGCGTATGCCCGACGGCGCGTTCTGGCTCTGGGTTGACCGCGAGCAAGGCAGCCTGACGGCTGAGCATTGCGGCAATGCCGTGCAGCTTCCTTTCGTGGAGGGCTCCGAGCCGCAGGCCATGACGGATTGCCTCGCTGCTGCCCGCAAAGAGGACAAGGAATCATTCTGGAGAAAGTTGTTTGGCAAGAAAAACTGACCGGTCCAATGGACTGATTCATGCGCTGGCCGCTGCTCTGGCCTCGCTGTTGCTCGGCGCCTGTTCGGGCTGGACCCCGCACTCGTCGCAGGGCGGACAGAGCGAAGTGGAGACCACCGTACGCGTACCGGCGCGGCAGGACAGCGCCGGGGTGCAGGTGTTCCCCTTGCAGAACCCGGCGGTCAAGGAACTGCTGGCCGATGCCGGCTCGGCGGAGTCTGCAGGGGATTATGGCAAGGCAGCCGTGCTGCTGGAGCGCGCCCTCCGAATCGAGCCGCGCGATCCGGAAATCCTCCAGAGCATGGCAGAAGTACAGCTGCAGACGGGCGACTACGAGCAGGCACTGAATTTCGCCGTCAGGTCCTATGATTCCGGGCCGAGGGTCGGTGAAATCTGTAGCCGGAACTGGCGCACCATCGGCCTGGCGCGAAGCCGCCTGGGCGACGCGCCAGGCTCCGAGGAAGCAAACCGCCGCGCGACATCATGCATGAACAAGCGGCCCGAAAGTCTCTGAAAAAACCGTGACGCAATCCCGCAGCGCCGGCCTACTGGGCGCAACTGGCCCGTTTTCCGAGACCCTGCAGGGCTTCGCCCCGCGGGAGGCACAGGTCCGCATGGGCGCAGCCATCGAGCACCAACTGGCGGCAGGCGGGTCGATGATCGTGGAGGCAGGCACCGGGATCGGGAAGACACTGGCTTATCTCGTGCCGGCACTGCTCAATGGCGAAAGGACGATCATATCGACCGGGACCAAGACGCTTCAGGACCAGCTCTTTTTCAGGGATATTCCCCTGGTCACGCAGACTTTGGAGGTATCCCGCCGGGTGGCGTTGCTCAAAGGCCGCGCCAACTACCTGTGCCTCCACCGCATGGACCTGGCCCGCAGCGAGGGGCGGCTGCCCACGCGGGCCGCCGTGACCGAACTGGAGGGCCTGGTCAGCTGGTCGGCCCGCACCCGCGACGGCGACCTGTCGATCGCCGATGTCCTGACGGAGGAGAGCGGACTGCTGCCGCTGGTGACCTCCACCGCCGACAATTGTCTGGGCAGCGAGTGTCCGCGCTTTGAGGAGTGCTTCGTGGCGCAGGCCCGTGCCCAGGCCCAGAAGGCCGACGTGGTGGTGGTCAATCATCACCTGCTGTTCGCCGACATGGCGATCAAGCAGAGCGGCTTCGGCGAAGTACTGCCGGGTGCGGCTGCGTTCATCGTGGACGAGGCCCACCAGGCGCCGGAGACCGCATCGCGCTTTTTCAGCCTGACCCTTTCCACCCGGCAGGTGGAAGAACTGTGCCGTGATTTGCTGGCCGAGTCGGCCTCCGTCAGCGGGGCGATGGCGGTCCTGCGCGAGCCGGTAGCCGCATGTCTGCAGAAACTCAAGGAGTTTCAGTCGACCGTTGCCGAGCGCTTGCCCGATCGGGGGTCCTGGCCTGACCTCGTTGCCGATGGCCCGGCCCGATCCGCCCTGCAAACGCTGGATGAGGCCGTCAATAACCTGCACGAGGAAGCGCAGAAACTGGCTGGCAGCGACCGGGGCGTCGATGCCTGCCTCGAGCGCCTGGAGGGTCTGCAGGCCGGCTTCGATCGTTTCGATGCGCCGCTCGCTGGAGACGAGGTCCGCTGGTTCGAGCGCCGCGGCCGGGGGCTGGCCCTGCAGATTACCCCGTTGGAGGTGGCATCGACCTTCAATGCATTTCGGGAAAAGGCCGACGCGGCCTGGTTGTTCACCTCCGCGACCTTGTCGGTGGGGGGCGATTTCTCGCATTTCATCGGCCAGATGGGGTTGTCGGATGCGGCGACGCTGCAACTGGAATCACCCTTCGACTACGAAGGCAACGCCAGGCTGTGGCTGCCTGCCGGCCTGCCCGAGCCCCGCGACCCGGGATTCCCGGCAGCGCTGGTCGAGGAGGTTCTGCCCCTGCTGCAGGCGAGCCGCGGCCGCGCTTTTCTGCTGTTCACCTCGCATCGCACCCTGCGGGAAGTCAGAGATCTGCTGGCCGACCGGTGCACCTACCCTCTGTTCGTGCAGGGCGAGCAGCCACGCAGTATCCTGCTCGAGAGCTTCAGGCAGTCGGGTGAGGGCGTTCTGCTTGGGACAGCGAGTTTCTGGGAGGGAGTCGACGTGATTGGGCCAGCCCTGTCGTTGGTGGTGATTGACAAATTGCCCTTTGCCGCGCCGGATGATCCGGTGGTGCAGGCCAGGAGCGACCTGTTGCGGCGCGCCGGTGGAAATCCATTCACGCAGCTTTTCCTGCCGCAGGCGGTTATCGCGCTGAAGCAGGGTGCCGGGCGCCTGATACGCGACGTCAGCGATCGGGGGGTCCTGGTGGTGTGCGATCCGAGGATACGTACGCGCTCCTACGGCAAGGTGTTCCGGGCCAGTCTGCCGCCGATGGGCCCGGTGTCCGGGCGCGATGAGGCCGAGCGCTTCCTGGAGTCCTTGGGTGACTAAGCTGCTGGCCATTGAGACCTCCTCCGAAGCCTGCTCGGTGGCGCTGAGTCTCGACGGCGAAGTTAGGGAAATCCACGAGCATGCCCCGCTGCGGCACGCGGAACGCTTGCTCCCCGCCGTGATGGGGCTGATCGCGGAAGCCGGTATGAGCCTGGCTGACCTCGACGCCATTGCCTTCGGCCAGGGGCCGGGCAGCTTCACGAGTTTGCGGATCGGTATCGGAGTCGTCCAGGGATTGGCCTGGGGGGCGGAACTGCCGGTCGTGCCCTGCTCGTCGCTGGCCGCCCTCGCACAGG
>JBFFUJ010000216.1:0-4322 GCA_041571375.1 Lysobacterales bacterium | reverse complement strand
GGCTTGAGACGCTGCGCCTGGGTCCTGCTGGCAGCGCTGCTGACCGGATGTGCGTCGAAGCCCCCGGCGCCGGTCGTGGAACGATCCGGCCAACCCGCTACAGACCGCAGCGCCAGGATGCTGCTCGACGGCGGGCGCTACCGCGTGCGGACCGGCGACACCCTGCATGCGATCGCGTTCTCCTTCAGCCTTGATTTTCGGGAGGTGGCCCGCTGGAACGATATTCGTCCGCCCTACACGATTTACCCCGGCCAGATCCTGAAAATGACCCCCCAGCCGCGAACCGCGGCAGCCCCGCCGGCGCAGCGCGATGCGGGCAAGCCGGCAGTGGAGCGGCCCGCTGCCGATACGGCGTCCGGCAGGGCAAGCCCGCCCACGTCCGCGCCGAAACAGCCGAGCCGGACGGGGGTGGCGACCGGGCAGGGCAAGCCTGGCGCCGGCGCGGACCCGAACAGCTGGCTGTGGCCCGTCAAGGGCCGCATCCTGCGCGGTTTCTCACCGACCGATCCGGCCCGTGACGGGCTCGATATCGCCGGGCGCGAGGGCCAGGCCGTGCTTGCTTCGGCAGCCGGCACCGTGGTGTACAGCGGCAACGGCCTGATCGGCTATGGTGAATTGATCATCGTCAAGCACAGCGAGCGGATGCTGAGCGCGTACGGGCACAATCGCGTCCGCCTGGTCGCCGAGGGCGCTGAGATCCGGGCCGGACAGAAGATTGCCGAATTGGGCCGCAACGACCGCAACGAAGAGGTTCTGCATTTCGAGATCCGTGTCAACGGGCGGCCGGTCAATCCGCTCACTTACCTGCCGGATCCGTGAACCGGTCTGCGGGACGGGCCAATGCTTGTCAGAATAATTTGATAAGTGTCTACAATTCCTGATGATTGTGACCCGCAGGCCTGTGTGGTAATTTGATTCATTCGCTTTGTGAAAAATCAGTCGGGATCCCGCAGGCCGGGGGAAGCGCGGGCATGACAGAGCGGGTCCGGCTACGGGCGAGGCAGGCTCCAGGAGTGGGGGATGGGCGCAAAACGCGGTGAGAGCAAGGATGCTGCCTTGCGAGCCGACAGCACGGTGGCCACCGGTCTGAAGGTCGCGCACGGGCGGACCACGCGTACCGGCAAGCGTCCTGTTCACCATGGCGACGTCACTCGAATCTATCTCAGCGAGATCGGCCGTGCGAGCTTGCTGACGGCCGAGGAGGAGATATCCCTGACCCGGGCGGCGCGCGCGGGCTGCACGGCCAGCCGCCAGCGCATGATCGAGGCCAACCTGCGGTTGGTCGTAAAGGTCGCCCGAGCCTACATTCACCGTGGCCTGCCCTTGCTGGACCTGATCGAAGAGGGCAATCTCGGCCTGATCCGGGCGGTGGAAAAGTTCGACCCGGAGCGTGGCTGCCGTTTCTCCACCTATGCCACCTGGTGGATTCGACAGTCCGTGGAAAGGGCGATCATGAACCAGTGCCGGACCGTGCGTCTGCCAATCCACGTCATCAGGGAACTGACGTCCTATCTGCGCACTTCGAGGGAGCTGGAGCAGAAACTCGGGCGGCACCCGAACGTCGAGGAAGTGGCCGCCCACCTGGGCAAGCCCATGGACGAGGTCTACACCCTGTTCGGCTTCAATGAAACGACTTCATCCGCCGACGAACCCGTGGGCAGCGGTTCCGGCAAGCCATTGCTGGATTCGATAGCGGACGAGCAGGCGGCCAGCCCCGAGTCGGAATATGCCGGCCAGGCCGCGGGCCAGTTACTGGACCACTGGCTAGGCCTGCTGCCCGACCAGCAGCGGCTGGTGGTGGAGCACCGTTTCGGTCTCCACGGCAAGGGGCGCAGAACGCTCGAGGAGGTCGGCGAGTTGCTGGGCGTCACGCGCGAGCGGGTACGGCAGGTGCAAATGGCGGCGCTGGTGAAACTCAGGGAGATCTCGGACCGGGAAGGTATCTCGGAAATGCCGTTTATCGACTAGCGCCCCGGTTCCGCCGGGCGCGTGTCGGCCGTCAGGTTGCGACCAGTGACAACAAGCCGGCCACGACCCTTCGGTCATCGGAAATCAGCACATTGAAAGTTCTGCAGGCGGCGGGCGTCGACATGACTTCCAGGCTGACACCCCGGCGGTAGGTGGCGAGCTGCAATTCGCGGGCGAGCAGCTGGTGTTCCGCACCGGTGCCCAGCAGGGCGACTTCGGGTTGCAGGGCGAACAGGGCTTCTAGATGCTCCACCCGCAAATCGGACATGCTTACTGGCGGCCACCCCGTCGTTATGCTGTCCGGCGCGAGCAGCAATGAACCACGGTAGTAATTATCGCGAATTTTTATTCCGCTATTATCGATGGCACTGATGAAGTTATGCGCACCGGGCGATTCGCGCACGAGATCAATCATGGGGCAGGCTGATCACGGGTTGTTTGGCGTTCCGGCGAAAAAAGCAGGCCACCTGGCCAATCCTGTGCACCAGCGTGGCGCCGCAATGCCGGGTGATTTCCCCGATCAGGGTTGCACGCGTTTCCCGGTCGACGCGCAATTTGACCTTGATGAGTTCGTGGCGGTCCAGGGTCTGTTCGATTTCGGCGAACACATTTTCCGTAAGCCCTTTTTCGCCCACCATGACCACCGGGTTGATATGATGCGTCAGGCCGCGTAAATGGCGTTTCTGGGCGGAGCTGAGTGACATGTACGAATTCCGGAGCAGCGAATGAAGAAGACGGATTTTAGCATGCGGCCAGGGGCCGGAACCGTCGGCTGATGGCCAGGAGCAAGAGCAGCAGGCGCTGGCTCAGGGAACATTTCGACGATCCGTTCGTCAAACGTGCCCAGCAGGAAGGTTGGCGATCGAGAGCGGTGTTCAAGCTCCTCGAGTTGCACGAAAAGTACACGCTCATCAGGAAGGGCATGTGCGTCGTGGACCTCGGTGCCGCCCCTGGCGGCTGGTCTCAGCTTGCAGGCGGGCTGGTCGGGGTATCCGGCCGGGTCATCGCACTGGATGTTCTGCCCATGGAAAACCTCGAGGGGGTGACGTTCATCGAGGGTGATTTCACCGAGGGCGAACCGCTGCGTGCGCTGGAGGCCGCCCTGGACGGCGCCAGGCCTGATCTTGTGTTGAGCGACATGGCCCCCAATATGAGTGGGATGGATGCGGTCGACCAACCGCGCGCCATGTACCTCGCGGAGCTGGCGCTCGCGTTCGCGGAGGAATGGCTCCGGCCGGGTGGCGATTTTGTGGCCAAGGTCTTCCAGGGAGAGGGCTTTGACCACTTTTTGCAACTGTGCCGGTCCGATTTTGAGAAGGTGGTCGTCCGGAAGCCCGCAGCTTCACGTCCCCGCAGCCGTGAGGTCTACATACTGGGACGCGGGCGCAAGCTGCAGTAACATGTTAGCAATGCTCTGTAACAGGGCGAGTCAAAACCAGGAATTCGATTGATTCAATGGCTGGAAAGAAAGAAGACAAACCGATGAACGACATGGTCAAGAACCTGCTGACCTGGGCGATCATCGCCGTGGTCCTGCTGTCGATCTTCAATCACTACGCGACGGTGGGCAACACGCCGGATGCGCTGGCTTACTCGGAGTTTCTCGACGACGTGCGGAACGGCACGGTGTTGCAGGTACATATCGAGAGCAGCCTGAACGGTAACAAGATCACCGGGCGCAATGTCAACGGCAAGGATTTCAATACCTTTGGGCCGCCGGATCCCAAGCTGGTGGACGAATTGGTGGAGAACCAGGTCGAGATCACCGCCGAACCCCCGGCCGAGCGCTCGGTGGTGGTTGAACTGATACTGAACGTGACCCCGGTGCTGTTGCTGATCGGCCTGTGGGTGTATTTCATGCGCCAGATGCAGGGCGGCGCCGGCGGCAGGGGCGCCATGTCCTTTGGCAAGAGCCGCGCCAAGCTGCAGGGCGAGGACCAGGTCAATGTTACCTTCGCCGACGTCGCTGGCGTGGAGGAGGCCAAGGAAGAGGTCGAGGAACTGGTCGAATTCCTGCGCAACCCCGGCAAATTCCAGAAACTGGGCGGCCACATTCCGCGCGGCGTTCTGATGGTCGGGTCCCCCGGCACGGGCAAGACGCTGCTGGCGCGGGCCATCGCGGGCGAGGCCAAGGTGCCGTTCTTCTCGATTTCGGGCTCCGATTTCGTGGAGATGTTCGTGGGCGTGGGCGCGTCCCGCGTGCGCGATCTCTTCCGCCAGGCCAAGGAGAACTCGCCGTGCATCATTTTCCTTGACGAGATCGACGCCGTGGGCCGCCGCCGGGCAGTGGATCTTCACGGCGCAAGCGCTGAAAGCGCGCAGACGCTGAACGCCATTCTGGTCGAGATGGACGG
>JBFFUJ010000215.1:0-4327 GCA_041571375.1 Lysobacterales bacterium | reverse complement strand
CTCGAATCTGCAGTGAATGTCGAGCCTTCTCCGGGAACTGACCTTCCGGCAGACCGGGTCTCTTCGGAAGGATGTCAGTCAGGCACAGCCTGGTCAGACCACTAACGCGAGCGTTGCAGAACAGCGGTAACTCCGAGTCAACACCATTGTCACCCTGTTGGTTCAACTTTATCAATGATGTATGTCATTGTTATTACTGAATAATAATTCCCAACAAATGCGTGAATGATCTGCTGGTGGAGCTGCGGGCGCGGGCGCGACGGCGCTCGCAGGGCACTTCTTCGGCTGCGCCGAAACCGCTCCCTGCTCGCTGCCTGCGCTGCCGGCCAAAATTGTTCCAGACAAATTTGTCGAACCCGATCGCTTCGCGGTTGGGGTTCAGGCGGTCCTTCCACGTAATCCGTCAGCCAGATTCCCGGCATCACTGTCCGCGACCAGGTGGAAGCGCCCCTCAGCGACTTTAACGAGTGCGCGAACTCCATCGCCGGTCAGCATACCTTCCTGAACTTTCGAAGCGTCCGAAACCTGCAGTGAAAGCCGTGTCCCGAAACACTCGACCTCGCGCAGGTTGTCCTTGCCACCCAAGGCGGACAATACGCGATCCACCGTATCCAAGCCGGCGCGGCGCATGTTTCCGGCGATCTCATCGGCCCGAAGGCCAATGATGACCTGCACAGTGTCCTTGGTCGGGCGAAGCACGCCAGACGCGCCAAGTGATCTGAGCGCGGCCTCGTCCACCTTTTCCTGGCTGCTCACGCGCAAGCGCAATCGAGTCGTGCAGGCATCGATATCCAGCAGATTATCGCGCCCTCCCAGAGCCGCGACCAGGGCCGCCGCCTCGCCAGCGGGGCCGACGCTGCCGACCGCCACCGGCTTCTGCTCTTCCGCCTCGGAGCGACCCGGAGTGGGGACATTGAAACGAACGATGAACCAGCGAAATACCAGGTAGTAGCCCAGGAAGTAAACGGCGCCGAAAGGCAAAATGATCCAGCCGCGAGTGGAAAGACCGTAGTTCAGTACGTAGTCAAACAAACCTGCCGAAAATCCGAAACCGTGGTGCACGTCGAGAAAGTCCATCACCGCCATGGACAGCCCCGTCAGCACGGCGTGAAAGGCATAAAGGGCGGGCGCCAGGAACATGAACGTGAATTCGATCGGCTCGGTGATGCCGGTCAGGAACGAGGTGAGGCCCATCGAAAGGAGCAGGCCGCCCACCGCTTTTTTCTGCTCCTTGCGAGCAGCGTGGTACATGGCCAGGCAGGCCGCCGGCAGCCCGAACATCATCACCGGGAAGAAACCGGCCATGAATGCGCCGGCGGATGGATCGCCAGCAAAGAACCGCCGCAGGTCCCCGGTGACGCCCTCGAAATCACCCACGATAAACCAGGCCAGGTTGTTCAGGATGTGGTGGAGCCCGGTGATGATCAGCAGGCGGTTGAACAGACCGTAAAGAAACAAACCGAAGCTGCCGGATGTCACCACACCGTCGCTCAGGGCATTCATCCCCTGCTCCAGCACGGGCCAGCCGTAGCCGAAGAGCACGGCAAGGAAGAGCGCCGCAAACCCACTGATGATCGGCACGAAACGCTTGCCCGCAAAAAAGGCCAGGTAATCGGGCAGACGAATCTCGCTGAAGCGGTTGTAAAAATTGCCGGCAATAATGCCGCAGATCAGGCCTATGGGCACGCTGAGCTTCCGGACGGCCGCCTCGGCGACTCCGGCCTCTTCGACTCCGATCAAAATCTGCGCACCCTCGGCGGTGACCAGGTAGGCGACCACCGCGGCGAGACCTGCCGCGCCGTTGTTGCCTCGCGCCAGCCCGACCGCCACGCCCATGGCAAACAGCAGACCGAGGTTGGCGAATACTGCGTTGCCTGCCGCGGCCACGAAGGGCAGATCCAGCAGATCGGGCTGACCGAGGCGCAGCAACAGGCCCGCCACCGGCAACACCGCGATGGGCAGCATCAGGGAGCGGCCGAGTTTCTGAACTGCAGGAAAGAGTTTTCTCATAATGTTTGTCCCCGTGGCGCCGGTCTTACGCCATCAAGAATTCGCGCACCAACTCGCGCACGGCCCGGGCCGATCCCAGTTCCAGCGCCGTTGACGCAAGCTCTTCGCATTCCACCGTCGAAATCTTCCTGAGGTGCGCCTTCTGGCGCGCGATCAGTCCGGCCGGCATCGAGAGTTCCCGAATGCCCAGGCCGAGCAGCAACGGTGCAGCGACCGGGTCACCGGCAGCAGCACCGCAGACAGCCACCGGGACACCCGCCCGATCGGCCGCTTTCGCCGTTTGCCGAATCAGACGCAAAACGGCCGGATGAAGCGTATCGAAGCTCCTGGCCAGCGAGGGTTCTCCCCGATCCATGCACAGCGTGTACTGGGCCAGGTCGTTGGTGCCGATGGAGAAGAAGTCCACCATTTGCGACAGGCGATCGGAAATCAGTGCCGCAGCGGGCGTCTCGATCATGACGCCCAGTTTCAGCTGCGCATCGGATGCGTCGAATCCCAGCCTGGCCAATACGTCTTTTACCTCCTCGACCTCTTCCACCGAGCTGATCATGGGGATCATCACCCGCACAGGCTGCGGATGGTCGAGTTGCAACAGGGCCTGCAATTGAGTCTCCAGCAGGCCGCGATGCGCCAGGCTCAAGCGGATACCACGCACCCCCAGAGCCGGGTTTTCCTCGGGCGCCTGCTGAATATAGGAAATGGGCTTGTCACCGCCTGCGTCGAGCGTGCGAACAACCAGTGACCGGTCGCCAAGCGCCGACGATACGTCCCGGTAGACCCGCAACTGCTCCTCCAGATCGGGGGCATGGACACGGTCCATGAACAGGAACTCGGTGCGCAGAAGCCCACAACCTTCCGCACCGCACTCCACCGCGGACTGCGCGTCGGCCGCCGAGGCGATGTTGGCATGGATATGGATTTGCACATCGTCCCGGGTGAAGCACGGCTGACGGGCGGCGCCCGCCTCCATTTGGCCGAGGCGCTTTGCGTCGTCGATCCGCGCTGCGAAGCGCTCGGCGGCCTCCGCTTGCGGCCCCACCTCGAGTTCCCCCAACTCGGCATCGAGCAGCAGATCCGAACCCGCCTCGATCGCCAGCACCTGCTCTCCGGCGGCCACCAGCATCGGAACGTTCATCGCAATTGCGAGGATCGCCACATGGGACGTGACGCCACCGGCAGCGAGACAAATGCCGGCCAGGCGGCTGCGGTCCATTTCCAGCAACTGCGAGGGGAGCAGGTTCTCGGCCAGCACAATGGCCTGGTGCGGCAATTCGAACGCCTGCCGGGGATCCTCACCGACCAGCACGCGCTGCACACGCAAGTCGATGTCCTTCAGGTCATCCGCGCGTTCGCGCATGCGCGGATCCTCCAGACGCGACAGCATGGTGATCGCGTCCTTCACGGCTCGCTGCCAGGCCGCACCGGCCGCCAGGCCCTGTTCGACGAGCTCGTGCGCGCGGTCCACCACCAGCGGGTCGTCCAGTAACGCCAGATGCGCGCGGGCGATATCTGCGCCCGTTTCCCCATCAGCCGCCGCCAACTCACTGAGGTAGGCGCGCACCCGCTCCACCGCTGCATCCAACGCATCCCGTTCTTCTTCCGGGGTGCCCGTGCTGACCGAACTGCTGCTCGTGCTTTGGCGCAGGGAGAACGCCGTGCCCTGGCCGAGGCCCGGGCTCGCCGGCAAGGCCCGAAGCACCGTGCCGGCCGGGATCGGCTCTTGCGGCTCGTTGGCGGCGTCCGGCTTGTCATGTTCCTGTTCTTCGGGAACCGTCTCGCCGTCCGCCAGCGGCTCCAGTCCCGCGGCGACGACGTCCAGCGCCCGCAGCGCGTCCGGACCACTGGCGTTGACGGTGACGCGGGCGCCACGCTCAGTGCTCAGCGACATCAAGGCCACGGGGCTGCGCAGATCGGCTGTCTGCCCCCCGTATGCCAGGCTGACCCTGGCGTCCAACTCTTTGATCGCCGCAATCAGGCCGGCGGCCGGTCGCGCATGGATACCGTGCTTCAGACCGATGACTACGGTGCGGCTGTGCGACTCTTCCGCCATTTCCGTTGCCGGCAGGTCCGCCGCAGCACCGGCCTGCTCGTCCTTCGAAACCCGGTGAACCTCAAAGATCACTTCATCGAAGGAGACCACCCCCTCGGCGCACACCCGCTGCAGCGAATAGCTGTCCGACTGCAACAGAAGCACCGGAGTGCGCAGGCTGGCTGCCCCGCGCAGCACCTTTTCCAGGTCAAAGCTCAGCAGCAACTGGCCAGCCTCTACTTTTTGCCCCGCCTGAACGTGTGCTTCGAATCCATCACCCTGCATATT
>JBFFUJ010000214.1:0-4361 GCA_041571375.1 Lysobacterales bacterium | reverse complement strand
CGGGTATTGCAGGATGGTGGGCATCATCAGGGCGATGCGGTCGCCCTTGCGCAGACCCCTGGACTGCAGCCAGGCGGCGAAATTGCGGCTCAGCCGGTCGAGCTCGCCGTAGGTCATCTTGCGGTCGAAGTTGATGTACGCCGTCCGCTCGCGGTAGTTCTTGCAGCTCTCTTCGAAAATATCGAGAATCGAGGCATATTCGCCGAGGTCGATTTCCGCTGGAACACCCTCCGGATAGCATTGCAGCCAGGGTTTGGTCACGGTTCTGTCTCCCATCGCTCCTCCATAGTCTATACGATGCCCGCCAACCTGGGCAGTCGCGGCGCCGGTCGTGTGCTATTCTCGAACGGACAACTGGCTCGCAGGTGCAATCGATGGGCGAACAGAACGTCAGGCTCAACAAAGACGAAACCACTCACCAGGCGTTCATGAAGTCCCTGCTCGCCGAGGTGCACGCCCTCGAAACCATGCTGGACTCGGGGCTGATCGAGTCTGGTGTGCAACGCATCGGGGCGGAGCAGGAGATGTTCCTGGTCGACCGCGCGCACAAGCCCGCCAAGCGGGCGCTCGAAATCCTTGAAATCATTGGCGACGACCGCTTCACCCACGAACTGGGGTTGTTCAACCTGGAAGCCAATCTGTCGCCGCTGGACTTCGGCGGTGACTGCCTGAGCCGGCTCGAAGCCGAGGCACAGGATATTTACCGGCGCGCCCGGGAAACTGCCGCCCGCTTTGGTTGCGACGTCGCGCTGGTTGGCATCCTGCCGACCCTCGCGAAAACCGACCTGGGTTTGGATTCGATGGTGCCGACAGCGCGCTACCACGCACTGAATGACGCGATCTGTGCCCTGCGTGGTAAAGACTTCGAGTTCACCATCAACGGCATCGACCAGCTGTCGATGCAACACGACAACGTGATGCTGGAAGCATGCAATACCAGCTTCCAGGTCCATTTCCAGGTCAGCCCGGAAAACTTTGCCAAGAACTACAACATCGCCCAGGTCATCACGGCGCCGTTGCTGGCGGCCGCCGTCAATTCACCGATCCTGTTGGGCAAACGCCTGTGGCACGAAACGCGCATCGCGGTGTTCGAATACTCCATCGACACGCGCTCGCATACGTTCCAGGAACGCGGGCTCAGACCGCGCGTGCACTTCGGCGACCACTGGATAGAGGAGTCGGTTACCGAAATTTTCAAGGAGGACATCGCTCGATTTCGCATCGTTTTGACGACCGATACCGAGGCAGACCCGCAGGGAATGATCGAGCGGGGCGTCATGCCCTCGCTGAATGCATTGCGTTTGCACAACGGCACCGTTTACCGCTGGAATCGCCCCTGCTATGGGGTGCACGACAACGTGGCGCATCTGCGCATCGAAAACCGCGTGATTCCCTCCGGGCCAACGATCGTCGACGAGATTGCAAACGCGGCATTCTTCTTCGGCATGATGGCCGGCATGACCGAGGAGATCAAAGACATCCGCCAGCTGCTGACCTTCGGCAACGTGAAGTCCAACTTCCTGGCAGCCGCGCGCGAGGGAATCCGGGCCCAGATGAACTGGTTCAATGACACGCATCTGCCCGCCAAACAGCTGATTCTCGAGCAACTGTTGCCGCTGGCCCGCGAAGGCCTGCAGGAGGCAGGCATCGACTCGGATGACATCGATCGCTACCTCGGGGTACTGCACGACCGGGTGTCGATGCGCCGGACCGGCGCCCGCTGGGCGCTGGAGTCACTGGACACGATGGGCAGCGCGGGCACCCTGGACCAGCGCCTGCGTTGTATCGTCAGCAGCATGGTCGAGCAACAGACAGCCGGCAAGCCGATCAGCCAGTGGGAACTGGCGGAATACTGTGCCGAACAGGATTGGCGCGACAGCTACCGCACGGTCGGGCAATTCATGACCGAGGACCTGTTTACGGTGCGTCCGGACGACATCGTCGATTTCGCCGCGACCCTGATGGACTGGCGCCACGTCCGGCACGTACCGGTCGAAAACGACGATGGCCAGCTGGTCGGCCTGGTTTCTCATCGCGCCCTGTTACGGCTGGTGGCACAGGGCCGGGCGGGCCGCGACCAAAAGGTCACCGTCGCCGAGATCATGAACCGCAAGCCGGTCACCGTGCGCCCGAGCACGCCGACCGTCGAAGCCATCCGCCTGATGCGAGAGCAGAAATTGGCTTGTCTGCCGGTGACGCAGGATGAACGCCTGGTGGGCATCGTGACCGAGCACGACCTGATCATCGTCGCCTCCCGGCTGTTGGAGTCCTATCTCGACAATACGGTATGACCCATCGCGGCCTGCTTCTGTCCATGACGCTGTGCTTGCTCGGCTTGCTGTCGGCCTGCGGCAGTCAGCTGACCGTCGAGCAGCAAATCATCGCCGTGATCCGCGAGATGGAGGCCCGCATTGAGGCCGGCGAGCGGCGCCCGTTCATGGAACACATCAGCGTCGACTTCAGTGGGCAGGGCGGCAGCATGAACCGCGAACAGTTGCGTGCACTGATGATCATGCAGCTCAATCGCTACCAGCGCCTGCAGGGCCAGCTGTTTCCGATCCGGGTCGAGGAAACGGGGGACGGCAGCGCCTCGGCCAACTTCAGGGCGCTGGTCACCGGCGGGCCGCACTGGATACCGGAAAACGGCCAGGTATTCGAGTTCGACACGCGCTGGCAAAGGGTCGACGGCGACTGGCTGCTGCGGTCGGCGGACTGGAAGCCCGTGCCGCTGGACGAGGTGCTGTAGGAGCGGATCAATCCGGGTTTGGCATTGCCAGAATCACGGGATCAATCGCGGTTGAAGCCGCTGCTGCGGAACTGTTCTCGGGTTTTGATAATCCCACGGTTAGAATAGCCCAATGGAATCTTCCGCCTTTCATCCTGCCGTCACTGCCTGGTTCGACGCTACGTTCGCAGCGCCGACGCCGGTTCAGGTGGCTGCCTGGAGTGCGATCCGCTCGGGCCACGACGCGCTGATCGCCGCGCCCACGGGCAGCGGCAAAACGCTGGCTGCCTTTCTTTGCGCCATCGACGACCTGGTCGTGCAGAGCCGCCGGCAAGCGTTGCCGGACGGCGTGCAGATCCTTTATGTCTCGCCGCTGAAGGCGCTCTCCAATGACATCGAGCGCAACCTGCAGGCGCCGCTGGAAGGCATTGACGACCGGCTTGCCGGAGAAGCGCCATCGGGCATCCGGACCATGGTGCGCACGGGCGATACCTCACCGGGGGACAGGGAGCTGATGAGGCGCCGGCCGCCGCAGATTCTGGTGACGACCCCCGAGTCGCTGTACCTGCTGCTGACCGCCGATTCGGGGCGCGCAATCCTGGCCGGCGTGCGCACTGTGATCGTGGACGAAATACATGCCGTTGCCGGCAGCAAGCGCGGCAGCCACCTGGCCCTTTCACTGGCCCGCCTGGACGCGTTGACCCGCGAGCGCGCGGGCCGGACAGCCCGTCGCATAGGCCTGTCGGCAACGCAAAAACCGATCGGGTTGATTGCCGACTTCCTGACTGGCGGAAGGCCGTGCGAAATCGTCGACACGGGGCACCAGCGCCACCGTGACCTGGCGCTGGAGTTGCCGGCTTCGCCGTTGTCGCCGGTCATGGCGAACGAGGTCTGGGAGGAAATCTACGATCGCCTGCAGGCACTGATCGAGACGCACCGGACCACGCTGGTTTTCGTCAATACGCGTCGCCTGGCTGAACGACTCGCTCGGCATCTCGCGGAGCGCCTGGGTGAGGAGGCAGTCACGGCGCATCACGGCAGCCTGTCACGCGACCATCGCCTGGAGGCCGAGCAGGCGCTGAAGGCGGGTCGGCTGCGAGCGCTGGTGGCGACCGCCTCGCTGGAACTGGGTATCGACATCGGCCATGTCGACCTGGTTTGCCAGCTCGGTTCTCCCGGCAGTATCTCCGGCTTCATCCAGCGGGTAGGTCGGGCCGGGCACGCGGTCGGCGAAACGCCGAAAGGAAGGCTTTTCCCGCTGTCGCGTGACGACCTGGTGGAATGCGTGGCCATGCTGAAGGCGGTCGCCGACGGCGCCCTCGACGCTGTCCGGATCCCGAGCGCGCCGCTGGACGTGCTGGCCCAGCAACTGGTGGCCGAGGTCAGCGCGCGGGAGTGGGCCTGCGAAGATCTGTTTGGGCTGGTCCGTGAAGCCTGGCCTTACCGGGACCTGCCGCAGCAGGATTTCGACCGGGTCGTCGAGATGCTCGCTGGAGGTTACGCCACGCGCCGCGGCCGGCGATCGGCCTACCTGCATCACGACGCGGTCAATGGACGCCTGCGCCCGCGGCCGGCGGCCCGGCTCACGGCCCTGCAGAACGGTGGCGCCATTCCGGACCACTTCGACTATGACGTG
>JBFFUJ010000213.1:0-4377 GCA_041571375.1 Lysobacterales bacterium | reverse complement strand
GCAGGCTGGGCAGCAGAATCAGGGTGAACAGGGTGCTGACGAGCATACCACCGACAATGACCGAGGCCATGCCGCGGTATAACTCGGTGCCGGAGCCGGGCATCAGCATCAGCGGCAACATGCCGAAAACGCTGGTCGTGGTACTCATCAGGATTGGCCGCAGGCGCAGGCGCACGGCGCTCTCAACCGCGTCACGGCGGCTCATCCCCTCACGCTCGCCATCACGGGCCCGGTACACCAGCAATATCGCGTTGTTGACCACCAGACCGAGCAGGATAATGAAGCCAATCATGGTCAGCAGGTCCATCTGTTGGCCACCCGAGGCGAACAGTGCCAGGTCGACGGTGCGCAGGGCGACGACGCCGCCCACCGTGGCCATCGGGAGAGTGAGAATGACCAGCAGTGAATCACGGAAAGACCGGAACAGTGCGGAGATCAGCAAATAAAGGATCACCACCGCCAGCAGGAAGCTGCCGCTCATGCTGCGCAGTGCTTCATCCAGCGCCTCGGCGGTGCCGCGGTACTTGACCGTGCCACCGGGCGGCATGCCCGCCAGGATGGCCGGTGCAACGTTCTCCTTGATGACGTCAAGAGCCTCTTCCATGGCCATGTCGGGCGGCGGCGTAACCTGCAGAGTCAACGTTCTCTTGCGATCGATGCGCCGAATCTGCGAGGGACCGGCAGTGCGGGTGACCTGGCTAAGTTCGCCCAGACTGACAACGTCGCCCCGCGCTGTAGCCACCGGTAAACCCGCCAACTCCTCCGGAGTCGACCAGTTTTCCGCCCGCATGACGACGTTGTAGCGTCGGGTGCCGTCCAAGTATTCGCCCAGGAAGGCACCGTCGCCCATGGCGCGCACGATGGTGGCCACGCGCGAGCGGTTCCAGCCCACTTCGGCGATCTTGCGGTCGTCCGGTACCAACCGGATTTCAGGCTCTGCCAGCTCCAGGCCCGGCAAGGGGCGCACATTCGCTCCGGGCAGCGCTTGTGTAACCGTGAAGAAGCCCGCGCGGCCAGCTGCCAGCAGCGATTCGAAGGACTCGGCCGAGAGATCGATGTCGATTTGACGGCCGCCGCGTGAGCCGCCGAAGATGGCGCGACGCCCCGCAAAACCGAAGGTGTCGGGGAAACCGGTCATGATTTCCCGGTTGAACACTCTGATCAATTCATCGACCTCATCGTCATTGACCGCCTGGCCACCGATGAACGTACCCCAGCCCCTGGCCGTTCCGAGAAAATAGTTTCTGAGGTGAGGCTGTTTCTCACCTTCCAGATAGGGCACCAGGCGCCGATCGATGACGTCTATCATTTCCTCGCCCGCCGTCTGCGTGCCGATACCGGGCGGCGTCACCATGAATCCAAAGATGAAGTTCCGCTTGCCTTCCGGCAGGTAATCGGCCGGCGGCACCAGGGCCAGGGTCACCAGGGCGGGAAGCACGGTCAGTGCGGTTACCCAGGTCCAGCGCCTGCGCGGTGTGTCGGTCCAGCTCATGATGTGGCTGGTGACCCAGCGCCACCAGCTTCGGTGATGATCGTCGATCGCTTCGCCCTTGATCCAATGGGCTGCGGCTGTCGGCAACACCGTGACCGCAACCAGCATCGAGGCGGCAATCGCCCCGGATATCGTCACGGCGAGATCGCTGAACAGCTGCCCTGCCTCGTTTTGCAGGAAAATCACCGGCATGAAGATGGCCACAGTGGTCGCGGTCGAGGCGAGCAGGGCGCCCCAGACCTGCGAAACGCCACGCATTGAGGCCTCGTCACCAGCCAGGCCGGCTTCGCGTTGACGGAAAATGTTCTCCAGCACCACGATAGCCGCATCGAGCACCATTCCGGTGGCGAAAGCGAGCCCGGCGAGAGAGATGATATTCAGTGTGCGGCCCGCGGAATCCAGCACCATGAAGCTGATGAGCAGGCACAGCGGAATGGCCAGAGCAACGATCATGGTGGCGCGGAACTTGCGCAGGAACCACCACAGCACGGCGACCGCAAGCGTTATGCCAAGCATCAGGTTGTTGCGCACCATCCTGACTGAGGAGGAAATGTAAACGGTGTCGTCGCTGTCCTGAAATATACGCAGCCCCGCCTGATCGAGTTCATTGGCCGCCAGGTCAGCCACCGTGGCCTTGAGACCATCCATGATCTCGTAGACGTTGACGCCCGACTCGGGGATGACGTTGACGGCGATCGAGGGCCGGCCATTCTGGTGCAGCACATTGGTCGCATCCACCATCGCCATCTCGATGCGGGCAATGTCCTTGAGCAAAATGGGCTTGCCGGCGCGCCAGTCCAGCACCAGGTCCCCGAGTGATGAAACATCGTACTTGCCGCTGAAACGAAGGGTGTATTCCCGGCGCCCCACTTCGTTGAGGCCCGCCGAGACATCCGCATTGCTGCCCAGTTCCGAGGAGATTCCGGTCAGGTCGAGGCCGATGTTGGCGGCCTTGAACGGATCGAAGGTAATCCGGACCTCATGCTTTCTGCCCCCAAAGCTGCCCGCCCGGGAGACGCCGGGGACGCGCTCCATCCGCGTGATGACCGTGTCCTCGACGAAGTCCTGGTAGCTTTCGATGGGGCGGTCATTCCCCGGTTTCGCGGTTATGCCCCACCAGGCGATGACCTTGTCGAAATTGTCGCCGCCGAGGCTGATGATCGGTTCGTCCGCATCGACCGGATACCGCGGCACCTGGTTGAGTCGGTTCATGACCTCGATCAGGGCCCGGTTCATGTCGGTGCCGATCTCGAACTGCAGGTTGATGTAACCGCTGCCGTAGTTGGCCGTCGACTGCATCTTCAGCAGCCCGGGAATGCTGCGCAGGACATCCTCCTGCGGCTCGACGATTTCCGACTCGATTTCGTTGGGCGCGGAAGCGCGCCAGCCCGTCCTGACCGTGATTTCCGGGCGCGAAATTTCCGGCGCCATCTGGATCGGCAGCCGCATGAGGCTGAGCGCTCCGAAAATGGCGATCAGGATGCAGGCCACGATCACGGCCACGGGGTTGGATAGCGAGAGTCTGGTCAGCGTCACGTTGCGCACTCAGCCGGTTCCGGCGTGAACTGCGGATTATAACGCGTCTTGACCGAAGTCAGGCAGCCGCGATTTTACGCTGCCGTCCGGATGATCGGCATTTGTTTGCGCCGGCCGATAGGCTATGATGCCCCGAAACCACTATACGCTTGGGTATGGACTTCGATTTCATCATTGTCGGCGCGGGTTCCGCGGGTTGCGTGCTGGCCGGCCGCCTCAGCGAAAACCCCAACAACCGCGTTCTTTTACTCGAGGCTGGCGGCAGGGATTGGCACCCGTTCATCCACGTGCCGGCGGGGCTTGCCAAGCTGATCCACCTCGAAAGCATCAACTGGGCTTACGAAACCGAACCGCAGGCCGAGCTCGGGGGTCGCCGGCTGTATTGGCCGCGTGGCAGGGTGCTGGGCGGCTCCAGCTCGATCAACGCGATGTGCTATTGCCGCGGCCATCTCAAGGACTACGACGACTGGGCCGCAGGCGGCGCCCGCGGCTGGGGCTTCGACGAAGTCCTGCCCTATTTCCGGCTGTCCGAGGACCAGGAGAACGGGGCCTGCGAATTCCACGGGACCGGCGGGCCGCTCGCCGTCCAGAACCTGCGTCACAGCAATCCGCTGTCAGCGGTTTTCATCGAGGCTGCCGCCCAGGCCGGCCAGCCCCTGACGGATGATTTCAACGGCCCGCGCCAGCGCGGCTTCGGCTACTACCAGGTGACCCAGCGCAACGGCCGGCGCTGCAGCAGCGCGGTGGCCTACCTGCACCCTGCAATGCAGCGCCCCAACCTCACCGTGCGGACCCATGCGCAGGCAACGCGGATCCTGCTGGAAGGACAGCGTGCGAGAGGGGTCGAATACCGTCACAGGCGCAGGACCATAACGGTGCACGGGGGGCAGGTCATCCTCGCGGGCGGCGCGATCAACTCGCCGCAGCTGCTGATGCTCTCGGGCATCGGGCCGGCTGACCTCCTGCGTTCGCACGGCATCGATGTCCGGTGCGACCTGCCCGGCGTGGGCCAGAACCTGCAGGACCACCTGGACGTCTGCACGCTGGTGCACTGCCGCCAGCCGGTCTCCTATGATCAGATCAGTGAACTGGCCTCGGGCATCCGCTACCTGTTTACGCGCAGGGGGCCGGCCAGCTCCAATATTGCCGAAGCGGGCGGCTTCGTCGTGAGCCGGCAGGCCACCGACGACCGGCCCGATATCCAGATGCACTTCGTCCCGGCATTCCTCGACGACCATGGCCGGAACATTCTGCCCGGGCACGGCATGACCATACACGCCTGCGTGCTGCGGCCCGAAAGCCGGGGCGAACTGACCCTGCGCTCGGCGGATCCCCTGTCCGCGCCCCTG
>JBFFUJ010000212.1:0-4381 GCA_041571375.1 Lysobacterales bacterium | reverse complement strand
CGCCAGGCCCAGCGTGTTGCCGAGCACGTCCACGGCGAACCGCAAGAGGCTGCTCGCTCCGACCCGCAGCCACGACGCAGGCCGGGCAGCGGCAGGCGGCAAGGTCAGGGTGGCCTGCGTCGGGGCCGGTTGCGGGGCGAGAAACAGGGTCAGGCAGTGCAGCATCGGGGCTTGTCCTCCGGTAACGGGTACAGGAGAACACAGCCCATTCTCAAACCCTGAGAACCGCGGCGAACTGGAAAAATGATTGCAGGAGCGGGCCTGCCCGCAGGCGGCTTACCTTCCGGGCGCTATGACGCCGGACCGTGACTCAGGAATACAGCTCTGTGGTCTTGCGTGCTTCGCGGGCCACCGCCTCGCGCAGGAAGTCCGGCCCCAGGACTTCGACCTCCGCACCGTAGCGCAGGATGTCCATGATCAGCTCGCGGGCGCTCGAGAACGGTATCCTGAGAAGCCAGGAACCGTCCCCGGCGAACTGCCCCTGCTGGTCCGGATGCCAAATTTCCTCGGCGACCCAGCGGGACATCTCGGGACTGAAGCGCAGTTCGGCGGTGTGCTCGGCCGGGCCCGAGAAAATGCCGTAGGAGCGGTCGAAATGGGCGGACAGCTCGGCAGGCGGCACCTCCCTGGCCGGTTCATCGAGCCGTTCCTGCTGCCGGATCCGCTCCAGCGCGAAACTGCGCAGACCCTTGGCCTGGTGGCACCAGGCATCCAGATACCAGGAATTCCGATACTGGGTAAGCCTCTGCGGCGAAACCACCCGTTCGCTTTCCTCGTCGCGGCGGCGGCCGTGGTACCGGATTCTCAGACGCTGCCGCTGGATCAGCGCACCGAGCACATCCTGGAACATCCGCGCCGGAACCGCCCGGCCGGCGACCGGCTGGATGTGGATGCGCGACTCGCCGCCCTCGGCTTCCACGCCCCGCTGCTGGAGCAGCGAGGTGATGCGGCCCTGCAGCGAGGCCAGTTCGCCCTCCAGCAGTCCGGGCTGGACATTCGTGAGCACCTGCCGGGCCGTCAGCAGCGCCTGCAGCTCGCCCGGGCTGATCCAGATGCCGGGCAACTCGAAGGGCTGGTCGTAACTGCGGTCGTAGTAGAAGCGGCGGGTTTCCGGGTCCTGCTCGATCGGCGCGCCCAGAAAGTCCCGCAGCTCGTTGATCAGGCGGTACAGGGTCGCCTGCGAGCATTCCAGCCGCTCCATCAGGTCCTGGCGCGAGATCGGCGTGCGCCGCTGGCTGAGGATGTTGTGCAGATGGTACAGGCGTTCGATCTTGGACATGGTTTACGCGGTCAGGTAGCGGCCCGGGCCATGACGTAGGCCAGCGCGCGGCGGATCCGCTCCAGGCTGCGCTCGCGGCCCACCAGCCACAGGGTCCTGTCGATCGACGGCGATACGGCCGTCCCGGTCAGCGCGACTCGCAGCGGCTGGGCGATCTTGCCCATGCCGACCTCCAGCTCTTCGGCGGTGATCCGGACGGCCTCGTTCAGGCGATCAGGCTCCCAGCGGGCCAGGTCGGCGAGGCGGTTGCCGACGGCGCGCAGAGGTTCCTCCGCAACCGGCCGCAGGTGCTTCTTTGCCGCGCCCTCGTCGTAGCCGCCAAGATCCTCGTAGAACAAGCGGCTCTGCGCGGTCATTTCCGCCAGGGTTTTGACCCGTTCAGCCTGCACCGCGATGAGGTCCTCCAACGGCGGGCCGGATGCCGGATCGACCCCGGCGCGCACGAAATGCCAGGCGAGGTGGCCGGCCACCTCGGCGGCCGGCAGGGTCCTCATGTAATGTTGGTTCAGCCAGTCGAGCTTGTCGCTGTCGAAGGCTGCGGCCTTGCGGTTGACATCCCTGACGTCGAACAGGGCGATCATCTCGTCACGGCTGAAGACCTCCTGGTCGCCGTGCGACCAGCCCAGGCGCACCAGGTAATTCAGCAGCGCCTGGGGCAGGTAACCGTCGTCACGGTACTGCAGCACGCTCACCGCGCCATGCCGCTTGCTGAGGCGCGCCCCGTCAGCGCCCAGGATCATCGGCACGTGGGCGAACTCCGGCAGACCGGCGCCCAGCGCCCGGTAGATGTTGATTTGGCGCGGCGTGTTGTTGATATGGTCGTCGCCACGGATCACCAGGCTCACCGCCATGTCGACGTCATCGACCACCACGGTGAAGTTGTAGGTCGGCGAGGCGTCCGGCCTGGCGATCACCAGGTCATCGAGCTCGGTGTTGGAAATGCTGATCCGCCCGCGGACGAGGTCGTCCCAGACGACATCGCCTTCCTGCGGATTGCGGAAACGCACCACCGGCTTGACGCCCGGCACGGCCTCGGCGCCCCCGCGACAGCGGCCGTCGTAACGGGGCTTGAGGCCCTGCTCCATCTGCTGCTCGCGCAGGGCTTCGATGCGTTCCTTGCTGCACCAGCAGTGGTAAGCCTTGCCCGCGTCGAGCAACTGCCGCAGCACCTCGGCGTAGCGGTCGAAGCGCCGGGTCTGGTAGTAGGGCCCCTCGTCATGGTCCAGGCCCAGCCAGTCCAGGCCGTCGAGAATGGCCTGCACCGACTCCGGCGTGGAGCGCTCCAGATCGGTGTCCTCGATACGCAGGATGAAATCGCCCTGCGCGTGTCGCGCCTGCAGATAACAGAACAGTGCCGTGCGCGCGCCGCCGACGTGCAGGAAGCCGGTGGGGCTGGGTGCAAAACGGGTTCTCACCATGCCGTGTCCCTGGAATTACCGTTCATGGGCGCAAAAAAAGCCGCCTCGGGAGAGGCGGCATTGTAACAGAAGCACGTTGGGGGAGAGACTTAAGTCGTGCTTCTCGGGGTTAGCAGGGAGTGACCGAAATCACGATGACAACCGAAGACGTGCTCTCCGACGGCAAGCGGAATCGCGTCCAGTTGCGGCCGGTTTCGGAGACTTTTTCCGCGCCCAGCTTCAGCAAACCGCTGGCGCAGGCATAGAGGTCGAGTCCCGCCTTCTGGTAATTCGACACGTCCATCAGGGGCCGCGTCGCATTGGCGTACAGCACGCATTCGAAGCCCGTGTTGGTCCGGTCACAGGCAGCGTCCGACGCCTCGATCTCCACGTCAGCGGCTTTCACGCCCGGAACCGACGAGACGATGCTGCCGGATACGATGACGCCGGAAAGCGGCGGCGGCGAGTCGTAGTCCACGGCGAGCGCATACAGGCTGTAAATCTCTTCGTCGAACTGGTAGTTCGGGTCGATCGGGTCCGTGGCCGTCAGCCCGAGATTGCCCGTATGGACCGCCGATGTGATCGTGGAATACCCGAAACCGTCCTGCAGCAGAGCCCTGCCCCGGCTGTGCTGATTGTCGTCGGCGACGGCCTGGTTCGTCACGTCGATCGGATTGTTGTTGGGCGTCTCGTTCCAGCGTGCCAGCCAGGTCACCTGCACGTCGTAAAACGGGATGATCTCCAGCGCCGTCGTCACGTCCGGGGCCTCGCAGCTCTCGCCGCTCAACCCGACATCCAGGCAGTTGATCTTCTCCCGCAGCACATCGCTCATGTAATCGATGTAGATGCCGCGTGCCCTGAGCTGCTGCTCGGTCAGCACGCCCACGGCCATCTCCGAGGCGTTGTCGTAGCTGCTGGCCGGAAACAGGAGCGGGGGGTTCATGTTTCCCGGCAGCGTCAGCAGGGGCGGATCGAGCTCGTACTGCCCGAACTGGCCCATGGCCAACTCGTAGGCCTGGACTGCGTCGGTCACGTAATGGGAGTACTGGTCTACCTCGCTCTCCTCGTCCAGGTAGCTTGCCGGGAAGGCATTCAGGCCCTCCTGCCGCAGGTCCTGAGCCATCCGCCAGAAACCGTCTTTCCGGACCATACGGCAGGCTTCGAGATACAGGTCGCCGTCGGCTGCGGCCAGCACCATGTTGCCCAACCGGTCCCGGCTGTAGTGCTTGTGGTCGCCGGCCAGGGCGCCGTGCTCGGATCCATAGTATTCCGCCGAACCGTAGAATGGCCTATAGAGCGATCGACCCGGATCATAGGGGTCGTCGTTACTGCCGCTGCCGCCGTCATGATGGTCCCGACAGCACATGTCGCAGAATTGGCTCTGGATCTGGGACGCGCTCTCGCCGAACGGCTTGTTGGAAATATATTCGCCCTCAGTGTACTCACCACCGTCCCAGACCGTGGGCCGTCGCCCGCCCTCGCCCTCGGCGTCCGGGATGCGCAGCGTGCACTGGCAGCTGACTGCGCGAAACTCCTCTCGGCGCAGGAAGGTCGCTCCAAGGTCGTTCTGCGAATAGGTCACGACGTCGAACCGGGTTTCGACCAGCTCGTCCGCGCGGATCACGTCCGGCAGCGGCGTCGTGGACTCCTTGAATTTGTTATGCCCCAGCTGGATCGAGATGATGTCCGGGTTTTCGCCGGGATT
>JBFFUJ010000211.1:0-4455 GCA_041571375.1 Lysobacterales bacterium | reverse complement strand
CTGCTGCTGGGCCACCTGCTGTTCGCCGTACCGCTGCGCGGTGCGCTGATCGACGTTTACTGGGTCAGCCTGCTGTTTATCGTCGCCAACCTGGCCTTGGGGCTGGTCATCTCGACTCTGGCGCATACCCAGTTCCAGGCCATGCAGATGACACTCTTCATCCTGCTGCCATCGATCCTGCTGTCGGGCTTCATGTTTCCCTTTGACGGTATGCCCCGGGCAGCGCAATGGATTGCCGAGGTGCTGCCGATGACGCACTTCATGCGCCTGATCCGCGGTGTCGTGCTGCGCGGTGCTTCACTGGCAGAGTTGTCGACCGAACTGTCGATTCTCGCGGGTTTCATCGCAGTGGCCATGACGGTCGCGGTGTTGCGCTTCCGCAAGCGCCTCGACTAGTAGGTGGTGCGGCCCACCTGCATGATCGCGGTGGCTGCACCCACGGGCGTGCTTGGCCACAGCTTGAAGCCGCCGCGGACGGCCTGCCGGTCGATGTGGCCGATGCCCCGGACCTCCCCGTCTTCGTAAACAACCAGTTCCACGTCGAGCATTTGCCCGCCATAACGACGCAGCAGATCGGGCGGGAGATCGTGGCGGTATCCGTGCAGGCCGGTGAAGGACCGGCCGATGCGGTCCCCGTGGCTGAGTTCCCCGTCATGGATGAAGGTGCGCTCCGACCGGGACTTGTAGATCAGAGCACCGCGCGCGTCACGAACCTGCACCCGCACCCGCAGGTTCTTGTGCGGCAGGGCATCATCGAAGGCCCAGGCGCTGAGCACGCCTTCGTGGGTGATGCTCATGATATCTCCGCGAATGCCGCTCGATGGCCGTGCCGGATGGTCCTCGGTTTCCGCCCAGGCCATGTTGGGATAGCTGTGCTGCCCCTGCTTGATCTCCAGCCCGGTGCGCAGCACCCGGTCAATGAACCTTGCACCCGGATTGCTGCCATCGCCGTCGAACAACTCCACGAAACGATTCAGGCCCAGGCCCGGTGTTTCGCCTTCGGCATCAAACGACCAGATAAACGGAATGAAGGCGACGAAACGCGGTTCGTTCAGCGCCATTTCGTAGTGCTGCCGGAAACGCCGCTCCAGCACCTCGGGCCAGTCGGTGCGACTCATGTTCTCATTCTCCACCCAGGTCTCAGGCACTGCCATGAGCTGCTGGTGCGGCTGCATGTAGTTCAGCAGACGCCGGTAATGGTCGACGAAGGAGCGGTCGTCACAACTGCGGAACAGATTGTCATAGCAGTCGAAACCGACCCAGTCGTAATTCTCCGGGATGCTGAAGAAGCGATGGTGCAGTTCGTAGCCGGACAGGATCACGCCGATCGGCGTCTCCGGAAACACGAGCTTGACCAGGCTGTTCGCTTGCAGCAGGACCTCATGGATGTCCTCGTAGACTTCGCCGGTGATGTACTGCTCGATAAAGTTCGGATCACGGTAGCGGACGAACTCGCGGAACGGCTCGTCCTTGGGGTAAATCATCAACAGGGTGTCGAGCAGGTTCTCGAATTCCAGGCGCGCCCGCAGTTCGACCAGGAACTCTTCAATGTCGGCTTCAGGGCGCAGATCGCCGCGCTGATTCTGGAACAGGAAGGATTCGATGCTCAGCACCGCCCGCACTCCGGCCTCGTGCGCTTCACGCAGGCGCAAAACCATGGCCTCGATCGCGCCTGCCTCGTCGGCCGCCGAACCCACGTGGATCCAGGTCAGGTTGGTCCAGGGCGCCAGTTCCCGCGTATAGTTCCAGTGGCCCATCGCGCTGGCATAGAAGCCGAAGTATTGCAGGTGACCATAACGTCGCTGGTCCGTGCGGAACACGTCTTCGTTGGCCACGCTGGCATATTGGGCGAGCGCGCTGCCCGCGGAACAGGCCAGCGCGATGCCGACCAAATATCTGAAAAGCCTCGTCATCAAACGTGTTCCGCTCACTGGGCGTCCCACCCGGGCCGAAAAGGGGATCAGAGCATACTATGGCGTGGCCCGGTGCGTTTGACAGTACCAGACAGATCCTTGTTCCGCCTCGACGGTAAACACGCAGCCCCCCATCTTCACGGGCCGACGCCGCACTCGCCCGGCATGACCTGCACAATGCCCGATATTAGACTATTCTTTTCTTGATTTTCTTGAATCAAGCCGAAGCCAGCCCGCGAGGAGCAACAATGAGCACGGAGCACCTGACCAGACGCCGCTTCATCGTGGCTGTCGCCGCCCTGTCGGGCGTTGCAGGGTCCGCCCTGAACCCCGGCCTTTTGCCGCTGAGCCAAGCCTGGGCCCAGGCTCCGGCAGCGGTCGATCCGGCCGTTCGCAGCGGCATGGTGCGGATGGCCCGACTCCTTTATCCACACGCTGGGCTGGCCGACGAGGTCTATGCCGAGGTGCTGGACCGGGCATTGTCAGATGTCGCATCGGGCGCCGCTTTCGCCCGCCAACTTGACGCGGCCAGTGCGGCCCTTGCCGAACGGTCTACCGGTGGCTGGAACGAGCTCGACGCTGCCGGGCAGATCGAAATCATGCGGCAGATCGAGTCCGCCGACTATTTCGGCGCCATCCAGGCGGCGGTGCAAGCGGGCATCTACAACGGAGCGGCCTTCTGGAAGCATGTCGGCTATCCCGGCCCGTCGAAGGATTTCGGCGGTTACATCGGCCGCGGCGCCGGTGAAATCGACTGGCTGCCGGAGGAATCGTGATGGGGCGGCGCTACGAACTGAACGATGACTCCGTGGTGGTCGTGATCGGCTCCGGCGCCGGCGGTGGCACCGTCGCCAACGAACTGGCCCAGCGCGGCATCGACGTCGTCTGCCTGGAGGCGGGCAACCGCCTGGCGCTGGCGGACGTGGAAAACGATTCCGCCGCGATGGACGGCAAAATGGGCTGGCACGACAAGCGCCTCGGCGCGCCGGTGTGGCTGTGCAAGACCGTCGGCGGCACGACCATGCGCTGGTCGGGCGTGACACCGCGCTTCCGCGAATTCGAGTTCCGGGCCCGCACCAGCTACGGCGCGCTCGAGGGCAGCACCCTGATCGACTGGCCGCTGACCCTGCAGGAACTCGAGCCGTATTACGAGCAGGCCGAATCCAAGATGGGCGTCAGCGGGACGCACGACATGCCGCCGTCTTTCGAAACGGCCAATTACAAGGTGCTGAAGGCCGGCGGCCAACGCGTCGGCTACACGCAGATCACCAGTGCGCGGACCGCCATCAACTCGGTGGCGCGCGACGGGCGCCCGGCCTGCCGCCAGATCGGCTTTTGCTGGGCCGGCTGCGCGGTCGGCGCGAAATGGTCCACCCTGTACACCGAAATACCCAAGGCGGAGCAGACGGATCACTTCGAACTCCGCACCGGGGCCATGGCGATACGGGTCGAGCACGACGAGGCGGGCAAGGCGCGCAGCGTGGTCTACGCGGACGCCGACGGAACGCTGCACGAGCAGAAGGCGCGCGCGGTCTGCGTGGCCGGCAACGTGGTCGAGACCACCCGCCTGCTGTACAACTCCCGCTCCACGCTGTTCCCCGACGGCCTCGGCAACGCCTCGGGCCACCTCGGCCGCAACTACATGCGCCACGCCATGAACCTGACGCTGGCCATCATGCCCGGACCGGTGAATTTCCACCGCGGCACGCGGCAGTCCGGCATCATCCTGGACGAACAGCGGCATGACGCGTCCCGCGGCTTCGCCGGCGGCTACGTCATCGAAACCGCGGCGGACCAGCCCTACGGCATTGCCGCGATGATCGGCGGCTGGGGCAAGCAGGCGGCCGACTTCCTCGACCAGTACGCGAACATCGCCGGTTGCTGGATCACCGGTGAAGACCCGCCTGATGCGAACAATCGCATCACCTTCCATGACACCGAGCGGGATGCCTACGGCTTACCGGTACCGGTGCTGGAATACCAGGACCATCCCAATTCGGTGGCCATGAAGGCGCACGCGACAAAACAGTGTGAAAGCATCTATCAATCGCTGGGCGCCAGCCGGGTGGAATCGCGGCCCGACGTCGGCGGCGGCTGCCACAACATGGGTGTGGCGCGGATGAGCGAACGACCGTCCGATGGCGTCACCAACCGCTGGGGCCGCCTGCACGATATGCCGAACCTGTTCGTCTCGGACGGCAGCCTGTTCCCCAGCAGCGCGGCGCCCAACCCGACGCTGACCATCGTCGCGCTGGCCATTCGACAGGCCGAACACATCGCGGAATCCATGCGCAAGCGTGAGCTGTGACAACGCCAGGAATGCCGCGGCGCCCCTGGCAGGCTGCGGGATCCTGAGCACGCAGCGGTTCGACATCGAAACGGGCGATCGGCCCCGGCTCATTCGGGCATGTGGGGCGGATCCGGATCGAAGCGCGCGGCCTCGTCGGATTCCGGCATCTTTGCCAGCCATTGCTCCAGCAGCCGGAGGTGATCCTTCTCCTCGTCGGCAAACTCGCCGGCCACGGCGCGCACTTCAGCATCG
>JBFFUJ010000210.1:0-4513 GCA_041571375.1 Lysobacterales bacterium | reverse complement strand
TTTCATAACAAGCACCATCGCATCAATGGGCCTGCTGGCGGTCGCCGCCTCGGCGCCGGCCCAGGAGGCGGAGGCCCCGACGATGTTCACGTACGCGACCTACATGTACTGTGACGTGACCGGGCAGGAGCGGGCGGACGAAATCTTCAAGGAGCGGAATGCACCCGTTATGGATCAGCTGGTAAAGGAAGGCCTGATCGCTGGCTGGGGTTGGCTGGCCCATCACACCGGTGGCAAGTGGCGCCGTCTCCAGTACCATCAGGCGTCGACCGTTGCCGGCCTTCTGGACGCCCAGGACGAGATGGGTAAACGGTCCGGTGAGGTCACCGATACAGATCGTGAATTCGGGAAGATCTGCAATGCCCACGACGACTACATCTGGGAAGTCGAGTCCGGATCGGGCGCAGGTGGTCGCGGACCCGCGGGCTTTTCCGTGTACTACGTCTGTGACGAGTCGAGGGAGGAGCGGGCCGATGAGATTTTCGCCAATGACTTCGCGCCGGTGTTCAACAAGTACGTCGCCGAGGGCAAGCTGAAGTCCTGGGGCTGGAGCTCGCACTGGGTTGGCGGCAAGTATCGCCGGCTGCAGACGATGACCGGCGCCAGCCACAAGGAGCTGTTGGCGGCCCGGGCCGCGTTGATCGATGAGATGTACGCCGAGGAGAACAAGGCGGGGCTGGAATTCAACGACATCTGCGGTTCGCATTCCGACTACATGTGGGATATCCAGATGGAGAAACCCTGATACCGGCTTGAGTGACGCCCTGGGCGTGACTGCAATGACGGGGCCGGGCTGCCTGCGGGCAACCCGGCCTCTTTCTTTTTGGATCAGGGCTAGGGCTTCTGTATAGTGTTCGCTCCTTCGGCAACGCGGCCCGGAGCAAAGTGAAAAAACTACTCGGTATCGCGATCACGATCGCAGTGTGTCTGGCGGTCATCCTGGTGTACCGCGCGGCAACGGTATTCGAGGACAGGCAAGCGGAGCCCGCTGCCGGCCTGACCACGCCCGTGATCGACGAAGCAGGGGCGGTGCAGCGATTCGCCGGCGCCCTGACCTTTCCCACGGTCTCATACGATGATCGAAGCCGGTTCGACGCCGAGGCATTCAGCGGTTTTGCGGCCTACCTGCAAACGGCCTATCCCCGTGTCCACTCCCGCGCAACGCGCCAACTGGTGAACGACTTCAGCATCGTCTATCACTTGCCGGGCTCGAACCCCGGCTTGCCGCCCGTGTTGTTCATGAGCCACTACGATGTGGTCCCGGTCGAGGACAGCACGCTCGACGATTGGAGTTATCCGCCGTTCAGCGGAACCGTTGTCGACGGCATGGTCTGGGGGCGCGGCAGCCTCGATGACAAGGTCGGTGTGATCGCGCTGCTGGAGGCGCTCGAGCTGCTGCTGGCCCAGGGCTTGCAGCCGCAGCGCACCGTCTATCTGGCCTTCGGTCATGATGAGGAGGTCGGTGGCCAGGACGGCGCGGCCCGGGTGGCGGAGCATTTCCGGCGACAGGGGATTCAGTTCGACCTGGTCCTCGACGAGGGCGGGGCGCTGACCGAAGGCATGATCGAAGGCGCCAGCCAGCCCGTTGCGGTGATCGGTATTTCTGAAAAGGGCTACGTCAACCTGGTCCTGACCGTGGAAGCGCCGGGCGGACATTCATCGCAACCCCCGCCGCAGAGCGCACTCGGCGTCCTCGCGCGGGCCATCGTCAGCGTCGAGGAAGCACCCTTCCCGAGCCGTCTGGATCACTTGATGCCGACTTTCGATGCCATCGGCGCCTACCTGCCATTCACAACGCGCCTGGCGATCGGCAATTTGTGGCTGCTGGGTCCGCTGATTGAAAGCAGCATGTTGCAGGACAAGGACTCGGCGGCCGGCATCCGCACCACCTCGGCCGCGACCATGGCCTCGGGGAGCCCCAAATCCAATATCCTGCCGACCCGCGCGACCGCGGTCATCAATTTCCGCATCCTGCCGGGGGAGACGGTAGAGAGCGTGCGCCGGCGGGTGGGGGAGGTGATCGACGACCCCAGGGTCGCGGTCCGTGCCGAGTACGGCATTGAACCTTCACCTGTTTCCTCCGTTGACTCGCGGGGCTATGAGATCATCGCCCGCACGATCCGGGCCATGTATGACGGTGCCCTGGTGGCACCCTACATGGTTCGCGGGGGCACGGATGCGCGCTACTTCCACGCCCTGTCACCGAATGTCTACCGATTTCTTCCGGTCCGGGTGAACGCGGAAACCATCGAGCAGGTGCACGGTATCGACGAGCACGTGCCGATCGCTGAATACATCAACGCGATACGGTTCTACAGCCACGTGATCCGACAGGCCGCGGCCGGCTGATCCTGCCAATCGGCGGCCCCGCTCACTGCGGGGAAGGCTCGAGCGTCATCTGCGGCTTGGCTGCCAGATCGCGAAGCCTGCTGCGCAAATCCTCGAATTCCACGGCCATTCGCCGTTGCTGTTCAGCGGTCCGCAGATTGAGGACGTCGGCCACGGCCGCCGTGGTCACCCTGAGATTGTGATCGAGATATTCATGGTAGCGCGGCGTGCGTCGCTGTTTCCGCGCGGCATAGGCCTGCTGCACTTCCTGTTGCCAACCATCGTGACGCTGCAGCAGCGGTTCGAGTTCGCGCAGCCACATCGAGCGCTCCTCCAGCCAGGCATTGTCGAACCGGCGGAGTGCCGCGGCGGCCGCGCGGAGGCGGCGTTGCTGGCCGGGCTCCAGCCGTCCCAGGAAGCGTCGCAGCAGATCGGCCAGACTGTCATAGCTGTCACGCTGGTACCTCTCCTGGTCGCGCGAGAGAAACTCGTTTTCGAATTCGCGCTGATGCTGCCACAGGCTGGCGACGAACTCGGCCATCTGCGCATCCGACAGCGTCGCGCCGAATTCCAGCGCGAGCAACAGCATCGACTGCTCGGTACGTTCCACCGCGGAAACGACCTCATCGACCCATTGCTGCACCGTCGCCGCGGTGACCGGTGCGCGCAGGTCCTGCTCGATCCGGTCCAGCAGGTCGACATACCGGGTCAGCTCCTGCTCCCGGTGCCAGCGCAGCAGGGGCTCGAGTTCGACCTTGAGGACCTGCCGCTGTTCGCGCGACAGATCGACGTAGCCGTCCACGTACCACGGGATCAACCAGTCGAGATGGTTGTAGGTGAACTTCGCTGTGCAGCCCCCCAGCAGGGCCGCGATCAGGAAGACGATTGCCCGGCCAGGTCGCCCCAACTCAGCGGTGATTGACGAAGTACTGTGAACCCGCGCGGGTGGAAATACGCGTTCGGCCGAGGTAGGCCTTGAGCGAGGCCCAGACCTTGCCCGACATCTCGTCCGCCGCCGCCTGCTCCTCCATGAGATCCATGGCGACGCTCCGCAGTTGCGCCAGGACATCGTCCGGGAAGGCGCGCAGCTCAACCTGATGCTCTTCGACCAGTGCTTTCAGCGCCTCGCCGTTGCGGGCCTCGAAGTCGGCATACATGTCCATGTTCGCCGCCTGACAGGCGTATTTCACGACCGCCTGCAGGTCGGCGGGCAGCGCCGAGTAGGCATCGGCATTGACGATGCCCTCCAGCGCCGTACCGGGTTCGTGCCAGCCAGGATAATAGTAGTACTTCGCCGCGCGGTGCAGGCCGAAGGCGAGGTCGTTCATCGGACCGACCCACTCGGTCGCGTCAATCGTTCCGTTTTGCAGCGCCGTGAACAACTCCGCCCCCGGGATGTTGACCGGCGTACCGCCGATGCGCATCAGGACCTCACCGCCAAAACCGGGGATGCGCATTTTCAGACCCTGGAGGTCAGCAACACTGTTGATCTCCTTGTTGAACCAGCCCCCCATCTGGGTGCCGGAATTGCCGATCGGCCAGGGGATGACCCCAAAGGGTGCATAGGTCTCGTGGTAAAGTTCGAGTCCGCCGCCGTGGTAGAACCAGCCGTTGATTTCGTTGCCGGTCAGCCCGAAGGGCACACTGGAGAAAAACGGGGACGCCGGTATCTTGCCTTTCCAGTAGTAGGCCCCTCCATGCCCCATCTCGGCGGTTCCACGCTGCACGGCATCGAAGACTTCAAAGGGAGGGACCAGTTCATTGCCGCCGAAAACACGGACCGTCAATCGGCCCCCGCTCATTTCGCCGATGATTTTTGCCAGGTAGTTGGCCCCGGTGCCCAGGCCCGGGAAGTCCCGAGGCCAGGTGGTGACCATTTTCCACTCGAATGTCTGGTCGGCGCCGGCAGTCGACGCCACATCGGGACAATCTGCCGAAGTCGTGCGGCCGTTACAGGCTGCCAGCATTCCCGCCGAGCCTGCGAGGCCGGCAAGACCGACGTTCTTCACGAATTTCCTTCTGTCCATAAGAGTTACCTCGGTCGGGTAGGGCGTGGCGGTTTCATCCAGCATGCACGCGTCGGGGTGTACTGCGGTCGGGCAGCAGCCAGTCCGGCATCGGCTCGGCGCGACGCGGTTTGTCGCCCAGGTTGATGAAGTCGAACAACTCGCGGTCGGCGAGTTGG
>JBFFUJ010000209.1:0-4538 GCA_041571375.1 Lysobacterales bacterium | reverse complement strand
TGATTTCGAGCGCGGGACCCTCCTCGTGGCGCATGACCAGCCAGCGCGGGCTCTCGGGCACGTAGCGAAGGGCCAGGAGATAAAACAGTGCCGGCAGCGCTTCGACGCCCAGCATCCACCGCCAGGCCCAGCGGTCCAGCCCCAGCACTTCGGTCCAGGCAAGACCCGCTTCACCCAGATTCAGGATCAGGAAGTTGCTGAAATAGGCGGCCGAGATGCCGATCACGATGTTGAACTGGTTGAACGAGACCATGCGCCCGCGCAGCTCCGGCGGCGCGATTTCGGCGATGTACATGGGCGCGATGATCAACGCCGCCCCCACACCGAAGCCACCCAGCATGCGCGCCGCCACCAGCGTCACGAAGTCCGGCGCGATCGCCGAGGCGATCGCCGACACGGTAAACAGCGCGGCCGCAATCATCAGTACCGGGCGCCGGCCGAGGCGGTCGCTGAGCGGACCGGAGACCATCATGGCCAGCGTGGCCGTCAGCGTCAGCGAGGCCACGGCCCAGCCGAGCTCGATCTTGCTGAGCCTGAACTCCGGCTCGATGAAGCCCACCACGCCGGAGATCACCGAAGCGTCGAAACCCATCAGAAAACCGCCGAGCGCGACGGTGAGCGCCACCCGGATGGTGTAACGGGTTCCGGGCGCCATGCTAACGCGTGCCCGAATCGGAGCCGGCGCGCAGCCTGAATGCAGTGCCCAGAGCGGCTTTGGAACTGCCCCCGATCCAGGCCTGGAACTCACCCGGCTCGGCCATCAACTGCATGTCCCGGCCGTAAAACGCCAGGTCATCCGGACCGAGCACGAAGGAGACGGTTCTGCGCTCCCCGGGCTGCAGCCTGATCCGCTGGAAGCCCTTGAGCTCCCTCACCGGCCGGGTGACGTTGCCGACCAGGTCCCGGACATACAGCTGCACGACTTCCTCGGCCTCGACGGCGCCATCGTTGCGCACGACGGCCTGGATGCGGATCTCCCCGTCCAGGCCGAATTCGGCTTGACTGACCTCGATGTCCGAATAGGCAAACTGCGCGTAGGACAGGCCGTAACCGAATTCGTACAGCGGCTCGAAGCCGGCGTCCAGGTGGAACGATCCGAAGCCCCAGGAATACTGCGGCGCCCGCAGCGGGATGTCGTCCATGTGCGTGAAGTTTTCCGCCGTGCCGGGGCGCCCGGTGGGCTTGTGGTTGTAGTAAATGGGTACCTGGCCGACCATCAGCGGAAAGGTCGCCGGCAACTTGCCGGACGGCGACTCGACCCCGAACAGGACGTCGGCGATGGCGGGGCCGCCCATGGTCCCCGGATGCCAGGCGAACAGCAGGGCATCCACCTTGTCGACGATGTTCCCCAGGGTCAAAGGGCGCCCGGCCATGATGACCGCGATCAGCGGTTTCCCGGTCTCGCGCAGCGCGGCGACCAGCTGCGCCTGGCTACCGGGCAGCCCGATGTCGGCACGCGAATGGGTCTCGCCGGACAGGATCGATTCTTCGCCGAGGAACAGCAGAACGGCATCGGCAGACCGGGCCGCCTCGACTGCCTCTGTGAATCCCTCCCGCGAACGGCTGCGCGAGGTCTCCATCGCGCGGACATGGTTCACCGCGACCCGATCGCCCAACAGCCGTTGAATCGCTTCGAGCGGTGTCCTGCTCAGCGCCGGGTCGCCATCGAAGATCCAGGTGCCCAGCTGCTCGTAAGGATCGTCCGCCAGCGGTCCGATGACCGCCAGAGACTTCAGGGACCCGCCATCCAGCGGCAGTGTCCGGTCCCGGTTTTCCAGCAGGACCAGGCTCTGCAGCGCAAGCTGCCGGGCCACCGCCAGATGTTCCGGATTGGCGATTGCCGGGTAGCCGGACGGATCGGTAAAGGGATGTTCGAACAGCCCCATCCGGATTTTCGTCCGCAGGATGTCGCCCACCATGCGGTCGAGCTCGGCCATGCCGATCTGTCCCTGCTCGAGCAGAGCGGGCAGATGGCTCTCGTAGGTCGTGCTGGCCATTTCCATGTTCAGCCCGGCGCCGGCCGCCGCCAGGGCCGCTGCTTTGTCATCGGCGGCAAACCCATGCACCGTCAGCTGTTCGATCGAGGCCCAGTCGCTGACCACGAAGCCGGGGAAACCCCACTCCTCGCGCAGGACCTGTTTCAGCAGCAGGCGGTTTCCACTGGCCGGCACGCCGTTGAGGTCGCTGAAGGAGGTCATCAGCGCCGCCACACCGGCGTCCACCGCGGCCTTGAACGGCGGCAGGTAGACGTTGCGCAGTTCGTTCTCCGGGATGTTGGTCGTGTTGTAGTCGCGCCCGCTCTCGCTGGCGCCGTAACCTGCGAAGTGCTTCGCGCAGGCCGCGATGTTGCCGGGTTGCGAGAAGTCGCCCTGAAAGCCCCGCACCATGGCCGCGCCGAATACGCCGGTCAGCCAGGGGTCCTCGCCGAAGCTCTCGGCGATCCGCCCCCAGCGGGGATCGCGCGAGATGTCGATCATCGGGGCAAAGGTCCAGTTGATGCCGACCGATGCCGCTTCCAGCGCGGCTACCCGGGCGCCCTTTTCAACCAGCTGCGGGTTCCAGGTCGCCGCCTGGCCGAGGGGGATGGGGAGGATGGTCCGGAAGCCGTGGATCACGTCGCGGCCCATCAGCAGGGGGATGCCGAGCCGGCTTTCCTCGACCGCGATACGCTGCATTTCGTTGACCGTGTCGCGGTCGGTTTCGTTCAGGATCGAACCGATCCGGCCCTCGCGCAGAGCGCTGCGCAGGTCATCGGGGAGCTTGCCGTCGGCGCCGTTGCGCTGCGACATCTGGCCCACCTTCTCGGTCACCGTCATGCGCGCCAGCAGTTCTGCCACGCGCTGCTCAAGCCCGGCCTGCTGCGACTGGCCCGCTTTCGTTTCAGTGCTCATCAAAATGCAGAGAAGGCTGGCGAGGCATGGATTCGTAAATGGCTTCATGCCCGAAATGCAGCGGTGGATGCGCGCATCACGAGCCTGGGCTCGAATCGGTACTGGACCTCCGACTGCGGTTGGCCGTAGACGTCCCTGAGGACGCTGCGCGCGGCCATGCGGCCCATCACATCGACCGGATAATTCACCGTGGACAGGGCGGGATGCATGTAGCGGGTGAAAAACACATTGTCGAAACCCACCACCGAGAGGTCGCTCGGAATCGCCATGCCCCGTTGCCGCGCCTCGTCTATCGCTCCCACCGCCATTTCGTCATTGGCGCAGACCAGCCCGCTGAACGCGCTGCCGGCATTCAGCAGCCGGACCATTGCCTCCCGGCCGCTGGCCTCCTGGTAATTGCCTTCAGTCAGCAGCTGCTCGTCGAACGACAGGCCGGCATCGGCCATCGCTCGCCGAAACCCGGCATAACGGCCCTGAGCATCGCTCTTCCACAGCGGCCCTGCCAGGTATGCCAGTTTGCGGTGCCCCAGTTCGATCAGAGCCTGCGTTGCCAGATAGCTACCCTGTTCGTTATCCAGGTAGAAGCACTGTTGGGCGATGTCCGCGATATCCCGGCCGATCAGGAAAACAGGCACCGCGCCGCGCGCCAGGTCCAACAGGTATTCGTTGGAGACGGCAAAGGTGTGCAGTATCAGGGCATCGCATTGGCGGGAGGCCAGGAATTCGATGCTCTCCTTTTCCCGGGTCTCGTCACTGTGCCCCGCGGAGATGATCACGTGCTTACCCGCGGCGCGCAGCTCGTCCTCGATGCTGCTCAGCATGATGCCGAAAAACGGGCCGTGCAGTTCCGGGACCAGCACACCCACCGAATTCGACCGGGCGGACGCCAGCGACTGGGCAATCGCGTTGGGCCGGTAACCGAGTTGCTGCATTGCAGCCTGCACCTTGGCCCGGGTGGCCTGTGTCACCTTGCCGCTGTTGTTGATCACGCGCGATACCGTCGCGAGTGAAACACCTGCCAGCTTGGAAACCTCGTAGATCGTGGCCATGGGGAAGCGAGAAAAAATGTAACCGCTTACATTCTATACCTGCGTGGACACTGAAGCAAAGCGCGGGGACCGAAAAATGCCCGGAAATAGGAGCTTCTGGCGACGGGAGGCCCTGATTCTCAACCTCAACCTGGCCTGAAGCGCCCGGCACGACGCTATGCGAACCCTTTTTCGCCTGCCGGAGCGAGAGCCCCTCGGCGTCGCTGGGCCTGGCAACGGCGACCAGGACGACTAGCCGGCAGCCTTGCAGTACTGTTCTACGTAGCGCTGATGATCAGGCAGCTTGGCGACCGTGGCATCGACCTGCGCCTTGATATTCGCCATGAACCGGGTCAGTTCCTCATCGTTCATCACGTTGACGACCGGGTGGTAGTGCTCCGGCAACAGGCCTTGTCCAAGCATCACCTGCAGCCATGAACTCTCGGCGAACAACTCATTGGGCTCGCGAAAAATCCTTGCGGTCTGCCTGAACAACTCGATTCTGTGGGCGAGCGTGTCGGGAATCTGCATGGACCGGCAGTGGCGCCAGAACGGGCTGTCCTGCCGGTTGGTGACTTTGTAGTGCAGCACGATGAAATCCCGGATGTGCTCTATTTCC
>JBFFUJ010000208.1:0-4571 GCA_041571375.1 Lysobacterales bacterium | reverse complement strand
TTCCGCTGATCGTGCTGGTTGTCGGGTTGCTGTACGATCTGCGCCGGCGCCGGCGCCAGGCCGGAGCCCCGTCGAAGTCCACGTCCTCGGCGGAGGTCCCGGCGCGATGAGCCGAAAACATTTTTCCTGGTTGCTGATCACGACCCTCGTGGTTGCCGCGGTGGTGCTGCTGGTGCCGGGCAAAACCGGCAAGGAGAGCAGCTTCGAGACGTCGCGTCTGCTGCCGGACCTGCAGGACCAGGTGAATGACCTGGCCTGGCTGCGTTTCACGGCCGCCGGCGGCGAAATCGTCGCCACCCTGCAGCGGGCCGAGGAGCAGTGGCGGGTCGGCGAAGCGCATGGTTATCCGGCGGACTGGGAACGTCTGCGGAAGCTCCTGGCGGATCTGGCCCAGGCAGAGATCATCGAGCCCAAAACATCCAACCCGCAATATTACGACCGCCTGGGCGTGCAGGACGTCTCCCTGGCCGACGCGAGCGGTATCCGAATCGACTTCAGTGAGGGAAGCGGCCTGCCGGCGCTGATTGTCGGTGAGACGGCGCAGGGCCGGTCGGGCCACTACGTGCGCCTCGACGGGGCCGAGCAGAGTGCGCTGATCGATCGCGAGTTCGACATACCGGAAAACGCGGAGGGCTGGCTCGAGCAGAACATCGTGGACATTGCCGACGCCGAGGTCGTCCAGGTCGACATCACCCACGGCGACGGGGAGCGGCTCCAGGTCCGGAAGGCAGCCGCCGACGACGAGGACTTCCAGTTGCAGAGCATGCCTGAAGGTCGCGAAATACGGTCGGCCTGGGCGCTGAACTCCCTCGCCGGCGGACTTTCAGCCCTGAGCCTGGAGGCGGTGTCCCCGGCGGCCGATCTCGACTGGAGCGCTGCCGTGCGCTACGCCCTCGTGACCGCTGACGGCTTGCGCATCGACGCCCAGCTGCTCAGGCCGGTCGCGGCGGGCGAGGAAGGCGCGGCCGGCGGCGGGCACTGGATCCGTCTGGAGGCCGGTCTCTACCAGACCGCGCTTGAGAGCGGTGTGACGGCGCCCGAAGATCCTTCGGATACAAACAGCCGCGCCGAGGAAATCAATCGGCGGGTATCCGGCTGGGCCTATCGAATTCCGGAATACAAATACGATACGATGACCAAACGCATGGAGGATGTGCTGAAAACCGTCGACAGCGCCGAGTCCTGATGGCTTCTCGCAGGCCATCAGACCATCGGGGACGGCATTGAGCCGTGTCCGCTACAACCGGGCCGCTGCGGTTGCCCACCTGCGTGCGCGCTGCGATCGCCTGGCCGCTGCCATCGACCGGCTCGGCCCCTTCAGACTGAAGGTCACCGCTCCGCCGGACCTGTTCACGGCTCTGGCCTCGTCCATCGTCTATCAGCAACTGTCCGGTAAGGCCGCGTCCACGATCTATGGACGCTTCTGCGGACTGTTCGAAGGCGGCGCCCCGGATGCCGCAGCGTGCCTGCGGCTGGGCTATGAGCCGTTACGCTCGGTGGGCCTGTCCCACAACAAGAGCCTGGCGCTTCTGGATCTGGCATCCAGGTCCTGCGAAGCGGCGCTGCCCAGCCTGCGGCGGATCGGGCGCATGCCCGACGAAGCCGTGGTCGACACCCTCTGCGAAGTGCGCGGCATCGGCCCCTGGACCGCCCAGATGTTCCTGATGTTCGGCCTGGGGCGTCCGGACGTCATGCCCGCAACCGACCTGGGTGTGCAGAAAGGTGTGCAGGCCGTCTACCGCAAGCGCAAGCTGCCGGGAGCGGAGGCAGTCCTGCGCCAGACCCGCCACCTGGCTCCATACCGGTCCGTGGCGAGTTGGTATTTCTGGCGCGCCGCCGACACCATTCCCCCACCATGACCAGGCCGCAATGAATCTCCTCGATCGATTTGTCCTGCAACACGTGCAGCTCACCCTCCTGCAGGCCGAGGTCCTGCAACTGGTCACGGACCAGGGGCAGCGGGAGGCCAAGGTGGAACTGCAGCTGACGCCTCGCCTGCTGCAGGCAGACAGCGGTGACGAATTGCCCGCGTACCAGGTCAGCGCGCGCCTGTCCTGCCGTTCAGGCAGCCGGGGCAAGGAGGAACCGCTGTTCACCGCTCAGGTCCGGCTGGAGGCTGTCTATCGGCAGGTCTCCGGCGAAGCCCTGGACATCGCGGAATTCACCGCCCATCACGGCAGCCTGACCCGGCAGATCTATCCGCTGCTGCAGCAGGAGCTGCGCGCCCTCATGAGCCGGATGGGGCTGGAGCAGGTCCGCCTGCCGTTCGATGTCACCGCGCAGCCCGACTCGCCCGAGGCTGGGACCGTCAAAGTCTCAGGGGCGGTCCACTAGGGCTGGCCGGATGTTCCAGCCCGTTGGGAGGGCACCGGCCCATGCTCATTCGTGAGGCCAAACCGGCTGATGCGGTCGATCTGGCCAGGCTGGTCAATCTGGCTGGCGAGCATCTGCCCGAACATCTGTGGCGAAACCAGGCGCTCGCTGGTCAGGGGGCGCTGGACGTCGGGTGCGACCGGGCGGGGCGCGAGACCGGGGCATTCAGTTATCGCAATGCCGTGATCGCCGAGGTCGATGACCAGGTTGCCGGGATGGTACTGAGCTATCGCCTGCCCGAGCCATACCCGCTCGACGACCTGCTGGCGCAGCCGGAGCCGGTCCGGCCGCTGATCGAACTCGAGGCCATGGTGCCCGGCAGCTGGTATCTCAACGCAATTGCCAGCTATCGACGATTTCGTGGACGGGGGGTGGCCTCGGCGTTGCTCGAAGCCGCCGGGGAAGCTGCCCGCGAGGCGCTGTGCAGTGAGCTCAGCCTGATCGTCGCCAGCGAAAACGCGCTGGCGCACTCGATCTATCTAAGGCGAGGCTTCAGGCAGGTCGCTTCGAGGCCGCTGGTGGACTATCCCCGGGGACCCGCCGGCGGCGAGTGGCTGCTGATGGTGAAACCGCTCCGCTGACCGGGCCGCGGTTGGACCCGTCCCGCGGAACACGCGCCCCCCCTGGCGGCAAACGACGAGATCGGCACCGGCAGGCTGAACTCAGGGCGTCGCCTGCCAGGCCCAGTGCCAGGGTTCGTAGGCGACACCGTGGGGGTTGCCGCGGGGATAGGTCATCCTGAATCCGAATTCGCCGGCGCGGCGGGCCAGCCAGGCAAAAGCCTCACTCTCCTCGAACACCTCTTCGAGCACCGGGTAACCCGGCGTGGTGACGTCGATGGCCCGGCCGCTGTGGTGCTCACTGTAACCGGGGGCTGCCGACACCCGCAGGATTTCGTCGATGGCCTGTCCCCGCTCCAGTTTGCGGCGCAGCAGGCTGGCCTGGGAGTCGATCGAGCGGTAGGCGGACACGTGCTGCAGCACGATTCCATCACGCGCCGCTGCAGCCACCATGGAGGCCCACGCCGCCGCCGCAGGGGCCAGCAGGCGCTGCTCGCGCTCGAAGATGTCCGGTCCGATCGAGACGAGCTGCTGCGCCTCGGCCTGCAATGGCAGCCCGCGGCTCTGGCCGTAGTCGGGCGGGATTCCGAGCGCCGCGTGCAGCGACCTGATGCGCCGCCGCAGGCGCCACCCGCCGAGCCATGTGCGAAGGAAGGTCATTTGGCTGAAATATGCATGCGCTGCACAGTATACGTAAACCCCTGGCGCGTCGGTGCAACCGGTATTGGCGGCCGTTGCCCGTCCGATTGTCACATAACTGTCACATTGGGCTCCTAGCATGCACACATGAGAGTGGCCGACGCTGAGAGCGGCGCATCGACGACCATGAGATCTGAGCGGTTTCACCTGTGGCGGTCGCGCAAGGACCGGGCTGTGCGCTGGGCGATCGCTGTCGGCGGGGTTGGTGTCATCGGCGCGGTCGTGCTGATCTTCTTCTATCTGCTGTGGGTCGTTTTCCCCCTGTTCCTGCCCGCCTCGGTCAAGTCGATCGGTGAGCATGCCATGCCCGGCTGGGCGGGCAACCGGGCTGTCTTCCTCGCGGTCGAAGAGCAAAGGGAAGTTGGTCTGCGCCTGTCCGGCTCCGGCGAACTCGCGTTCTTCATGGCCGCAACGGGCGAGCCCCTGCAGACCCTCAATCTGTCCAGGCCGGGCGGCTCCGCGCCGGTGCTGGCCGCTCCGGCTGTGGAGGGTCAGGGCCTGGTGGGCGTGGCAACCGAGGCCGGTGACATCCTGGCATTCCGTCATCTCTACGAGACGCGCTTCAGCGGCGGCGTCGAAACGCGTGAGATCGTCCCGGTCATCGACTACCCTTACGCTGAGGCAGCTTTGCTGCGTCTGCCGGCAGGTGTGGTTACCGGAGTGGCCCTGTCGGACAGCGATGATGCCCTGCTGGTCGCTGCCGCTGGCGGCGACCTGATACGCGTCAATCTCGCCCACAAGTCCGAGAATTTTCTCACCGGCGAAGTCACCATCGAGCCGAGCGTCTCGGAACTGACGGTTGATTTCCGCGTGACGGCCCTGGCCGTGAGCGCGAACCATCGCTGGCTCTATGCCGGAGATGACCAGGGCTTCGTCCATCGCTACAGTCTGCCGGACCTGCAGGCCGAGCAGCTAATCCGGGTCGGTGACGCCGGCATC
>JBFFUJ010000207.1:0-4620 GCA_041571375.1 Lysobacterales bacterium | reverse complement strand
GAACATTGCGCACGAAATCCGGGAGCGCCGGATCCTTCCGGCGGTCGGTGTCTACGTAGGCGGCAGCTGGGTGGTGGTCGAAATCCTCGATCGCCTCGTTGAGCGCTATTTCCTGTCGCCCTATCTGACCGATATCGTGTTCTGGGGGCTGTTCTCCCTGCTGCCGGCGGTGTTTCTGCTGTCCTGGACCCACGGCAGACCCGGCAAGGATCGGGCTACCCGGGTCGAGAAAGTGGGCATACCAGTCAATATCATTGCAACGCTGGGGCTGCTCCTGACCCTTTTCGGTGGCAAGAACCTCAGCGCAACCGCCGATCTGGTGACGATAGACAACGAATTGGGCCAGAAGGAGGAGCACTACATACCGAAAGACGCCTTCCGGCGGCGGGTGGCCGTGTTTTTCTGGTCCAATGAGAGTGGTGATGCCCAACAGGACTGGCTGCAGTATGCCGTTACCGAGCTCCTGACTCAGGACCTGCAGCAGAACGCGTTTCTGGTAGCGTCCTCGCCGTGGGAGCACTCGGGCCGCGGATATTACGCACGCATGAAGGCCGCCGGTTTCGATGGCGGGCTCGATGTACCGCTTAACCTGAAGCGCGAAATCGCCGATGCCGCCAATCGGACCTACTTCCTGGACGGCAGTCTGATGCCGAGCAGCCAGGGCTATCGGGTCTCGCTTCGCGTCTGGGAGACCGAAAACCTGACGCAACTGGGGGAGGTCACCGGCGAAGGCGCGGACTTGCTGGAGGTCGTCGATCAGCTGGCGTCGGCGGTTCGGGACGTCCTTGAAATACCAACGGGCAGGAGCGGGTCGGCGGACGACTTGCCGCTGCGCGAGACCTACGGTTACAACGAGGCGGCCTTGCGGGCCTTCGTCGACGGCCGGAACGTGCTGCTTTTCGAGAACGACTGGGAGCGGTCCAACGCGCTGTACGAGGCGGCGATCGCTGCCGACCCGGGGTTCGTGCTGGCCTGGTTTTACATGGGGCTGAATCAATGGGAGCAGGGGGACGCCGCCGGTGCCCAGGCTTCGCTTACCCGGGCGCAGGAGTACGCCTATCGACTGCCGGAGCGTGACCAGACCATGCTCAAGGGGCTCAGCTACCGTATTTCGGGTGACCAGGACAAGCTCGAGAAGTTTCTCCGGCTGCAGGTCAGGCTTCACCGCGACGCGGTATCGCACCGTGACCTCGCCCGCTTCCTGATGATCACCGGCAGGCTGGAGGAAGCCAAGCAGCAGTTCCAGGAAGTCACGCAGCGTGATCGCTCCGACCTCAAGGCCTACCTGCACCTCGCGATTCTGGAACAGGCTAGCGGCAATACGGATGCAGCCATCACGTACGCGGAGCGTTTTTTGGTCATGCGCCCCAACGATCTGGCCGGGCACCTGCTGATTGGCGACCTGTACCTGGAGCGGGGTGACTTCGAGGCAGCCCGCCAGTTCTATGAGGAGGCCCAGCTGATCGAGGACACGCCGGTGGCGCCAACCCTGCGACTCGTCGCCCTGGCGGCGCGACAGGGACAGTGGGCGCGGGCGAGGGAACTCATCGGGGAAGCCCGGCAGCTGTCGAACGGGGCCCGGCATGACAGCGCCATCCTGGCGGCGGAAGGCGCCCTGGAGTTGCGGTTTGGGCGGATTTCCCGTGCGATCGAGCTGGCCGAGCAGCAGTCCGAGGTCAACCGTGAAATCCTGAGCCCGGTGGAACAGATTTTTGCGTACAACATGCCGGTGATTCAGTACAACATCATGCTGAACCGGCTGCAGGTCGCGGACGATGTGCTGGCATCGGCGCTCGGGGCGCTGCAGCCGCCGCTCAACCACTTTCTCTCATTCGTGGGGGCGCTCCTGCATGCCCGCCGCGGCGACTACGATGCGGCAGAGGCGGCGGTTGCCGATGGAGCCGAAGCCATCGATCGTTTCAAAGCCGATTACCTGGCCTTCCAGATACCGCTGATACGTGCTTTCATTGCCGAGGAAAAACAGGACTACTCGGCGGCGGCCAGGCTGTTCGAAGAGGCCATACTGGGGGCAAAGCGTTCGGTGATAGCCACCGAGCTTCAGGGCAAGATGGGCCAGCTGTATGGCGCCTGCGCGCAGATGCATGTGCGGGCGGGTGAACTGGATCTGGCGCAGGACGTGCTCGATCAGGCGTTCCGGCGCGACACGGCCGAACCTTCGCTGTGGATGGCGCGCGCCATGCTGGAGGACGCCAATGGCTCGGCCCATCTGGCACTGGCCTCGGTCAATTATGCACTCGCCATATGGGCCGATGCAGATGCTGAATACCTCCAGTACCAGGAGGCCCTTGCCCTGAGGGAACATCTGCGCGCCAGAGCGAAATAGGCGGTTTCCGATACCGGGACAGCCGCCACCTTGCGGTGGTGTCCTGCCACATTCCCAGGATTTTCAGTACAATACGCGGTCCTGGATTCTTCGTGGGTCGTGCGCATGCAATACCCGGAAACATTCGACGTGATCGTCATCGGTGGCGGACACGCGGGCACCGAGGCGGCGCTCGCCGCCGCCCGTTGTGGCGCGCGCACGCTTCTGGTGACCCACAGTGTCGAGACCATTGGCCAGATGAGCTGCAATCCGGCGATCGGCGGGATCGGGAAAGGCCACCTGGTCAAGGAGATCGATGCACTGGACGGCGTCATGGCCCGCGCCGCTGATGCCGCCGGCATCCAGCTGCGGACATTGAATTCACGCAAAGGGCCGGCGGTCCGCGCAACCCGTGCGCAGTGCGACCGCAATCTCTATCGGACCTTCATCCGCCGGGCGATCGAACAGCAGCAGAACCTGCGGGTCTTCCAGGCGGCCGTGGACGACCTGTTGCTGGCTGGCGAGAGGATCGGGGGGTGCCGGACGGCGACCGGTATCGAGTTCCATGCGGCGACGGTGGTGCTGACCACCGGCACGTTCCTGGGCGGGCGCATCCACATTGGCGAAGCACAGCACGCGGGCGGCCGGGCCGGTGACCCTCCGTCGAATGCTTTGGCCGCCCGCCTGCGCGAGATGCCGTTCACCGTGGGTCGCCTGAAAACAGGCACGCCGCCCCGGATCGACGGCAAGACCGTCGACTTCGGGGTCATGCAGGAGCAGCCGGGGGACGTGCCGCGGCCCGTGTTTTCCTACACCGGGAGCGCTGCCGACCACCCCGAGCAGCTCAGTTGCTGGATCACCCATACCACCGAAAAAACCCATGATCTGATCCGCCGGGGCCTGCACCGCTCCCCGATGTATGCGGGCGTGATCGAAGGCGTGGGGCCGCGGTATTGCCCGTCCATCGAGGACAAGGTGGTGCGCTTCGCGGATCGCAGCAGCCACCAGATTTTCGTGGAACCCGAGGGACTGACTACCCGCGAACTGTATCCGAATGGCATCTCCACCAGCCTGCCGTTCGAGGTTCAGGTGGCCGTCGTCCACTCCATTCCCGGATTCGAATCCGCGCATCTGACCCGGCCGGGCTACGCGATCGAGTACGATTTTTTCGATCCGCGGGAGCTGCACGGGCACCTCGAGACCAAGCATGTCGGCGGTCTGTTTTTCGCGGGCCAGATAAACGGCACGACGGGCTACGAGGAAGCAGCCGCACAAGGCCTGGTTGCCGGGGTCAACGCGGCACGCATGGCGCGCGGAGAAGGCGCCTGGAGCCCGCGGCGGGACGAGTCGTACATGGGCGTCATGATCGACGATCTCATCACCCGGGGAACGACCGAGCCGTACCGGATGTTCACCAGCCGGGCCGAGTATCGCCTGCAGTTGCGTGAGGATAACGCCGACCTGCGCCTCAGCGCCAAGGGCCGCGAGCTGGGATTGGTGGGGGAGCAGCGCTGGAGGGCATTCTGCGAAAAGCGCGAGTCCATCGAAACCGAACGGCAGCGCCTGCAGGGTATCTGGCTGCGACCGGGCGATGAACGGGCTGCCGCCCTGGAGGCCGCTTACGGGGTCTCCCTCAGCAAGGAATCCCGCGCCCTGGACCTGCTCAAGCGGCCGGAGATGGACTATCGCAAACTGGTCAGCGTGAAAGGCGTCGGACCAGGCGTCGGGGATCGGCGCGTGGCGGAGCAGCTGGAAGTCCAGGAGCGCTATGCGGGGTACCTCGACCGTCAACAGGAGGATATCGAGCGTCGCAGGCGCCACGAGGAAACAGCCATTGCGGAGGGCTTCGACTATGGCAGTGTGCGGGGCCTGTCGGCCGAAGTCCGCGAAAAACTGGAGCGGACCAGGCCGGATACGATTGGCCAGGCGTCACGCATTCCGGGCATGACGCCGGCGGCCATCTCCCTGTTGCTGATCCACCTGAAGAAAAGCCATCCGCGGGTCGCCTGAGGGACATTGGCGATCGCGGTGAAATATCACGAATTGGCAACGCTCTGTTTACAGATTTTTAACCGTGCTCGGTTATGCTTAAGCCGTAAGTTGACTGTGCCTAGCGCATCGCCCCTCTAGACAGGCAGTCCCCACACTTCTATGCCTAAGCGATGCGCATTCCAGCCCTGGATTTTCATCCGGGGCTTTTTTTATGCATCGCGTTTGTCCGCTTTTGCATGAATAAGCGGTTTAAACAATTCAAATTCCCACGGCCTCATCGCCAGCAAGACCGCCAAGGTCAACGG
>JBFFUJ010000206.1:0-4643 GCA_041571375.1 Lysobacterales bacterium | reverse complement strand
GTGTGATCTACGAAGACAGCTTGGTCAAAGCGTTCTGGGATGCATTCCCGGTGTCACCCGGGCACGCGTTGCTGATCCCCCAGCGGCATGTTGCGTCGTGGTTCGACGCTGACGAGCAGGAGCGGACACAACTTCTTCGAGCGGCAGATCGGCATCTGGTCGAGGCAATACCTGCAGGACGAAGCAGCCGGGCGGATCGAGGCGATGGATCGCCTGGTCGAGTGGCTGCCCCGCAACATACCGGATGAAGACGGCCGCACCAGCATCGTGCATGGCGACTATCGCTGCGACAACCTGATTTTCCACCCCACCGAGCCGCGCGTGGTGGCCGTGCTCGATTGGGAGCTGTCGACCCTGGGACACCCCCTGGCCGATTTCGCCTATCACCTGATGAACTACCGGATCCCGCCGGCCCTGCCGGCCGGCATGGCCGGTACCGATTTCGCAGCGCTCGGCCTCCCTGACGAGGAAGAATACACGGCCGCCTATTGCCGGCTTACTGGCCGCCGGGGCATTCGCGGCCTCGATTTCTACATCGCTTTCAACATGTTCCGGCTGGCCGCCATCATCCACGGCATCAAGGGCAGGATCCTGCGGGGCAACGCATCGAGTGATCGCGCCGAGAAACTGGTGAGCCATCTCGAATCGCTCGCCGGGCTCGCCTGGCAGCAGGCTGAGAAGGCGGGGGCCTGAGTCGCCCGCGTCTGCGCCGACCGTTCGATCGGTGATACCATCCTCCGTCAGGCCCGCCCGCTGGAATCAAACCGAGGAATTCGCACGATGAGCACCTACGAGAACATCGACTATTCGCTGACCGACGAAGTGGCGTTCATCCGCCTCGACAACCCGAACGCGCTGAACGCATTTTCCAAACACATGGGCGGTGAACTGAACGATGCCCTGGACCGCGCGGCGAGGGAAGCGCGCGCGGTCGTGCTCGGCAGCCACGGCAGGGCCTTTTCCGCCGGTGCCAACCTCACCTCCGGGGACGTCGACATCAGCCAACCGGACCGCGACATGGGTGAATTGCTCGACGAGGTCTTCAACCCGATGATCCGACGCCTGCGCGACTTGCCGGTGCCGCTGATCACCGCGGTGCGCGGGGCCGCTGCGGGCGTCGGCTGTTCCATCGCGCTGATGGGAGACCTCATCGTCGCCGGCCGCAACGCCTTTTTCCTGCAGGCTTTCTGCAACATCGGCCTGGTGCCCGATGGGGGTTCCGCCTACTTGCTGGCACGCAGCGTGGGGCGCGTCCGCGCGATGGAGTTGATGCTGCTGGGCGAGCGCTACCCGGCTGAAAAGGCCTATGAAGCCGGTCTGGTCAGCCGCCTGGTGGGGGACGAGGAGGTCGACGCCACGGCCCTGGAACTCGCCCACAAACTGGCCGCCGGCCCGACCCGGGCACTGTCGATGATCCGCCAGGCCGCCTGGGCCGCGCTGGACGCCTCGCTCGACGAACAGCTGGAGCGCGAGCGGCATCTGCAGCGCGACGCCGGTCGTACCGACGATTTCGTCGAGGGCGTGCAGGCCTTCATCGACAAACGGCCGGCCCGGTTCACGGGCAAGTAGGACGGCCCGCGGCCGGGAAGGGACGGTCCGTCATCGACGGCCTCGCTGAACCAACGAAACGGAATGAATGCAGCCATGTCCGAAAACGCAGACCAATACGAATTCTTTACGCTGAGCGTCAGCAACCATATTGCGGAAGTCGTGCTGGCCCGCCCCGACGTCCGCAACAGCATGGGCGAGCCCTTCTGGCGGGAATTACCGCTGATTGTGGACCGGATCCGCCGCGATGCCGATGTCCGGGTTGTCATCCTCCACGCCGATGGGCCGCATTTCTGTGCCGGTATCGATCTGGACTATGCCCGCCGGCTGTTCACGCTGAACCATCCTGACGACGGCCGCGCCCGTGACCATGTGACCGAGCGGATTCGCCAGCTGCAGGCCGTGTTCCTGCAACTGGAGCGGCTGCATGTGCCCGTTATCGCAGCCATCCACGGGGCGTGCATCGGCGGCGGTCTGGAACTCGTCTGCGCCGCGGACATCCGGCTCTGCAGCGAGGACGCCTACTTCGAACTGAAGGAGGTGCGGCTGGCCATCGTTGCCGACCTGGGCGGATTGCAGCGGCTCGACCGGCAGCTGCCTCAGGGAATCGCACGGGAACTGATCTACACGGGCCGTCGTTTTTCGTCCGACGAGGCGCGCCAGTGGAATTTCGTCAACGGGGTCCACCCCGATCGCGAGGCCTTGCTGGCAGCTGCCCGACAGCTGGCCGCGGAGATCGCCGCCAGCCCGCCGCTGACCGTCAAGCACATCAAGGAAAGCCTGGTCGACCGGCAGAGTGCCGATATCGAGCTGGAACTGCGGCGCGCGGCGACTTTGCAGGTGGCCTACGGGTTTGGCGAGGACATGAAAAAAGCCGTCGCGGCGGCGTTCACCGGCGAGATGCCGGACTTTGCCCCGCTGCATATTCCGGCCGACCCCGCCAAGGAGGGCTAGCGCGGAGCCCGGGACAATCCCGGGCGAGCCGGCCCCGGCTTTACGGACTCAGCAGGTTACCGTCCGCATCCATCAGGACGATATCTCCATAGCCCAGCGCCCGGATGCCGCTCTCGATCTTCGCGCGATCACCCACGACGACCCAGACCATGCCGTCCGGCTGGACCACGTCGCTGGCAGCGTCCGAGATCTGCCGGTCGGACAGTTCGCGCACCTTTTCCGGATAGCTGTTCCAGTAGTCATCCGGCAGACCGAAACGCACCATCTCCGCGAGCGAGTCGGCCACGGCACCGGCCGTTTCCCAGCGACCCGCCAGCGTCAGCGTGTTCTTGTCCTTGGCCCGTGAGACCTCTTCCGCGGTGGGCGGACGCTCGCCGCGAATCTCGCTGACTTCGCGGTAAATTTCGGCCATCGACTCGCTGGTCTTGTCGGTCTGTACGGGCGCATAAACCAGGAACGGGCGCTGGCCTTCGGCGTCGATCAGCAGGGAGCGCGCGCCGTAAGACCAGTGCTTGTCCTCGCGCAGGTTCATGTTCACGCGCGCGTTGAAGCTGCCGCCCAGCACTTCGTTCATCGCTTCGATCGCGATCTCTTGGTCGTTGTTCTTGGGCGGCGCTACGTGGCCCGCGAAGATGACCGATTGCTCGGAACCCGGGCGGTCAACGAGGTACACGGCGGACTCGGAACGGGAAGCGACCAGATCGATGTTCTTCGCCGGCACGTCCCCGCCCCTCCAGCGCCGGAACTGCTGCTCCAGCAGCGGCTGCAATTCGGATGCGCTGACGTCGCCGACCACCACCAGCGTCGCATTGTTCGGCTTGAAGAAGGCCTGGTGGAATGCCTTCAGGTGGCCGGTGCCGATCTGCATGACCGAGTCCTCGGTGCCGGAGCCGCTCAGCGGCATGCTGTAGGCGTGGCCCTCACCGTAGAGCAGCCTGGGGAACACCCTCAGGGCCATACCCACGGGCTGTACCTTTTCCTGGGCGATGGCCGCCAGCTGCTGTTTCTGCAGACGGCGGTAATCCTCCTCGGGGAATGTCGGGTTGAGGATGACATCGGCGAACAGATCCAGCGACGGCGCCAGCTTGTCCTTGAGCGCCGACATGCTCACCGTGGAGACATCGAGATTGGAGCCGGACTCCAGGGTGGCACCGAGCACGGACAGCTCGTCACTGATCTCCAGGGCGGACCGACTCTTCGTGCCTTCATCCAGCATGTCCATCGCCAGATCTGCCGTGCCCGGCAGGCCGGCCTGGTCGGCGGCAAACCCCGCGTTGATCATCATTCTCAGGTTGACAACCGGCACCGCACTGCGCTGCGCCAGCAGGACCCGCAGGCCGTTGGACAGCTCGAAGCGCTCGAAGTCGTCGAAGCGGGCTTCCGGTGCAGTCCCCGGGGCGGGAATCGCCGAGCGATCCACGACGTTCTCCGTCGTCGCGTACTCTGCGAAGGGATGGACCTCCAGGATGTACTGACCCTTCGCCATCCACTTGTTGGCCACGGCTTTGAGCGCCCCGGTCTCCACCGCCTCCCAGCGTGCCAGCGTAGTCCGGAAAAACCCCGGGTCGCCCAGATAGACTTCGTTCCGGGCGAGGATGTCGGACTTGCCACCGAAACCGCCGACGCGCTCCGCACCGCGGATGAACGCCGCCCGCCGCTGGGTCAGGATGCGTTCCAGTTCGTCGGCGGTGGGGCCTTCGGCCAGCAAGCGACTCACCTCCTCTTCGATCGCCGCATCGACCGCCGCCAGGTCCTGCCCCGGCATGGCGGTGGCCACGACGCCGAACAGGCCGGCGATCTCCAGCGGAAAGGCGAACGCGGCCACGTCCGAGGCGATCTGGTCATCAAACACCAGGCGCTTGTAGAGCCTCGAGGTCTTGCCCTCGCTGAGAATGCCGGCGACCAGGTCAAGGTCGGTCGCCTCGGGGTGCCCGATTTCCGGCATCATCCAGATCTTGTAAATCCGGGCCTGGGGCACGCGGTCCTGCATGATCTGCCGGTGGATACCCCTGACGTCGGGGATCCAGATGTCCTGCTTGGTCAGCGGCGGACCGGACGGGATGTGGCCAAAATAGTGCTCGACCCGCTCCAGCGCGTGTTGCGGATCGATGTCGCCCGCGATGACGACCACGGCGTTGGCG
>JBFFUJ010000205.1:0-4676 GCA_041571375.1 Lysobacterales bacterium | reverse complement strand
CGGTCATTTCGAGCGGGACGAGTGGCATACCTTCGAAACGACCGGTGTGGTGCTCTTCCTGACCCTGCCCGGACCGATGCGTGCGCTCGATGCCTGGGATTCGATGCTGGCCACGGCGCGCCGCGTGGCCGAGATCCTCCAGGCCGAACTGCTGGACGGGGATCGAAACCCCTTCACCCGCCAACGGGAAGCGCAAATCCGGGAGGAGATGCGCGAATACGATCGCGGCAAGTCCAAGAAAACCTGACGCCGCCGGCATGGATCGGACGGCAGCACAGTCCCGGATAGAGCAGCTACGTGCCGAGATCGAGCGGCACGACTACCTTTACTACGTTCTGGACGAGCCCGCGATCCCCGATGCCGCGTACGACCGCCTCATGCGCGAACTGCAGGCGCTCGAAGCCCGGTATCCGGACCTCGTCACGGCTGAGTCCCCGACGCAGAGGGTCGGCGGCCAGCCGCTCGAGGGCTTCGCCGAGGTGCGCCACCGCACGCCGATGCTGTCCCTGGCCAACGCGTTCTCCGAGGAGGAGGTGCGCCAGTTTCACGACCGGGTGCTTCGGGGCCTCGAGGTCGAACACGTGGACTACGTGGCGGAGCCCAAGCTGGATGGTGTGGCGATCGCCCTGCGCTACCGCGGGGGGCGGCTGCAGCAAGCCGCGACCCGAGGTGACGGCAGCGCCGGTGAAGACGTCACCTCCAACGCCCGCACCATCACGGCTGTGCCGCTGCGGCTGCAAGGGCAGGGCGGTGCGGAGGGCTGGCCTGACGACCTCGAGGTTCGCGGTGAAGTCTATATGCCCCTGGCCGGCTTCGAGGCCTACAATGAGCAGGCCCGCCAGGATGGCCGCAAGGAGTTCGTCAACCCGCGGAACGCGGCGGCCGGCAGCCTGCGTCAACTGGACCCGCGGCTGACCGCGCAGCGTCCGCTGTCCTTTTATGCCTACTCCTTGGTTGCAGAGGAGGCCGCGCCAGACAGTCAGTTCGAGGCACTGGATTTGCTTAAGAGCTGGGGTTTTCCGGTCAACCCTGAGATTCGCCGGGTGCGCGACGCCGAGGGCTGCCTGGCGTTCTACCAGGAAATGGCGGAGAAGCGCCCCGGGCTTCCGTACGACATCGACGGCGTGGTGTTCAAGGTCGATCGGATCGAGCAGCAGGAAACCCTGGGCTTCGTCAGCCGGGCGCCGCGCTGGGCCATCGCCCAGAAATTCCCCGCACAGGAAGTTCTCACGCGCCTGCTCGACATCGATGTGCAGGTCGGACGCACCGGTACGCTCACGCCGGTGGCGCGACTGGAGCCCGTGTTCGTGGGTGGGGTTACGGTCACCAACGCCACCCTCCACAATCTCGACGAAATCCGCCGGAAGGACGTGCGCGCGGGTGATTGGGTCGTGGTGCGACGGGCCGGCGACGTGATCCCGGAAGTGGCCGGCGTGGTGCATGACCGGCGCCAGGGCGACTTGCCGGAATTCGAGATGCCCGAAGTCTGCCCGGTTTGCGGCTCCGCCGTGGAGCGGGACGAGGGCGAGGCGGCCTTTCGCTGCACCGGGGGCCTTTTTTGCGGCGCGCAGCGGACCCGCAGCATCCTGCATTTTGCGTCACGCAAAGCCATGGACATCGAGGGTCTCGGCGACAAACTCGTCGTCCAGTTGGTCGAGACGGGCCTGGTGCGCTCTATCGCCGATCTCTATGGGCTGACGCAGGAACAGCTGTCCGGCCTGGATCGTATGGGCGAAAAGTCGGCCGATAACCTGCTGGCGCAGCTCGAGCGCAGCAAGACGCCGCCGTTGGACCGGCTCCTCTACGCCCTGGGCATCCGGGAGGTCGGAGAGGTGACGGCCACCTCGCTGGCGCGGCATTTCGGTTCGCTGGAGAAACTGCTTGGCGCGGGCGAGGACGACCTGGTGGAAGTCCCCGATGTCGGGCCCGTGGTGGCAAGCCACGTGCACGCCTTTTTCCAGGAACCGCACAACCGGGACGTGCTGCAGGCGCTGGAGCGGGCGGGTGTGCGTTGGCAGCCGCTGGAGGCGCCCGCTGGCGAACAGCCGCTGGCGGGCCAGACCTGGGTGCTGACCGGCACCCTCAGCATGCCGCGGGCCCGCGCGAAGACCCTGCTGGAGTCGCTCGGCGCGCGGGTGTCGGGCAGCGTGTCTGCAAAGACCAGCGTGCTGCTGGCCGGCGAGGAGGCGGGCTCGAAGCTGCGCAAGGCGGAGAAGCTCGGCATCGAGACCATCGACGAAGCGGCCTTCAACGCGTTGTTGAAAAAATACGGTATCGATCTGTAGGACCGAACGTGCAACGCCCTCTCTGCCCGCACTTGCGCGCGATCAGGGTTCCGCGGCCGGCAGATCCAGCCGATACAGCGGCGCCGGGCGCCGCTCGGTCGTCACGTACACCGACCGGCCGTCCAGGCTGAACGTGACGGCCTCGTCATGCGTTCCGGGCGGACCCTCGACCTCGGTGGGCGGGCGCAGAAAGGCTTCGGGCCAGCTTTCCCCATCGCGGCGCTGGAACAGGTAGAGGCTGCGGTAGGTCAGCACCGCCGCGGTCCGGCCATCGGGCGAGATGTCCATGCCCGTCGGCTGCGACACCCAGAGCCCGCGGTTCGGGTTGCGCAGGATGTCCCGTTTCGTGGGCGGGCGGAAACCCGGCACCTCGCCGAGGAATTCCGCTTCGAGTTGCTCGCTCCACAGCGCGAGATCGACCGGCACGCCGTACAGCCGCGGCGGATCGTCGCGCTTGGTCAGCAGCAGCAGTTGCTCGTCCACCGGGTCGTAGGCCATCGCCTCGACGTCGCGGGGACCGTCCGGGTAGGTAATCCGGAGCCGGTGCCTCACCGGCAGTTCAGCAGCCATTTCCCCGGGTTGCGGCTCGGCCAGGAAGTAGAGGCTGACCCGCTTGCGGCCGCTGTGGTTGTCGCCGACATCGCCGATGACCAGCAATGGGCCGTCCGGTCCCGGTACCCGGGTGATGTCCTCCCAGTCGCGGCTCTTCGCCTCCGCCAGTTTCGGCGCAGCGATGTGCCGGCCCTCGGCGTCGACGAAGAACATCCTTTTGCCGTCGTCGTTGTGCAGAACGAAACGGCCTCCCGGCAGGGCCTGCATCCCGCTCGCCTCGTCCAGCTTGGAGGCCTCCAATTTGCCGATGACCACGAATGCCAGCGGTTCGGCGCCGCTGCGGGGGGCCGCAGACGGGGATTCGGCTTCGCCGCCGCCGTTTCCGCAACCGGCGACCAGCAGCAATGCCAGCGGACCTGCTCGGGTAATTGGAAATTGCACGATTTGCGCTCCGCGGTCTGGTGTCGCCTCAGGGTCGTACAGTATAGAATTTATCGACGTCTAGTCACTGACCTGTTTCAATCGCCGGGGTTTCCCATGTTCAACCTGTTTACGAGAGCGCTCTGTAGTTTCTTCCTGTTTATGTTGACCCTGCCCGCCATGGCCGCCAAGACCGACATCGTCGTGCTGAAGAATGGCGACAAGATCACCGGCGAAGTCAAAAACCTCGAGCGCGGCAAGCTGCAGTTCAGCACCGACTCCATGGGCACCGTGTACATCGACTGGGTAGATATCGAGGAGATTTTCAGTTCGACCGGACAGGCGATCGAGCTGACCAACGGGCAGCGATTCTACGGGCCGCTGGCTAAGGCGGAAAACGAAGAGATGATGGTGGTGAAGACCGAGCAGGGCCCGGTCGGGATCAGCACGATCGATATTGTGAACATGTACCCGGTGGAAGCCAGTTTCTGGGATCGCCTGGACATCAGCGCCGACCTTGGCTTCAGCTGGGACAAGGCCAGTAACGTCGGCAAGTACACGATCGGACTGAAAACGGAGCTGCGCAACCCGCGCTTCATCAACCGCAATACCTTCACTTCCGAGATCACCACCCAGGAGGCCCGCGACGACACGACACGCGCGGCTTTCGACGCTCTGCACCTCGTATTCCACCAGAACAAGCGTTACCACGCCTTTTTCGGTACCGCGGAGAGTAACGACGAGCTCGGCATCGACCTGCGCGTGCTGGCAGGCGCGGGCTACGGTGCGGTGCCGATCCGTTCACAGCGTTCGTGGCTGTCCATCGGCGCGGGGCTTGCAGTCAACCATGAAATCCCGGTGGAAGGCGAGACCAATGACAGCCTCGAAGCGGTGGCCATGCTGACCTACGATTACTTCAAGTACCACGAACCCGAGCGCTCCTTTACCAGCAACCTGCGCGTGTTCCCCAACCTGACGGATACCGGCCGCTGGCGCGCGACTTTCGATCTGGATTTCCGCTGGGAACTGGTGAAGGACTTCTTCTGGAAAATGAACTTCTACTCCAGCTACGACAGTGATCCGATTTCTGAGGAACCCGCCTCGAAGACCGATTATGGCGTGACCTCGTCGCTGGGTTACAAGTTCTGAGGTTCTCTGCTGCGCGCGGACCGGTAACGATCTGCGATAGGTGCGAGCTCGTGCTGGGGAGCGCCCCGTACCGGCCCGCTTACACGGCGGCGAGGAAATCCTGAATGGCCGTGGTCACCAGCATTGGCTGTTCGATCGAGGCGGAATGCCCGGCGCCGGAAATGACGGCCAGTTTCGAGCCCGCGATGGCCTGATGCATGCGCTCGGCCTTTGCCGGCACCGTGGCGACGTCCTCGTCGCCGACGAGGACCAGGGTTGGCGTGACGATGG
>JBFFUJ010000204.1:0-4800 GCA_041571375.1 Lysobacterales bacterium | reverse complement strand
GCAGCGGACCCGTTCGCCCACGAAGTCTCCGGGGTCGCTGCTGAGGCTGATCGAGACGCCGTAGCCGCCGGCCGTGGACTGCTCCAGCAGGTCGTCGAACAGCGGGGCGGCGGGGTGATGGATCTCGAGCAGGTTGCCCCGCACGCGGCTGCGCCCGGCGCTGTGCAGCAGCCCCTCGGACAGCTGCCTCAATACCTGGAACCGGGATGTGGTGCCGTCGCGACCAGAGTTCACGGATCAGGCCATCCCCTGGCCCGGCGATTTCCCGGTTCTGCTAGAATTCTGCGTCGGCGCGGCGGGCCGCAACCGCACGGAAACCGAAAAGGGACCGAACATGCCTGAAGTCAAAGTCACAGCGATACCTGCCTTTTCGGACAATTATATCTGGCTGCTTTCGACAGGTGGAGACGAATGCGCGGTGGTGGATCCCGGGGACGCCGGCCCGGTGCTGAGCGCGCTCGCCCGCGAGGCCCTGGACCTGGCGTACATCCTGCTGACCCATCACCATCCCGACCACACCGGCGGCGTTGCCGAGCTGGTCGCAGCCAGCGGCGCGGAGGTGTTCGGACCGCACGACCCGCGCATTCCGGGTCAGACCCGAAGCTACCGCGAAGGCGAGCGCGTGGCCCTGCCGCAACTGGGGATCGACTTCGAGGTGCTCGAAGTTCCCGGGCATACCTCGACGCACATCGCCTTCCACGGCCACGGCTGCCTGTTTTGCGGCGACACGCTGTTCAGCGTCGGCTGCGGCCGCCTGTTCGAGGGTACGCCGCAGCAGATGCAGCAATCGCTGGACAAGCTGGCCGCCCTGCCCCCAGACACCCGCGTCTACTGCGCACATGAGTACACGCTCGCCAATTGCGATTTGGCGCTCGCCGTGGAGCCCGACACCCCGGCGCTGCAGCGCCGCGCCAGCGCCGTCGAGGCCGCCCGGGCTGCGGGGCGCCCCACGGTGCCCAGCACTCTGGCCGAGGAACTGGCCGTGAACCCCTTCCTGCGCAGCCGCGAGCCCTCCGTCGTGCAGGCGGCCCGATCACGCAACCCCGCGGTGGATCCGGGCGTCGCGACCCTGGCTGAGATCCGGGCCTGGAAAGATCGCTTCTGACGCGGGGCGGGCACTGCGGATCGAGGGAACGCCGCTCCGATTTGTCGCGCCGCGGACCGGCCCGTTGCATTACGGCTTGACCCGATGCGCCCAACCCGCATAATTGACGGACTAAAACAACGAGCTAGAGGAGTCCGGGTGTCGTTTCGAATCGCTGCAGTGTCGGTATTCCTGCTGCTGGCCGGCTGCGTCACGACCGGCGGCGGGGAGCCGGAGCCGGCGCTGGCCGAAATCCCGCCGCCCGCGGACCCCGGGTACCACAGAGCCGAGACCGTCGACGACCACCTGTTTGTGCCCCCTCCCGCCCCGGCCGCCGAGATTGGCGATGAAGAGCACGTCCACGACAGTGTCTGGGAGCGGCTGACCCACCGGTTCGAGCTGCCTGAATGCACGGACCAGGAGGTCAACGTCCAATGGTCGCACTGGTATGCCGAGCGGCCCGAATACATGGCGCGGATCTTCAAGCGCGCACAGCCCTGGATCCGCCACATCGCCGACGAACTGGAGCGCCGCGACATGCCGGCGGAACTGGCGCTGCTCCCCATCGTCGAGTCGGCTTACGATCCCTTCGCCTATTCCAGCGGCCGGGCACTCGGCACCTGGCAGTTCATCGCCGCGACCGGCCGCCGCTACGGCCTCAAGCAGAACTGGTGGTACGAGGGACGCCGCGACGTCTGGGCCGCGACCGATGCGGCACTGAACTACCTGAACGACATGGCGGTGATGTTCGAGGGCGACTGGCTGCTGGCGCTGGCGGGCTACAACTCGGGCGAGAACCGCGTGGCCCGGCAAGTCAAGAAAAACCGGGCCGCAGGCAAGCCGACCGATTTCTGGAACCTGAAGCTGCCGCGCGAGACCCGCGGCTACATACCCAAGTTGCTCGGTTTGACCTGCCTGTTCAAGTATCCCGAGCGCTTCAGTTTCAGCATCCCCGACACGCCGGATCAGCCGGTCGTCGCGGCCGTGGACCTGGGTCAACAAGCCGACCTCGTGCTGGTCTCGCAACTGGCCGGTATCCCCGTCGACCAGCTTTTCACCCTGAACCCCGGATACAACCGCTGGGCCACCTCGCCGGACGGGCCCTACCGAATCGTGCTGCCGCTCGAAGGCGCCGAACTGCTGCAGGCCAGCCTGGAGCGGCTCGACACCCCGCCCCTGATGAAGTGGGACCAGGTCGTGGTCGAGAAGGGCGACACGCTGTCGAGGATCGCCGCGCGCCACGACGTGCCGGTGTCGGTGCTGCGCACCAGCAACAGCCTGAGCGGCGACCTGATCCATCCCGGCCAGAAGCTGCGGCTGCCGCGCGACGAGCAGCTGCTGGTCGATCCGCTGTATGCGCAGGCCGCCCTGCAATTGCAGCAACTGCAATCCGGCCTGATTTCCGCCGACCGGGTCACTCACCGCGTGCGCTCGGGCGAGACCCTCTCCGGGATTGCAAAACGCTATCGCGTGTCGGCCAGCGACCTGCAGCGCTGGAACAACATCCCGGACCCGCGCAGCCTGCGCGCCGGGCGCACCATCACGGTGTTCTACACGCCGGCCGAGCAGCAGGTCCCGACTCAGGGCACCGTGCAGTACGTGGTGCAGCGCGGCGACTCGCTGTGGAGTATTGCGCGCCGCTACAAGGTCAAGGTCGACGATCTGATGAACTGGAACAAACTGGCCAGTTCCGACATCTGGCCGGGCCAGGCGATCCGTATCGAACTCTAGGCGATGCCCCTGCCCCGTTGTCTGCGCCGCACCGGCCTGGCACTGCTCGCATGGCTCTGCAACCTGCCGCTGCAGGCCCTGGAGCTGGACGGTGAACCCATCCAGGGTGGGCTGATGTTCGGGTTCTGCAACCCGGGCTGCGCGGTCTACCTCGACGATCAGGAGGTCATGGTTTCCGCGGACGGACGCTTCGTCATCGGCTTCGACCGCGACGAAGGCGGCGAGAGGCGGCTGCGGGTCACGGAGGACGGCGGGGCTGAGCAATCACTGACCCTGGACGTCGCCGCGCGTGAATACGACATCGAGCGGGTGGACGGCCTGCCGCCGCAGACGGTGACGCCGGATCCGGAGGCCCTGGAGCGCATCCGGCAGGAAGCGGCTCTGGTCGCCAATGCGCGGGCGCGCCGCGATCCACGCACCGACTACCGCGCGGGCTTCGACTGGCCGGCCGAGGGCCGCGTCAGCGGAGTCTACGGCAGCCAGCGCATCCTGAACGGCGAACCGCGCCGACCCCACTACGGCCTGGACATCGCGGCGCCGACCGGGACGCGGGTGCGCGCGCCCGCCCCCGGCGTCGTCACGCTGGCCCATCCGGACATGTATTTTTCCGGCGGCACCCTGGTCCTGGACCATGGCCAGGGCCTGTCGTCGAGCTTCCTGCACCTCAGCCGCATCCTGGTCGAGGCCGGGGCGACCGTGGAGACAGGTGAGGTGATCGCCGAGATCGGCGCAACCGGAAGGGCCTCGGGACCCCACCTGGACTGGCGCATGAACTGGCTGGACCGGCGCGTGGACCCGCAGCTGCTGCTGGGCGACTTGCCGGCATCCGAACCCTAGGAGCGAGCCTGGGCTCAGAGGGAATTGCAGGTTCGCTCCTGCAGGCAATTCGGGCCGGAAGGGCGGCTCAGGTCTGGCTGCGTGACAATTCCAGGCGGACGGGTGCGCCGGCGCCGGCGACGTAGCCGCCTTCGACGCCCTTGGTCACCACCGACACCGCGTTGTGCGGATGCAGGCTTTCGTAGTGGGTGCAGCGGGCCCAGAAGTCGAGGATGCGCTCGTCGGCATTCAGCGCGGTCTGGATCCGCCGCCCGGCGTCTTCGCAGAACATCAGGTTGCTGCCGTTGAGACGGGCGAAGGCCTGTTCGTCCTCCCGCTTGACGGTGGCCTGAACCGGAGTCTTCAGGGCGTTTTCGATCTCGTCGATCAGCTCCACGATCGGGAACATGTCGAAGGTCGGGGTCAGGCGGACGCGGATCTCGGCCGCGCTGCGCTGGCTGTGCGGGGTGGCCAGGATGCCCTGTTCGCTACCCAGCCAGGCATGGACGGCATCGAAATCGACTTTGCTCTGGCCGTCGAAGTCCTCGCTGAACTGGTCCTGGATGACCTGCCGGGCCAGCGCGGCCGAACAGGGGCAGGTGCTGGAATACAGAATCTCCAGGCCCATCTCGAGGCTGAACTCGTTGCCCTCGAGGATGCCGATCATCGACACCGGGTAGCGGCGCCAGCCCTCGTTGTCGCTCTGCAGCGCCGGCCGGCGCGTCACGTAGTCGAAATCCACTCGGATCAGCGCCCGGTCGCTGAGCCCCTCGTGCGAATCCAGGAAGGAACGCAGCAGCTGGCGCAGCGTGCAGGGATTCAGCGGGCGGGCGTCGAAGCCCTGGTCGAGGTGCAGGTACAGGCGGGACATGTGGATGCCGCGCACCTCCGGATCGATCAGGTTGACGTAAGCGGTCACCAGGGCGGTGGACTGGATGAGGCCGCCGGCATCGTCCTCGATGCGGACCGGCATCTCGATCTCGTTCATGCCCACCCAGGCCAACCGACCGGCGACTTCGGCGCTGGCCTCGTTGGCGATGTCGGGCATTTCCCGCAATGTGCTCTCAAAAGGACTCATGACGTCATTTTTGCTCACGCGTTGTCTATATCTGTATCGGCCCGGCCAAACTCAAGTGCTTTTCCGTTGCCACGGTGGCATTATCGTTCAT
>JBFFUJ010000203.1:0-4898 GCA_041571375.1 Lysobacterales bacterium | reverse complement strand
GTTGCGTACCGTGACCTGGAAGTCACGCGGGCGCCCGTGGAGCGCCGGGTCGTCCGAGAGCGAGCTGGGGGCCTTGGCAATGCAGATCGGGAGACCGGCCAGGCCCAGCTCCTCCACCCGTCTGAGGTCCTTCGCCGCTTCCTTGGTGAAAGCCACGTCGTCGGCGCCATACATGCTGCGGCAAACCGCCCGGACCTTGTCGAGAACCGGCCGGTCGAGTTCGTACAGGGGCTTGTAGGTCGAGCCGCTGGCCGCGGCCTCCATGACTTCCCGGGCCAGGTCGATGGCGCCGGCGCCGCCCTCGGCGAAGTGGTTCGATGTGGCGAAGCGCACGCCGTGGCCCAGGGCCCGCTCCCGCACCAGGGCGATCTCCTCGTCGGAGTCGCTGTGGAAGCGGTTCAGCGCGACCACCGGACGCTTGCCGAACTGGGCAACGCTTTCGATGTGCTTGTCCAGGTTTTCCAAACCGCCCCGCACGGCCTCGACGTCGGTCTCGTGGAGCCGGTCCTTGTCGTGCCCGCCGTGCAGCTTGAGTGCGCGAATGGTGGTCACGAGGACCACCGCATCGGGGTTCAGTCCGGCCGAACGGCATTTGATGTCGAAGAATTTCTCGGCCCCCAGATCGAATCCGAAACCGGCTTCGGTGATGGCCCAGTCAGCAAAATGCATGGCCATGCGTGTCGCGAACACGCTGTTGCAGCCGTGTGCGATATTGGCGAAGGGGCCGCCGTGCATGAGCACCGGTGTGCCCTCCAGCGTCTGCACCAGGTTTGGGTGGACGGCGTCGCGCAGCAGGGCGAGCAGCGCGTCGGTGATGCCGAGCGCTGACAGGTACACGGCTTCGCCTTCGTAGGTGGTCCCGATCAGGATCCGATCCAGGCGGGCGCGCAGGTCCTCCATGTCATTGGCCAGGCACAGTATGGCCATGATCTCGGAGGCGGCCGTGATGTCGAATCCGCCCTCGCGCGGAATCCCCTGGTACCTGCCGCCCAGGCCCAGCACGATTTTCCGCAGGCTGCGGTCGTTCATGTCCATTACGCGGCGCCAGGCGATCATGCGCGGGTCCAGGCTGAGCTCGTTGCCCCAGTAAATATGGTTGTCGATGGCGGCGGAGATCAGGTTGTTGGCCGAGGTGATGGCGTGGAAATCACCGGTGAAATGAAGGTTGATGCGATCGGCCGGCAAGACCTGCGAATAGCCGCCGCCGGTGGCTCCGCCCTTGACCCCGAGGCACGGTCCGAGCGACGGCTCGCGCAGCGCAATGCAGACCGATTCGCCCAGCTTCCGGAAAGCCTGGCCGAGGCCGATCGACGTCGTGGTTTTGCCCTCGCCGGCCGAGGTTGGCGTGGTGGCGGAAACCAGGATCAGCTTCCCCGGCTGCGTTCGCTGCCGTTGCCTGGCCAGAGCCCGGATCTGGATCTTCGCAATCGAGTCGCCGTAGAAGATCAGGTCCTCCGGGAGCACACCGAGCGTGCCCGCGATGTCGGTGATGGGAACCGTTTTGGTCTGCGCGGCGATTTCATGATCGGACAGCATGGCTCACTCCTCGAAGGCCGATTGCGTCTGCGGGTCTGGTCGGGCTCAGGGCCCGGCCCGTGGCAGCGCCCCGGGCCGAAAAATGGCCCGAAATTACTGCTTCGGCTGGTAGGTGAATTTGGTGCCGCCGATCGAGCCCTCCACCATCAGGCCGCCAGCAGCGTGGGTGAACACCGCGACACCTTTGTCATAGCTGGTGTCCGCCGAGGCACCTGCCGTGACCGCTACCGCCGAGGCCTGCGCGCCGAACTCGAAGTTGCCGCGACGGAAATTTGCGATCGCCGCATCGTCCTTGAAGAAGATGAACAGGGCGTACTTCTGGCCACCCACCTGCAGGCCAACCGTTCCCTGGGTCATCGTGCTGTAACCGTCCACCGCTCCGCCAACAATGACCAGACCCCTGCCGTAACTGGCGCCGACTACGAGCCCTGCCTTGCCGACGCTGGGGAACGCGGCGTAGCCGGCCGCGGTGTTGAAGAAGGCCTCGATGCCCGGGTCGGCCGTTTTGATTGCCAGGATGGCCTGGGCGACATCGAGTTGCATTTCGTCGTTGACGTCCGGTTGAAATGCCGCTGCGGGGCCCGTCGACAGCAACAGGCCTAAGGTCAGTAGTAGCGAGCGCATGGCTTGCACCTCGAATCCCGGCCGCTCAGAGCGCCTCGTATTTGAACTTCTGGCCGCTCAGCGTGGCCTCGTACATCAGGCCGCCGCTGACATGGGTGAATACCGCGACGCCCTTGTCGTAGTTCGCATCGGCCGAGGCCCCCAGCGTGACCGCGACGGCCGAGGCCTGGGCTCCGAACTCGAAATTACCGCGCTGGAAGCTCTCGAGCGCGGCTTGGTCCTTGAAGAACACGAACTGCGAGTACACCTGGCCGCCCAGCTGCAGGCCGACCGTGACCTGCGTCATCGAGGTGGTGCCAACGGCCTTGTCGCCGACGACGACCAGGCCTTTGCCATGAGCGGCGCCGATGCCGATGCCGCCTTTGCCGACCTTCGGTAAGACCGCGTAGCCGGCCGCGCTCTCGAAGAACTTCTCGATACTCGGATCCGCCTTCTTGACGTCGATGATGGCCTTGGCTACTGACAGTTGCAATTCGTCACTGGTGTCTGGTTCAAAGGCCCACGAAGCCCCCGAAAAAGCGAGGGTGGCAAGGGCTGCGAACAGAGGTAAAGCTTGGCGCATGGCGCTCTCCTTTCTCCATGTGAATGCTGGTTTCCTTTAGCCCGGGCTTCTGTCTCCAGATGGCATCCCGGGCGGGAAGGTCAGCGGCAGAGTTAATCACAATTCCTGATCGTCCGCCACAATCCGCCGGGCTTCGCTCGGCGCCTGGCCGGTCCAGCCCTTGAATGCGCGCGAAAACGAACTCGCCTCGGAAAAACCGAGCAGGTAGGAAATCTCGGTCAGCGTCTTGCTGCGGTCCTGGATGTACTGCCGTGCCAGCTCCCTGCGTACACCGGTCAGGAGGTGCCTGAAGGATGTGTCTTCCTTCTGCAGCCGGCGGTGCAGGTTGCGCGGGGTCATGTGCAGGGCTTCGGCGACGGACGCCTCGGTGACCGATCCCCCGGCCAGGCCGTCGATGATGGCTGCCTTGGCGCGGTTGACGATGTCCTGCCGGGCGCTGTGCGCCAGGTACTTGACGACGATGTGCTCATTGAGCTGCGCCAGTTGGTCATTCGAGCCCGTCAGCCGTTTGTCAACGTCCTCCAGCCTCAGCACCAGCATGGTGCGCGGCGACGAGAACTCGACCGGGCAGCGGAACAGGGCGAAGTGGTTGCCCGCGTTTTCGGGCGCGGGTTGGCGGCAGCAGACGCGCGCCGGATTGAGATGCTTGCCGGCGATGACGCGGCAAAAACTGATCATGGCCGACAACTGCATGTCTTCGCGCAGGGCTTCGTTGGGAACCGCGACATGCGCGTCGATTCGAACATAGAAATTCCGATCGTCCTCGCCCAGTTCGATGGTCAGTTTCTCCTGGATGACCCGCGCATAGCGGCTGAGGCGCTCAAAGGCCGTTCGCAGGCTGGAACTCGCCAGCCAGGCGAACCCCAGTGCCCCCAGGTGTGCGGGGCGGAAGTAGTCCGCAGCCCTGAGCCCGAATTGGGGGTCACCGGCCATTTCAGCCGCCCGGATCGTGAGCCGGATCGAGCGCTCGGTGGGGACCCGCGCGCCCTGGTCGAACAGCACGCCCGGATCGACACCCGCCTCCCTGAAGAGCGACTCGGGGTCGAGGCCGTAGCCTTCCAGCTGTTTCCATAACGCACCGAGTGCGGGGGCAAAAAAAGACATGGGCGATGCCTGGCCTCGACGGCTGATTGCTGCCGGCATTCTCACTGAGCCTGTCCGGCACCGTCAACCTCCCGTCCGTCCGGGACAAGCGACCGGCGGGCGAGGGGCCTACAGTGCCCTTGGCTGCGGGGCGTTGCGATCGCGCCGCCGAAATCGAAAGGACTGGAGTGATGAAACAGACAGAACAGAAGCAGGAGCCCTGCGATCCGGCCGATCCCTGGGCCCGCGCCGCACGCGAGATGTTGCTGCGCTCTGAAATCGGTTTCTGGCGCGAGATGCTGGCGGAAAGCGGGGACGCGCTGCCGGCGGAAAGTCTCGAACGCATGCGGCAGGCTCTGGCCCTGGCGGAAGGGCGTTTGCTGCAGTTGATCACGGGCGAAACCTGTCGTGATGGGTCAAGAACCGGTCCGCTCGGGCCAAGCCCAGCGGGGCGTGGATCGATACATTGAATCTGCGGGCGACGGCGGCAGCCTCACTGGGGGGCAGCGCCTGGGCCGGCATCATCGTGGACTCTGCGTTGGGGGACCTTTTTTGGTCCCTCGTTTTTCGTCAACCGCCGCAAGGAGGGCATTGCCGTGAACCACGTTACCCATCACAGCGACCATCAGGCCTGGCGTGGCTTTCTTCGCCTGGGCCGTTTTCTGGCGTGGTATGGCATCGGCGTGGCCTTGCTGATGTACGGCCTGCCCCGGTTTGCCCTGCTGGCCCAGCAGCATTACGAGTCGCTCAGCGCGGGCGTACGCTTTTTTGCCGTCATCGGTTTCTTCGCGGTCGTGGCTGCCTGGCACATCGCGGGCCAGCGCGAGCGTCTGATCTACCGATCCCGGGGGCGGCGCGGGGGGCAATCCGATCCGGGCTGAGAGCAGGGCATCCGGGCCGCCCGCCCGCCGCCGACGGCCTTCCTGCGTCTCACGGCCACTGACGGGGAATGAGGGCCCCTCTTTTCAGGCGGGTTTCCCGGCTAATGGGCGGATGTCGAAACGCAGCCGCGGTGAATGCCCGGCCTGCTGCGAGGGCTGGCCGTCAGCCGATGTCCTCGAATCGCTGAGATGCGAAGCCGGGGGCGTCCTTC
>JBFFUJ010000202.1:0-4909 GCA_041571375.1 Lysobacterales bacterium | reverse complement strand
TCTGACCCCAATTCCATGCTGACCCCAATTCCATGACCCCAATTCCATCAGCTCAGCACGTGAATATTGCGCTCGGCGCATAGCTCCCGCAGTTCCCGTGGCCACACCGTGACACCCACCTCCCCCAGGTGAGCCTTGCGCAGCAGCAGCATGTAAACGCGTGACTGGCCGATGCCGCCACCAATGCTCAACGGTATCTGGTCGTTCAGGATGGCCTGGTGGTACGGCTGGTCCACCAGTTCCATCTGCCCGCTCATCTCGAGTTGCTTCAGCAGGGTTTCCCTGGTCACGCGCACGCCCATCGAGGTCAGCTCGTGCCGGCGCCGAGTGACCGGGTTCCATACCAGGATGTCGCCGTTCAGCCCATGCATCGGTCGGCCGTCGGCCGACACGGTCTCGGTGACCCAGTCATCGTAGTCGGCGGCACGCAATTCGTGCGGGTAACCGTCCCGCAGCGGCCAGCCGATGCCGTAAATGAACACGGCGGGGTGTTCCTGCAGCAGCCGGGTCTCGCGCTGCTTGCGCGGGAGATCGGGGTACATGTCGAGCATATCCTCGGCATGGAAGAAGGCCAGTTCGTCGGGCAGGCCCGGATAACGCGAATCCCTCAGCTGAGGGAACATGTCCTCGGCATATTGCTCGGCACCTTTGATCACCCGCCAGATTCGCCTCACCGTGTCGGTGAGGAATTCCAGGTTCCTCTGGTCTGCGGTGATGGCCTTTTCCCAGTCCCACTGGTCGACGTAGGCGCTGTGGTCGTGGTCGAGGAAGTAGTCCTTGCGAATGGCTTTCATGTCGGTGCAGATTCCCTGTCCGACCCCGCAGCCGAAGGTCTTCAGAGCCATCCGTTTCCACTTTGTCGCGGCCTGGACCACTTGTGCGCGGATCGGCGTATCCAGGCCAAGGCCGCAGGGAAACTCCACCGGCGTGCGCGAGCCGTCCCGGTCCAGCATGTCGTTGACCCCGCTTTCCCGGTCGACGATCAGCGGCACCTGAACCATCATCAGGCCCAACTCGCGGCACAGCTTATCCTCGACGTAGTTCTTGATTGCGAACAGCGCCTGCATGGTTTCGCGGGGGGTCAGCAGCGAGGCATAGTTTCGCGGCAAGATCTTCGCAACCTCCTCATAGGTGCTGATGCCTGGGCCGGCGAGATCGGATTGCTTGTCCGTCATGGGGTGTCTCCTCAATGGGCTCTGGTATGCCTTGGCTACAGGTGGATTTTCGCCACTCCAGAGGGTCCGCTGCCATGACGTCCGTCAAAGCATGGGAACGGGCGCTGCTTGGGCGGTCATGCAGGGCAGGGCAGGCCAGAAGGAACGCGCCGCCGTATGCTGCGTTCGATTGGGAAAACGGCGCGCGATGAATTACGCTGACGTCCTGCTACGGTATCGAGCGGTTCAAGGATGTCGGAACTCTACCTCGTGCGGCATGCACAGGCTTCATTCGGCGCGGACGATTATGATCTTCTGTCGGAACTGGGCCACCGCCAGGCGCGCTGGCTGGGCGAACACTTCGGATTTCGCGAACTCTCCTTCGACCGTGTCATCTGCGGCGACATGGCCCGGCACCGCGAGACCGCGGAGGGCATTCTGAGGGGCATGGGTCTCGAACCGACCGCCTACGAGACCGAACCGGCATGGAACGAGTTTGACTTCGAGGCCATCATCAATGCCTTTCTCGAACAACACCCCGCAGAGGCACCGGCGGAGGGCGCGTCGGTGCGGGACTTCTCCCGAATTCTCCGAAATGCGCTGCTGGCATGGGCGGCGGATCGGCTGACCGCTCCCGTGCCGGAAACCTTTACGCATTTCGAGTCACGCGTTCGAGGGGCATTGACTTCGATGACACGGCAAGCCGGGTCCCGGCGCCGCTTGCTGGTGATCAGTTCGGGCGGTGCGATTGCGTCTGTCCTGCGCCGCGCCCTCGAAGCACCGCCCCATGTCATGGTCCACCTGAATCTGCAGCTGCGTAACTCCGGGGTCAGCCAGCTCTTTTTCAACGCAGAACAGCTACACATCGGGGCGTTCAACCATGTGCCCCACATGGAACGTCCGGACCGCTACCGGAACGTCACCTATTTTTGACCGCGGAGGTGCCCCAGCATGGATTTCGAACACAGTGATAAAGTCAAACGGCTGATCTCCCAGGTCCGCGGCTTCATGGAAGAACACGTCCTGCCGAATGAGCACGTGTACACGGAACAGCTTGCGGAATCGCGCTGGGAGGCCCCGCCGATCCTGGGCGATTTGAAGGGAAAGGCGCGGGCCGCGGGGCTCTGGAACCTGTTTCTGCCATTGGAACATGGCTCCTACGGCGCCGGGCTGACCAATCTGGAGTACGCACCGCTCGCGGAGGAAATGGGCCGCGTGACCTGGGGCTCGGAGGTCTTCAACTGCTCGGCACCGGATACCGGCAACATGGAGGTGTTGGCCAAATACGGCAGCGAGGAACAGAAGAAGCAATGGCTCACGCCCCTTCTGTCCGGCGAGATCCGCTCTGCCTTCGCCATGACGGAACCCGCCGTCGCGTCGAGCGATGCCACCAATATCGAGACCTCGATCCTGCGCGATGGCGACGGCTATGTCATCAATGGCAAGAAATTCTACGCCTCGGGCGCCTGTCGCAAGGAATGCAAGCTGCTCATTGTCATGGGTAAGACCGATCCGGACCACGCCAATCGCCACCTCCAGCAGTCACAGATCCTCGTGCCAGTCGATACACCCGGCGTCACCGTGACGCGGCCGATGCAGGTGTTCGGCTCCGACGACGCCCCGGAAGGTCACGCTGAAATCGTATTCGACGGCGCCCGTGTGCCCGCCTCCAACCTGATCCTCGGGGAAGGCCGCGGGTTTGAAATCGCCCAGGGCCGCCTCGGGCCGGGCCGCATCCATCACTGCATGCGCCTGATCGGCGCCGCGCAGCGCGCACTCGAGCTGATGATCGACCGCGCCAACCAGCGAGTGGCCTTCGGCCGGCCGTTGATCAAGCAACAGTCCGTGCGCGAAGACATCGCACGCTCGGCTTGTCAGATCGAACAGGCCCGGCTGCTGACCCTGAAAGCGGCGCAGCGAATGGACACGGTGGGCAACAAAGCAGCACAGGATCTCATCGCGATGATCAAGATCGTCGCCCCCAACATGGCGCTGGACGTCATCGACCGGGCCATGCAGATCCACGGCGCGGTCGGGCTGAGCCAGGATACGCCGCTGGCCCATCTCTGGGCCTATGCCCGGACCCTGCGGCTGGCGGACGGCCCCGACCAGGTGCACATGATGCAGCTGGGCCGCAACCTGGCTCGGAAACGGGAGGAGACCGCGGCCTGAGCACCGCCCCCGGGCCGTTGGGCGAACCCCGGGTCTGCAGGTATACTCCCGCGGATGTCCTATGTGCTCGCCATTGACCAGGGAACCACCGGCTCCACGGCGCTGCTGTTTCGTGAAGACGGCCAGGTTGCGGCACGCGCTTACCGCGAGTTTACCCAGCACTACCCGCAGCCCGGATGGGTGGAGCATGACCCCGAGGAAATCTGGCGCGTCAGCCTGGAGGTGATGACCGCAGTGCTGGCGGAAGCCCGCGTGGGCGCGCGCGGATTGGCTGCGATCGGCATTGCGAACCAGAGGGAGACGACCGTTGTATGGGATCGGGCCAGCGGTGATCCGGTGTATCCGGCCATCGTCTGGCAGAGCCGGCAGAGCGCCTCGATCTGTGACCAACTCAAAAAGGACGGCCTCGAGCCGATGTTCCGGGAGAAAACCGGACTGTTGATCGATCCCTACCTGTCGGGCAGCAAAATACGCTGGATTCTCGATCGCGACCCGGAGTTCCAGCGGCGAGCAGAGGGCGGCCGGCTGGCCTTCGGCACCATCGACAGCTGGCTGCTGTGGAAACTGACGGGCGGCTCCACGGCGGCGGGCGCCCTGCACCGCACCGATCCGACCAATGCATCGCGCACCCTGCTCTACAACATTCACGAACGGAACTGGGACAGCGAATTGTGCGAGGCACTGAATGTCCCCGGCACCCTGCTGCCCGAGGTGCTTCCGAGCGCCGGCGTCTTCGGCGAGACCGAACCCTTCGAGGGCTTGCCCGCGGGCATCCCCATAGCCGGCATGGCAGGGGATCAGCAGGCTGCCTTGTACGGGCAGGGCTGCTGGGAAGCCGGCCAGGCCAAGAACACGTACGGGACCGGCTGCTTCCTGCTGATGAACACGGGCCAGCGCCGCCTACTGAGCCGGCATGGGCTGCTGACGACGATCTGCTGCGACGCGGTCGGGTCCATAGCCTATGCGCTCGAGGGTTCCGTGTTCATCGCCGGCGCGGCCATCCAGTGGCTGCGCGACGAGTTGCAGATCATCTCGAGCGCTGCCGAGTCCGAAGAGCTCGCGAGACAGATCGACGACAATCAGGGCGTCTATCTGGTCCCGGCCTTTGCCGGGCTCGGCGCACCCTACTGGGATGCCAGGGCCCGGGGGGCTCTGATCGGCCTCACACGCGGGGCCGGTCGCGCGCACCTCGCGCGCGCGGCGCTGGAATCGATCGCCTACCAGTCGCGGGACCTGGTCGAATGCATGAACCGCGACTCCGACATTGTGCTGGACGAGCTGCGGGTGGATGGCGGCGTCACCCAGAATGACTTCCTGATGCAGTTCCAGTCCGACATCCTGAATGCACCCGTCATGCGGGCCGGCCTCGTGGAGACGACGGCGGCCGGTGCAGCCCATCTGGCAGGTTTGGCCACCGGCGTCTGGAAGAGCCCCGGCGACATCGAAGCGACCCGGCCCGCTGGACAGCGGTTCGAGCCCGACATGACAAACGAGCGCCGCGAGGCCCTGTACGCCGGTTGGCTGCGCGCCGTTGACCAGGTGCGGCGCCAGACGACAGAGGAGGCATCCCGTGACTGACCGCT
>JBFFUJ010000201.1:0-4944 GCA_041571375.1 Lysobacterales bacterium | reverse complement strand
CCGCTCTCCCCTCCACTGCGCAAGCCGGTCCACCGGGGGAGCCGCCTGCGACGTCGAGGTCTTTTCATGCTGGCCTTCCGTCCCGCCGGATTCCCTGCCAGTCACTCGACGGCGCTGACCGTGAACTCCTGGATTTTCTTGGCGCGCGGTCCGACGAAGGCCGGCCGTGCGTTGTCCGGCCAGTTCCCCATGAACGGCGCTGTCAGGACCCCGGGAAGATCGTGCCAGGACACGATCGCGACCCTGAATGCCGCAGGCGACGACGTGAGCACGTCGACCTGGACACGGCGCGCGCCAGGATTGATCAACCGGACGCCGAGCGACCCTCGTTCCTGCTTGGTTTCGATCGCCGTGTCGAGCGCCAGCATGCCGTCGACCCACACCCCGCTGAGCCCTGCTTCCGGAGCGAAAGTCAATCCCAGGTACGGCCCTGTGCCCGTTTCGATCTGCAAGCTCCGTCGCCAGCCCTGCTCGACTTCCACCGCCTGGCCAACCTCGAACCCGACGCCAGGCAGCCCCAGTGGCGCGACCGCTCGCACCGGTTGCGCCACCATTCCGAGTCTCCCGTCGTTGATTTCCTCGATCTCGAAGTCGTGGCTTCCGGCGTAGGCTTGGTCATGATCCCGGTAGACGCTCTCCAGCACGATATGACCCTGCGCGGCGCCCTCGACCTCGCTGTACTTCAGCGTCATGCCCCGGGGCCGCTCCGCCGTGTACCCCGGCAGGAACAGATGGAAAAAGCAGCCGATCAGAATCGCGACTGCGAGCCAGCGCGCAGGCTGCCAGGTGAGTTCCCGCAGCCTGACGAAGGCCAACAGCATCGGCATGGCGGTCAGCACAGCCAGCCAGAGAGGCACGACCTTGATGTAGCTGGCGTCGAAATTCACCACGACGTCCAGCATCAGGAAATGGTAGAAGGAAAGGTACGCCGCCGTGGCGTAGCCGAGCACCGACGCGGTCAGCAGTGGCGCCGGTGACTTTTTGCGGAACAGGTCGACCAGCGATCCCAGCGCGAACATCGCCAACGGCAGCAGCGCGAGGTGCGCGGCCGCCGGAAGTTCGCTGGCGAGCCACAGCGCCAGCACCGACAGGGAGGCCCAGGTCAGAATCATCCAGGCGCAGGCGGATACGCGGCCGCTGAAAACCTTCAGGGCGCCATAGACGGCCAGGACGACCATCAGCAGCAGGGTGAGCCGACCGACCCACGGATACGGGTGTTCCAGCGGGTGCAGATCCGGCCAGCGACCCAAGGGCCACGACAACAGGTAGCCGCCCAGCACGATGGCGGCGCACAGTGCAGGCAGGGCGAGCAGCCCCCAGCGCAGCTGCCGGTAGCGGAATTCCTTGCGGAAAGCCAGGCCGATGGCGATCATCGACCAGACGCCCAGAAACAGCGCCAGACCGCCCGCGATGCTGACCGGGTAGTGGGACAGCCGCGTGCCGAACAGATCGATATAGCCGGCGTCCTCGCTGTGGTAGAGATCCGTCAGCTTACGGTCGCCCAGGGCTGTCAACATGCCCCAGGCATTGTCGCCATGGTGCTGCAGGCTGCCCGCATCCAAGTGATCCGGGTCATCCAGCGTGGAATGATACAGGGCGACGCCCTGGGCGAAAGCGAAGTTTACGCCCATCACGCCCCGGCGTTTGTACACGGTGTAGTCCGTGTCGTTCGGCATCCGCTTGTAGAGTTCGTAAACCAGTGAATTGGCCACCGGGCGGGGGACATTCTTCGACAGTATGCGTATGACGCTGCGGTTGCCTTCCCCGGTCTCGAACATCGCGCTCGGACCGGTGGCGCCCCGTGCCTCCAGATTGATGACCATCCTGACCGCAGGAAACAGCGCATGGTGCCCGGCAAAGGCATCCGCTCCGATCAGGCCGTTTTCCTCGGAATCGGTGATCAGGAACACCACGTCGTTTTCGAACGGCGGGAAATCGGCCAGCATCCGCGCGATTTCCAGCACCACCGCAACCCCGGCCCCACCGTCGGCCGCACCGGGCCCGGCCCAGGTGCTGTCGTAATGGGCCGTCAGCAGGATCGAATGCTTGCCGATCGAACCCTGCCTGACCGCAATGATGTTCTGCACCGGACTGCACGCACCGTAGAGGGGGTTGCAATGGAACCGGGTCTGCAGCTCCGGTTGGTACCCGGCATCACGGAAATGACGGAGAATCCGGTCACTCACCACGGCATTGAGCGGTGAACCCGCCACGTGGGGACGTTTTTCCTGCAGGAGGTCACGGAGGATGGCATCCGCCCGGTCGGCCGAAAAGACCACATCGGGAGCATCGGCACCGACCGGCACAGGTGTCGACATGGAACGCATCGCGGCCAGCAAGGCCAATGCGGCAATGAGTAACAGGGCAACGGGATGGCGCAGGCGAAGCATGATCGGAGTTTACGGCAAGCTCCGCGTCAGCGGAACCGCGCCCCGTCACCTTCGCAGCGTCGGACCTTCCCCGGTCCGGGCCGTCTGAGCGCCGCGCGCGCCGCGATCAACTTTCCAGCTCTGCGATCATCTGTTCGCGCATCTTGTACTTCTGGACTTTGCCGGTCACCGTCATCGGAAATTCGTCGACCAGCCTGACGTATCGAGGCACCTTGAAGTAGGCGATCCGCTCCCGGCAGAAATCCCTGATGTCGTCCTCGGACAGACTCGCATTTTCTTTCAGTTGCACCCAGGCGCAGACTTCCTCGCCGTACTTATCGTCCGGCACCCCGATCACCTTGGCTTCACGAATTTCGGGGTGGGTGTAGAGAAACTCCTCGATTTCGCGGGGATAAATGTTCTCGCCGCCGCGGATGATCATGTCCTTGAGGCGGCCGACCACCGATACGTAGCCGTCGGAATCCATCACGCCGATGTCGCCGGAATGGAGCCAGCCATCCTGGTCAATGGTCTCCGCCGTTTTTTCAGGGTCCTCCCAGTAGCCTTCCATGACGGCGTAACCGCGCGTACAAATATCTCCCTTGTCGCCAATCGGCACGACACGCCCCTGCTGATCGACGATTTTCACCTCGAGATGCGGACCCGGCCGGCCCACTGTCTCGACCCGTTTCTCCAGCGGATCGTCAGCCAGCGTCATGTGGTTGACGGGGCTGCATTCGGTCTGTCCGTAGGCAATCAGCACTTGGGACATGTGCATTCGCGTCATGACCTTTTTCATCACCTCGACCGGGCAAGGCGCGCCGGCCATGATGCCGGTGCGCAGCGAGCTGAGGTCGAACCGGCCAAACTCGGGGTGCTCCAGTTCGGCAATGAACATCGTCGGCACGCCGTGCAGCGCCGTGCAGCGTTCGGCCTCGATGGCCTCGAGCACCGCACCCGGCTCGAAGGCTTCGGCCGGAAAAACGGCTGTGGATCCCGTGGCCACGCAGGCCAGCTTGCCGAGCACCATGCCGAAACAGTGATACATCGGCACCGGAATGCAGAGCCGGTCCTGTTCACCGAACTTCATGCCGGCGGCCACCTGGTAGGCGTTGTTCAGAATGTTGTAATGCGACAGGGCCGCCCCCTTGGGGCTGCCGGTCGTGCCGCTGGTGAACTGGATGTTGATGACATCCTTCGGCGACAGCCCCGCCTGGACGCGGTACAGCTCCTCCTTCAGCCCCGGGTTGCCCATGCGGCACACATCACGGAAATTGAGCATTCCCGGTGTCGTCCCGCGCCCAAGTCGGATCACGATCTCGAGCCGGGGAAGCTTTCGCCCCCTCAACCTTCCGGGCTCGCACTGTGCCAGCTCGGGCGCCAGTTCTCCCAGCATTTCGAGATAGCGACTGCTCTTGAAACGCTCGGCGGCGATGACTGCGCGGCAACCCGACCGCTTCAGCACGTACTCCAGTTCGAATACCCGGTACGCCGGATTGATGCAGACGAGGATCGCGCCGATCTTGGCGGTTGCGAACTGCGTCAGGCACCATTCGGCGCAGTTGGGGGCCCAGATGCCGACCCGGTCTCCAGCTTGGATCCCCAGCGCCAGCAGGCCCATCGCGAGGCGTTCGATCTCGCAGAGATACTCGCCATAATTCCAGCGGATTCCCTGGTGGCGGACCACCAGTGCCTCGCGGTGCGCGAACCCGGTCGCGATGTCATCCAGATAGTCGCCGATCGTCTGATCGATCAGCGGGGGTGTATCTGCTCCCTGATAATAACTGGCCTGCAGATGGGATGCCGCATCCATCGTGAGCTCCGCCATTCAGCCTGCATGATTACATGATGCCCCCTGGAACCGGACTGCTGCATTGATCCGGGTCGCAATTCGGTATTTCAGCGGCCGTAGCGGTCCAGTACGCTGATCAATTCGTCGACTTTCCGATTAACGGCCACCGGGTCGTGCGTTTCGGCCGCGCTGCGGATGCAGTGATCGATATGTGTTTTCAGGACCCCGAGTTCGACCTGTCGCAAGGCCGCGATCACCGCGCGCATCTGCGCGAGAAGGTCGACGCAGTAGCGTTCTTCCTCGATCATGCGGACCAGGCCACCGACCTGTCCCTGAATCCGTTTCAGCCGGGCGATCTGCGCGTGGTGCGTGGCGTGTTCAGACATTGCATTATACCTTAGGGGGGTATAGTATCTATACTAATACACGGCATCATCACAGGCAACCATCCCGGCAACCCGCCCAACTGACGAAGCAAGCAACATGACCAGCGACCCGACATCCCGCTCCGCCTGTCACAGCACACGCGCGGACCGTCCACCTGAGCACTCTTCGACCGAGCCGCCTTTGGCGGGTCATGCCAAAGCCGCCACGGCTCGCTACATCTGTCCGATGTGCCCGGAGGTCGAGGCCTCCGAACCGGGCCCCTGCCCGCATTGCGGGATGGCGCTCGAACCTCGAACCGTGACGATCGAGGAGCCACCCAATCCCGAGCTGGTCGACATGACTCGGCGGTTCTGGATCGGCGCGGCGCTCGGGCTGCCGGTGTTTGCGCTGGCGATG
>JBFFUJ010000200.1:0-4956 GCA_041571375.1 Lysobacterales bacterium | reverse complement strand
CGCCCGCGCGGCGGCAGGTGCCCAGGCGGTCCTGGGCATCGATGCGACGGTCAAGGTAGCGGGCCAGTTCGGCTCCGGGCTCCGCACCGGGAACAGGGGGAGAGAGCCGCGTCGCCTCTCGCTCACTGACGGTGAAACGCAGGCTCAGCAGCCCGTCCTGATAGTTCCAGCGGCTGAAGGACTCGCTGCGGGCATGCGCCGGCGCTTCGCCGCACCAGGCCAGCGCCAGCAGGGCGATGGCGACCAGCCTCCTGACCCCTGCCTGGCTCAGCATCATTCGAGTTTCCCGGGGTCGACGATGATCTCGTTCTCCCGGCGCAAGCGCTCGAGCTGCCGCTGCACGGCGGCATCCCCCTGGCGGCGCGTGAATTCGGCCTCGACCAGCGATTCGATACGCTCGAACGGCGGCAACTCCGGCGGCAGGTAGCCGGCAAGATACAGGACATGGGTCTCATCCCCGGCCTGCAGCGGCCCGGCAGCCATACCGGGCTCGAGGCTGGAGACCGCATTCGCCAGTTCGGCCCCGAGAAAGTCCTGCAACCGCGACCGCGGAAGCGGCGCGTCGGGCAGTTCCCGGGCCCGCTCAAGCCCGAGCGCGGAGGCCACCGATTCGGCATCGGCCCCCGCCTTCAATTGCGCCGCGGCCTCCACGACAGGCGCGGTATCGCGGACAGCCGTCACGGGGCCTCGCAGCCAGACCACGCGATATTGCGCCGTGCGGGTGAAGAAGGCGGCATCCGAGTCGTACAGTTCGCGCAGTTGCCGTTCGCTGGGCTTGACCGCCTCGGCTTCGGCCACGGTCTGGGCGATGACTGCCGCGGCCAGCGCCTTGCGCACTTCCGGCAGGGATTCCGCCAGGCCAGCTCGCAAACCCTCGAGAACCAGCAGTTCTTCGTCGACCAGGCGTTGCAGCGCAAAGGCCCTGTCTTCAGCCGTCAGCGCATTGCGCCGGTCTGCGGCGAGGTCGCCGAGAACGGCCTGGTAACGGCTGAGATGGATGTCCCGCCCTCCGACCCGGGCGACGACCCCGTCCGGCAATCCTGCTGTTCGCCGGTCGGCCCGCTCGACCAGTTCCGAGGCGGCCCACAGCAGGCCCAACAGGGCACCCGCCGCGAGCAGCGCGATCCGGATCCGCCCGCCCCGGTCCTGTGCGGACGGCTTCATCGGCTAGTCCCCGCTCCCGCCGTCGGAAGCGGCTGTCGCGGTAACCTCGTCCGCTGCGTAGTCGATGAAGATCGGCGACGACCAGGCGCGCGGCTGAGCCGTTCCGAGACAGAGGTCATCCGCCGGCGTCCGATCGTCGCCGTAGCAGGCATCGACCCCGGTGCAGCGGCCATCGGCGTCCCGCGCGCAGCGCAGCGCACCGGCATTGATCATGGCCCGGGGCGCCTCGAGGGCGCGCACGTAGTAAACGGTATCGCGTGCTGCCGGGGCGAATTCCGGGTCGGAGAACTCGAAGCGGCAGCCGGCCGGTTCGTCCACGTCGCAGTCGAAGGTTCGCCAGGGGTCCTCGATCAATGAACCGACCGGTTCGCCGTTAACGGCCTGCGGACGGATTCGGATGACCTCGATGCGGCTGATCGGGTTGCGACGGCCGGAGGGGTTGTAACATTCGCCCCGGCACAGGGCTTCGAGCCGCTCGGCCGACAGGCCGTTGACGCTGTGCTGCGGACAGCCGGGCGCCTGTTTCCGGGAGCCCAGGGCGTGGACCTGAAACCGCGGGGTCTCCGACATGGCGACCTCGGAACCCATCGGGTGCCGGTCGGATGGCCCGCCCTCCCCGAAGCCCAGCAGGTCGAACCACAGCAGAATCCTCTGTCCGGAAGTGCCGTAGACTTCCTTGCGCTCGAGCGCGGCCCAGATCGCGTCACGGTCCCGGCCGCTGGCGTGCGCGGCCACCAGCCCCCCGGTGACGAAAAAACTCGCCTGCCGCTCCATCTCGAGCCGGTTGAACACATCGATCGTGGAGATGTCGACTTCCATGCTCTGCGCTGCCGGTTCGCCGCGATCGCTGGAGTAGAGTCGGCGCGACGCGGCATCCCCGTAACCCCACCAGTCGACCATCGGCTTCCGCGCATACTGCTTGTAACCCGTGCCCGGCCGCGCGGAGTGGTTGTCGCTGGAGGCCACGAAACCGAATCGGAACCGCTGAGGATCATCGGTTTCGTCGAAGCGACGGATGGCCAGGGCATACTGCGCGGAGCCGGCGGGGCGATAGTTGAACGCAGGCAGGAAGCAGTCGCGGCACTGGCCTGAATCGAGCCAGTCCTCCAGCTGCGCGCCCGGTACCGTGTGCCAGCCGACCGGGCCATAGGCCAGGTAGCGTTCGCGCGCCCCGGTGGCGCGGCGCTCGCATTCATCGGCTGTTTCACCTGACTGGACGCAGCGCTCGCGGATGATTTCCCCGGCCTGCCAACAGGACGGGAGGTAGTCCGGGCGCGGCTCGGGGCAGACGGTTTCGCCAGCCGGCGTGTGCTCGACCGCCCGCCAGTCGCGGTAGACTTCCGAGGCTCCGTGCCCGGAGAAAACCTCCATCAGGAGCTGTCGCCGGGGATCGTGCATACCTCCGGCGAGCTGCTTGTCCCAGGAGGTGCCCGGGGGGGAGTAGACGCCCCAGGTGTTGCCGTGCGGTATGACGATGGACTCGAGGCCCCACTCGGCCAGCTTGCGGAACAGGACGGCCGGCGTGGCGGCGGTCTCCATGCAGCCGGCCGGCAGTTCGCGCACATGTCCGCCCTCCGGACAGGGCTGCTGCTGCCCGATGCTCTGGATCAGCTCGCCGAAATCGTAGTAGCGTTGCCGGTTGGGCAGGTCACGCAGCGGCGGCAGCAGCCTCAGCGTAAGGGGTATGCTGCCGAATACCGCGCGGTAGGGCGAGCCGATCGGGCGCGCGGGAAGACGGTCCTGCGCGATGTCTCTGAAGATGACGTTTTTGTGGCCAAAATGGGTTTCCGGCGTTGCGCCTGCCTGGGTCCACTCGAATCCCATGTAGGTCACCATGTCGGGGTTGGCCGGGTCACCGGCGATGGCATTGCATTGCTGTACGCTGGCGATGGACTCGCTCCAGCGCTCCGCCGTCAGGCTCTCGGCGTGGTCGGTCAGGGCCCAGAAATCGAGGGCCGAGCACATCCGGGCAAAATCACAGGCGTCCGCTGGCGGGTGCGCGCCATCCCCCTGGATCATGGGCAGGCTCATGCGGAAGGCGTCGGACGAGAACGTGGTGTGCACGTGCAGGTCCCCGAACAGAATCTGCTTGCCGGTCGGCGCTCCGGCGGAGATCGCCTGATCGGCGACCCAGGCCGCCCGGACGGCTGCCGGCACCGGTCCGGCCTCGATTCGGCCGGCATCCTCCAGCTTCCCGAACCAGGTCCTGGCGATACCGAGGACGTAAAACAGGGCGGAGGCCAGTGCCAGCGAGGCGAGGATTGCCAGCGTGCCGCGCCGCATCGGTTCAGTCAGTCGCGAATACCGTGACCGGCCCGTTGTTCACAGTCGGCAAGGAAGATTCGCGGATGTCCACGGTTTTGGGGCTGGCCGGATTACTTTTCGCCCGAAAGATAACGGTCCAGTTCCTTGTGGAAGTGGCGCAACCGCTGCTCCTGCTCGCCCCACAGGGGTCCGCGGAAGCCCCGCGAGCGGAGACCCTGCTGCACGACCGGGAGCAATTCCGAGTCCTGGTCCAGCACCTCGCCGAGGTCGGGCGGCTCGCCGATGCCCGTGTAGACCGTCTCCGGCCGGGTCGCCCCGGACGTGTCGGTACCCTCCGGCAGGCCCATCCAGCCCGGTACCGCGTAATCGGGGTCGTCGACCGGGATGACCAGCGTCATGGTGTCGTAGTAGAAGCGCTCGGGGTCGGTCGGGTGCGGCATGAAGCGCATCAGGAAAGCGCCTTCCGGGTGCAGGCCGATCTGCACGTTGGGGAAAATGCCGGTGGCCCAGCTGTCCGTCAGCTGTCCGTCGGTGAAGCGCTCGTAGCCGAGCCCGAGGCGGTCGGACCGTTCGCGCTTGGCCTGCTGGATGGCGCGGCGTACGTCTTTGGCGCTGCCCTGAAACCGGGCGGGGTCCATGCTGGCTTCCGCCATCATGTATTCGAGGGCCGGGTTCATCGCGTCCTGGTCGGTCTGCCGCTGCGTTTTGACCCCGATCGGCACCAGCATCCGGCTGCAGCCGTGCGGGTACAGGTCGACCTGCACGCCCATGTCGTCCATCAGGTCCTGGGTCTGCGGGTGCACGGCGTGCAGATGATAGGTCTCGTAAAACGCGTCCACTCCGGTCTTCCAGTTGGCGGCCCACTCGCTGACCGTGTGCCGGACGCAGCGCATCTGGTCGAGCCGGTACCTTTCGAGGTAGCCCTCGGGCAGCCCCATCTGCTCCTTCAGCGGGGGCGGGTTCTCGTCCATGTTGATGAACACCAGCCCGGCATGGGTTTCGCAGTGGACCTCCGTCATACCCGGCCGCTCGCAGATGAGCTTCGGGTTGAAGGTCATGGGGTCGGTGACGCGCCGGCAGGCTCCGTCCAGGCCGAACTGCCACGAATGGAAGGAGCAGGTGAACTGCATCACGCTGCCGCGATCGTCCTGCACCATGCGGTTGCCACGGTGGGGGCAGACGTTGTACAGCGCTCTGACCGAACCGTCCCGCTGGCGCACGATGATGATGCTTTCCCGGCCCGGGCGGAAAACCGAGTAGTTGCCGGGTTCCGGAATGTCCGATTCGATGCCCGCGATCAGCCAGGTGCGCGTCCACAGGCGCTCCCATTCCCGCGCCATGAATTCATGGCTGTAGTAGCGGGCCGGGTCGACGACGTCGAGCCCGTTGTCGATGAAGGGCTGCTTCGCCTCGAGGTCGTCGGCTTCCGCTTCCGGATTGATCTGCCAGCTTTCAACAACGTTCACGCTCATGGGCTGTTCCCTCGTTTCCTTGTCCGACCTACTGCTTTCCGAACTCGCAATAGGT
>JBFFUJ010000199.1:0-4967 GCA_041571375.1 Lysobacterales bacterium | reverse complement strand
GGCGCTACCCCGAACGCGGATTCCTTGCCCACGTCGGCGGCCAGGAAGTGAAGATTATTGATCTGCCGGAGCGGCAGGAAGTGAACGTCTACGTGCCCCCCGGTGAGACATGGTCAGTGCCTGCCGCCGAGGCGGCTCCCGTGGTTGCAGCCGCCGCACCCGTTGCGATGGCCGAGCCGGAGCCGGAGCCTGAGCCTGAGCCGGCCATGCTGCCGACCACCGCGACCCAGACCGGTCTTTTGGCCCTGCTGGGCGGTCTGTTCATCCTGTTGGGTGGAACGATCGGTTACTTGCGGACCCGCCTCTGAGGCGACATTGGGCGCCGCTTGCGGCGCCTGGTCAGCGATTGTAAGTGAAGAGAGCGCCCGTGGGCGCTCTCCTCACGTTTGGCGTCAAGGTTGCCGGCAAACGGTCTTTCAGGCCGTCATGCCCAGGACTTTTGCAAGCTGCTGCCGGGGCTCCAGCAGATCCCGCAGAGTGTAGTGCTTCAGCGTGTCGATGTAGGCAGCGAGCGCCTGACCCAGCACCGATTTCAGTTCGCAAACGGGCTGGATGATGCAGCTGCCTTCGGGGCAGAAGCACTCGACCAGGTTCAGGTCGTCTTCCATGTCCCGGACCACGTCCGCGATCACGATCTCACGCGCCGAACGCGCCAGGGCGATGCCGCCGCCCGGGCCTCTGCGGGCATCCACGTAGCCCTTGCGGGTCAGCAGGCTGACGACCTTCATCAGGTGGTTGCGCGAGATGTTGTACGCGTCGGAGATTTCCTTGATGGTGACGCGGCCGTCGTCTTTCAGTCCGAGATAGATTAGGACTCGCAGCGAATAGTCGGTGAATCGTGTGAGTTTCATTGAGGTACACCGCCGCTTATGTAGTTGTGTCGTATCGAAATTGATGCCCAGATTTCAACCTAATTTAGCAATCGTTACACAAGAGCTGCTTGATTCATATCAACATTCCGCGAATATCACGAAGATTATCCATCGGGATGAAGCGATCTGCCGCGGCTTGACCCAAGTCATAATTGATGCATCGGTTTGCACCTATTCTGGCGACGGCAAGCTGACCAGAGTACTCGTGCCCCATGATTCGTAGACCCGGACCTGCCATTTGCGGTATCGCCGTTCTTGCGCTTGTGCTGGCCGTGCCGGCCAAATGTGAGGATAGCGCCGCGTCGGAACCCCTCCTGCTGGACCCCATCGTGGTGGTCGCCAGCAGGCTTCCCCAGGCACTTTCCTCGGTGACCGGCCAGGTTACCGTGATCGACTCGGCGGCGCTCCAGAGGCGTATGGCCGAGGATCTCGATGGCGTTCTGAGGTACCAGCCCGGGCTGGAAATGGAGACTTCGGGCACCCGGTTCGGCGCGACCGGGATCAACATTCGGGGAATCGGCGGCAACCGCGTAGACATCGAGATCGATGGCATACCGTTGCGCGATCAGTTCAGCATCGGGGCCTACTCCAACGCGGGCCGAGTCCTCGTGGAAACCGATCGTGTCAAGCGCGTCGAGGTGCTGCATGGGCCCGCTTCGGTCATGTACGGCTCCAATGCGCTCGGCGGCGTCATGGCCATCCATACCTGGGACCCCAGCGACCTGCTGGCGAAATCAGGTGCTGATTATTCGCTGGGGCTGCGCGGCGGCTATCAGGGAATGGACGACAGCTGGGTCGCATCCGCGGTGGCCGCCGGAGCCAGCGGCCCGCATGCCGTGCTGGCTGCGGCAACACGGCGTGAAGGACACGAACTCGATTACGGGGCAACGACCACTCTGGCCGAGGACAAGCAGGACTGGAGCAGCACTGATTACCTGGTTCGCTACACCTGGGACACTGCCGGCGGGGATCGGCTGCGCCTGTCCGCCAGCCGCTGGCAGCGCGACACGACAACAGACATTGAGTCACTGCTGGGTTATGGCCGTCGCTTTCGCTGGACTACCTCCATGCAGGGTGACGACCACGATGACAGCCGGCGCTTTGCCGCGGACTACGTCTTCTCGGCGCGGGGCCGATTCGCCGGCAGCCTCAAGGCCTTCGCCACCCGGGAGGAGACCGACCAATGGACCTATGAGCGGCGCGCCATCGCGCCGCAGCCCGTGGCCATCGACCGTCATTTCCTTTACGCGCACGAGCAGTCGGGGGTGAAAGGGCTTTTGTTCGGCGATATTGAGGGAGCGTACGGCAGGCACAGGCTGGGGCTCGGCGCGGAGTGGATCTCGGGTGAGGTCGACGAACTCAGGGACGGACTGCAGACCAGCCTGGTCGACGGTTCTACCAGCAGCGTCATACTCGGTGAGCAGATGCCGGTTCGGGATTTTCCCATGTCGCGCACGGATCGGTTCGGCGTCTGGCTGCAGGATGAGATCCAGCTCGACGACGGCCGCTGGGAAATCATCCCCGGATTACGCTGGGACCGCTACGATCTCGACCCCCGACCCGACGCAATCTGGCGTGCGGACAATCCGGGGGCCGAAGTGGTGAGCGTGAGCGAGGACCGCGTCACTCCGCGCCTGGGCACTCTGTTCCGGGCCGGCGAGAAATGGCGCCTCTACGGGCAATACTCTGAGGGATTTCGCGCGCCGCCGTTCGAAGATGCCAATATCGGCTTCGAGATTCCGCTGTTCGGATTCCGGGCCATCCCGAACCCGGACCTTCGCTCCGAGAAATCGCAGGGCCTGGAGTTCGGTACACGGTATCTGGATGACGGGCTGCTGCTGAGCCTAGCCATGTTTTACACGGACTACGAGGATTTCATCGAATCCCGGGTGTTGCTGGGCCGCGACCCGCTGACCGGGGATCTCATCTTTCAGTCGCGCAATATCGACCGCGCGAAAATCCATGGCCTGGATTTCCGTTACGAGCAGGACCTCTCGACCTGGGGCGCGGCGCTCGAGGGATGGGCCATCAAGCTGGCTGCGTACTGGGCGGACGGCGAGAATCGGGGCACCGGTGCGCCGCTGAACAGTATCGCACCGCCTCAGGCGGTGGTGGGTGCTTCGTGGACCGCCGCCGACGAAACATGGGATGCCAGCGTGACCGGCACCTTCACCGCCGCCAAGGACGCGAGCGACATCGATTCATCCGACGGCGAGCGTTTCGCCACAACAGGCTGGGCGACCTTCGACGTCACCGTCGGCTGGAAGCCCGTTGAGAGGTGGGAGTTCCGGGGTGGTGTGTTCAACCTGACCGATCGCACCTACTGGCGATGGCTCGACGTGGCCAACCTGGAGGCCGATGATCCCAGGATTCCGCTGATGTCCCGTCCTGGCCGCAGCTACTCGCTCAGCGCGCGCTTCACGTTCTGACCGGGAGGGCCCGGAGCAATCCCCGGGCTTTTATTCCACGTTTTCGCGCGGCCCTCTTGACATGTGTCAAGTGGGGCCACTTCGGGCGGCGGTACATTAGGCGGATGTAAAAGATTCATTTTAAATGCCTCAATTCATTCTCATCCGATACCTTTTTGCAGCAGGGAGTCGTCCAATGAAACCGAATCGAATCGTGCTTTTGACTGCCGCGCTGGCCGTGTTACTGTCGGCGTGCGCAAAAGAAGAGCCTCCGGTGGCTGCCGGCACGGATGCTGCAGTGGCGGTGCATGCCGCTGAAGCAGCGAGCCGGACACTGGAAGATCGGCTGACCACGGGTGAAAAGCTGTATGCACCGCATTGCGCGGCCTGTCACCAGGCCAACGGCCAGGGTCTGGCGGGTGCGTTTCCCCCGCTGGCAGAATCGAGCTATCTGGCGGAGGGGGGCGCGGCTGGCGCAGTTGCGGCCGTCCTGAACGGGCTCAGCGGGCCGATCACGGTCAACGGCAAGGACTACAACGCCGTGATGCCGAATCTGTCCTACCTAAGTGACAGCGAAGTGGCCGATGTCGTCACCTTCGTGATGAACTCCTGGAACAACGCGGGCGGGGAAGTGAGCTCAGGCGAAGTCGCCGCCGCCCGCGGCGGGGAAGTCGTGACGGGGCCGGCAGACCATCCGGTCAGCAGTCCCGGTGAAATGGCTTACCAGGGTGCGCCGAGCGCGGTCGGTGAGGCCAGGGGATTCATCGACTCGGAAGGTCCGCCGATGACCCAGGTCGAATTCGATTCCGCCACCCAAATCTATTTCGAGCGTTGTGCCGGCTGCCACGGCGTGCTGCGCAAGGGCGCGACCGGCAAGCCACTGACCCCGGACATCACGCGCGAGAAGGGCTCCGATTACCTGAAGGCCCTGATCACTTACGGTTCCGCCGCCGGCATGCCGAACTGGGGGACCTCCGGTGACCTCACCGATGAGCAGATCGACGTCATGGCACGCTACCTGCAGCACGAACCGCCGGCCCCGCCGGAGTTCGGCCTGCCTGAGATGACCGCCAGCTGGAAGCTGGTCGTGGAGCCGGATGATCGCCCGACGCAACCACAGCACAGCCGCAACATCGAGAACTTCTTTTCGGTGACGCTCCGCGACGCCGGCCAGGTGGCGATCATTGACGGCGATACCTACGAGATCGTGTCCATCGTGCCGACCGGCTACGCGGTGCACATCTCGCGCCCGTCCGCCTCGGGCCGCTACATGTACACCATCGGGCGCGATGCCAAGGTCGACATGATCGACCTGTGGATGGACCCGCCGCAGGTGGTGGCCGAGATCAAGGTGGGCCTCGAGGCCCGTTCGGTGGAGACGTCCAAGTACAAGGGCTACGAGGACAAGTATGCGATCGCCGGCTCCTACTGGCCGCCGCAGTACGTGCTGATGGATGCCGACACGCTGCAGCCGATGAAGATCGTCTCGACCCGCGGCATGACGGTCGACACTCAGGAGTACCATCCCGAACCGCGCGTCGCCGCCATCGTGGCTTCGCACCAGCACCCCGAGTTCATCGTCAACGTGAAGGAAACCGGCAAGATCCTGCTGGTCAACTACGAAGACCCGGAGAACCTGAGCGTGACGACGATCGGCGCCGCCCGCTTCCTGCATGACGGAGGCTGG
>JBFFUJ010000198.1:0-4994 GCA_041571375.1 Lysobacterales bacterium | reverse complement strand
GGCCAGGGCGCCGCCGTCCTGCCCGGCGGCCCGGCCGGCCTGGTAGCGCAGGCGCCGCTCGATGAAGAATTCCGTCCAGCCGTGGCCGTCGTCTTCCGCTGCACGATCCCACGGGCCGTCCAGCGGCCGGGTCGGTTGCGGCGTCGATCCGATGAAATTGTCCTGCGGGAATCCGCAGGCCTTGCCGCGAAAACGGTGCAGGAGCGCGAAGCGGCCCCCGAAATCTTCGAAAAATCCGGAACGTCGCGGCGCGGGCTCGATCATCTCCAGAACGAGCGCGTCTTCCGCCACGGCGAGGACGCGCGGAACCCGGATCGCGTCGGCCTCAGCCAGCGCTCTCAAGCCGGCCGCCTCGCACTCGAACATGTCGGGGCGGCCAGCCGCGCGCTTGACGAACACGCTCGAGCCGTCGGCGAATCGGGCCATCGCCGCGTCCGCGATGCAACCACCGCCCAGGCCCCGTACTGCGGTAGGCGGGCCACGTCCCAGTTGGTCGAGGATCCGCGGATAGGAGCCTGCCATGGTGCCGGCGCGGCTCAGAATTGCCGCAGCAGGTTACCGCAGGCGTCCTCGAGGATGTCGAGCACCCGCTCGAAACCGGCCGGGCCGCCATAGTACGGGTCGGGCACCTCGTCGACCGCGATCCGCTCACAGTAATCGACCATGCGCACCAGTTGCGCCGGACCGCCCGGGCAGAGTGCCTGCGCATCGGCCAGGTTGGCGTCGTCCATGGTCACGATCAGGTCGAAGTTTTCGAAATCGCCGCGCTCCAGCCTCCGCGCCCGGCTGTCGAGCAGGTAGCCCCTGGCGCGAGCCGCCGCCAGCATGCGGCTGTCGGGCGGGTGGCCCACGTGATATCCGTGCGTACCCGCCGAGTCGATTTCGAACTCGCCTGTCCGGCCTGCGTCCTCCACGAACCTGCGGAAGACGCCCTCGGCGGCCGGAGAGCGGCAGATGTTGCCCATACAGACGAAAAGCACCGATTTGATCGCGTTAGAGTTCATGCTGTACAGGCTACCAGAACCGGCCAATCTGGCAATCGCCAGTGCGTTCTGAATGCGGTCGAACTTCGAGCGCAGCGGCACCGGCAACACCGGCAATCGAGCACAAGCAGTCAGTGCTTCCGACAACCGCCCGGAAGTCAATTACGCGCTCACCGAACCGCCCCACCCGTTTTAACTCGAATCTTCCAGTGAGCATGCAGCCGTTACCGTCTCTGGCCGCGGAAGCAAAAAGGGACTGGAAAATTCTCCCGGTCCCGATTACGCTTGAGCCACCAACAGGGAGCAGACAGGGAGATCGACATGAAAGCCGAGTTCTACGACGTAAAGGCCCGCCGGAAGATCCAAGCCGAAGTGACCGAGAAAGTGACCTACGGCGACCCCGGCAAACTTCGTTACGCGCTGCGCGGCAAGACGCCGGATGGCCGCAACCTGACGAAGTTTGTAAGCAAGGCGGACTGGGACAAAGTACCGGGATAACAAGCAGCACGGCCGCGGCGCGGGTTGCCCATCGGGGGAACCCGCTCCCTTCCGACCTCGCTGCACTGGTATGTAGCGCGACTGAACCTGACGCGATTCCAGGGGCTGTTCGCGCCCCGCCTCAGACGCTGCAGCACAGCAGACCGTGCCCAGCCGCCGGCGCCGATGACCTGGGCGCAGCGGTTGATCAGGAAGATACCGGGGCATGTACCGGTGCAGGAGCCACATGCAGGCCAATCTCCCCGCGGCGCGACCGTTCGGTCGAAACCGTGAAGTTCCCCTATCTCAAGCATCCAGGTGGGGAGACGCTCCCCCATATTTGATCTTTGCTCTGCGTGATTTCGGTCAATGAACCGCGCAAACCATTTGGTGTAATGGGCGGACCGCGCGTTTTGGGCCGCGCCGCCACGACCCTCACGACCAGCACACCTGAGGGCAATACAGGATTAGCGCTGGCATAGCGACCCAATCATGCACATCTGCAGGACCGAAGGAGAACTCCGCCATGCAGAAGAATATTGTCAACCTCAGAACATTGCGCCGTACGACAGGCATCCTGCTCGTCCTGCTGGCAATTGCCTGCGCACTGCCGGGCATAAGCAGCAATGATGTTTTTGCCCAGGATGGCGTGGACAGCGCGGCACTGGCCAAGGAAATAGACAAGAACCTGCGCGCCGCCGAGCGGGATATGTTCAGTGGAAAGAACGAGAGCGCGGATCAGCAACTGCAGGCGATCGCCGGGCAGATCGAGCAGCTGAAGGCGGTCGATCCCGATCACAGCAAGCTCGGCAGCCTGGAGTCCAACTATGAACGCGTCCGTAAGAATCTGGATCGCAAGCTTGGGGTGACCGCCCCGGCGGCCAGCTCGGGCGCGTCCGCGGCACCACCCAAGCCGACCGCTGCCGCACCGCCAACCGCCGAGGCCGCAGCGAGCGAGCCCGCAACGCCCGCCGAGGCCGAACTGCCCCGCGCGGTCGGCAGCGATGTCGCCAACACCAAATCCAAACTGGACGAGGCGGAAACGGCTTGGGCCGAAGATTACAGCGGCCAGCGTACGATTAGCGGCGAGTCCGACCCGCGGGCGGTCAAGCTCGACGCGATCGAGTCACCGTTGAAGTCGGCCGACTACTACTACGGCAATATCCTGCAAAAGTGCCAGCGCCAGTCCAGCCCTTGTGACCCAGCGCACCCAGAGATCGCGGCGCTGAAAAGCCGGCTGGACGCACTGCACACCAATGTCGAAGGTCTGGAGGCCGAACTGGCCAGCGCCGAGGCCGCCGAAGCCGAGGCGGCGAAAGAAGCGGCCACTCAGGCTGCGGCCGCCGAGGCCGATTGCGAGAGCTGGAAGGGGCGCCTGAGTGTCTACACTGACGGGGACAAAGCCCTGTACCGCTGCGTCAATGCCAGCCCGGAGGAGATGCCCGCCTGCAAGGAACAATACGACGAGGCGGAGGCCCTGATGGCGGAATTCGGAGAAACACAGTGGGCGCAAGAACCCTGCGGCGCGATCCGTTCCACGCTGAACGAACTGGAGCGCTACATGGAAAACTTTGCCTCGAGCTACGAGAGCTACGCCGCCGAGCAAGAGGCTATGGTCGCCAACCTGGGCGAATTCGTGTTCTCCCGGAAGCCCATCGATCCCACCAATCCCACTGACTTGACGACGCAATTCACTGCCGGAGACACCATCTACGGGTTGATCCGGACGAAGAAACCATGGTCCGAAATCTACGGCGGCAAGGCCAGCGCCGACGTGATGGTGAACGTCAAGCTGGACGGCGAGAAAATCCACGCCCAGTTCGTCAACCTGAAGACTCCGGAACTGATGGCCCAGCAGCATCTGGTGTTCGAAATCGCGCCCGACCCGGACGAAATGACCGCTTACAGCAATCCGAACCGGGTCTACGGTTCGTCCACCGCGACCATGCGCCAGGGCCCCAGCGAGCTGACCCACCACCTGGCGCAACTGGGACCCGGCGAGCACAAAATGGCATTCGACATCACATACTTCGGCACGACCTGGGCCGCCGGCGGCTTCACTGTCAGCGGTAATGATTTCGGGAGTTATGCCGGGCTCCACCAGAAGATCGCCGAGGCCGTTGCTGAGTCGGTGACGCTACCGCCCGCCGGGATGACAGACAAGGCGATGGCGGCGAAGATGGAGGACCTGTTGGAGAATGCGGGGTGGGAGAACATCCACCGCATCAACATTGTCGACAAGGACTGGTGGATTGACCGCGTCGCGGGCGGCGACAGCGCGGTCAAGTCGAGGCATATCGCTGCTGCGGCGCTGGCCCGGGACGGTGACGGCTATTTTTACAAGGTGTGCACCTTTCACCAGGATCGGCTGTTGACGGGGGGCTTCGGTGAACTCTACCTCAGCCACCAGGGCGACCGGGTTCCGGTTCCGCAGGCCAATATCGACAAGTAGCCAACTGCTGCTGCCCCTCCAGACCGTGCCCAGCCGCCGGCGCCAATGACCTGGGCGCAGCGGCTCGGGCGGGCAGCGCCGGAGGGCGACGGGTGCCGTTTGCGCGCAGCGCGGGCGAGAGCGAGCGCAGATTTTCCGCTGTCCACCCAGGCTGCAAAAAAAACGCCGGCGTCAGCCGGCGTTCAGGGTTCATGTGCTGGCGCAACCCTTCAGTCCCACCTCATTCCGGTGCGCACTCCGAAGGTCAGCGGGCGCATCGGGCCGAAGAAATGTGACGGCAGGATGCCGCCGTTGGCATTGTAGCCGTCCCAGGTGAACTCGTCGAAAAGGTTCTCTGCGTATGCCTGGACATACCAGTTGTTGTTCGACTGATAGCCGACCCGTAGGTTCGCGATCGCATAGGAATCGATGTAGCCTTCGGGATTGTTTTCCCAGCCGCCGCCGCGCTCGCTCTCGTAGAAAATCTCGAAGCTGCCGGTAATATCGCCGTTTCCGACCGGGAATCGCGCATCCAGCTTGGCGGCCGCGGTCCACTCGGGTGCCCAGTACAGGGGACGGCCCTCGCATCCGTTCGGATCGTCGAGGCCGCATATCTCCTGCACCCCCGTCGCGTCCGTGTCGAGGTAGCTGGCGGCGAGGTAGAGCACGAAGTTGTCGCTGAGCGCGACGGTGGTGGTCGCCTCGACACCGGAGCCGTCTGCCTGGCCGACATTCAACACCCGCGCCGAGAATGCGTCCGGCACGCCGTCGTTGTCGTAGTCGACGTTGACGTAGTTGAGTACCTGCATGTCCTTGTAGTCGTACATGAACAGGGTGATGTCAAAATTCCCCCGGCCGTCCCAGTAATGGGTCTTGAGACCCAATTCATATGAATCCACGGTTTCCGGCTCGAAAGTGCCGGGCAGGTAGCCGTCGCCCTGCGTAATCCCGGTCTCGTAGGCGGGCACATTGCCGTTGGCGTCCTCTATCCAGAAACTGCCGAAACCGCCCGACTTGAAACCCTGCGTATAGCTTGCGAACAACATGGTGTCGTCAGTCGGCGCATAGGTGAGCAAGGCGCGCATCGTGGTGTCGTCCCACTT
>JBFFUJ010000197.1:0-5051 GCA_041571375.1 Lysobacterales bacterium | reverse complement strand
CCTGCTGTTCGGCCAGGGCTTCGGCGAATCCATCGAGATCGACCGACAGATCGTTCTCCCGGGCAATGTCCTGTGTCAGATCGAGCGGGAATCCGTAGGTGTCGTACAGCAGAAATGCGGTTTCGCCATCGATCTGGCCCGATCGGTCCCTGACGGCCTCCGCCATCACGTCCTTGAGGATGCCCATGCCGGTGTCCAGGGTGCGCGCGAAGCGCTCTTCCTCGTCGCGCAGGGTCTCGGCTATCCGCTCCGCTTTCTGCCGGAGTTCGGGATAGGCCTCGCCCATCTGCTCCACCAGCGGGGCCACCATCGCGAAGAAAAACGGCTCCTTCACGCCCAGCTTGTAGCCGTGACGGATCGCGCGTCGGATGATGCGGCGCAGAACATAGCCGCGCCCATCGCGGGACGGGACGACCCCGTCGGCGATCAGGAAGGCGCTGGCGCGTATGTGGTCCGCGATCACGTTGAGCGATGCATTGTCCTCGTCGGGGCGGCCCGTCAGCTCGGCCGCCGCGGCGGTCAGCGCGCCGAACAGGTCGATACGGTAGTTGCTGTGCTCGTGCTGCAACACGGCCGCGAGGCGCTCCAGGCCCATGCCGGTGTCGACACAGGGGGCCGGCAACGGCTTCATGCTGCCGTCCGCGGCCCGGTCGAACTGCATGAACACCAGATTCCAGATCTCGATATAGCGGTCGCCGTCTTCGTCCTCCGAACCGGGCGGCCCGCCGGCCACTTCGGGGCCGTGATCGTAAAAGACCTCGGTGCAGGGGCCGCAGGGTCCCGTATCCCCCATGGCCCAGAAGTTGTCGCTGTCGTATTGGGCGCCGCCGGGTTTGTCACCGACCCGGATCACCCGTTCCTCCGGCACCTTGATCTGCCGGGTCCAGATGTCATAAGCCTCGTCGTCGGTCTCGTAGACCGTCACCCAGAGACGCTCGGGCGGCAGGCCGTAGACTTCGGTGAGCAGCTCCCAGGCGTAACGGATGGCGTCTTCCTTGAAGTAATCACCGAAGCTGAAATTGCCCAGCATCTCGAAGAAGGTGTGATGGCGGGCGGTGTAACCAACCTGATCGAGGTCGTTGTGTTTGCCGCCCGCGCGCACGCAGCGCTGCGAGGTCGCGGCCCGCTTGTAGTCACGTTTCTCGGCGCCCAGGAAAACATCCTTGAACTGCACCATGCCGGCATTGGTAAACAGCAGCGTCGGGTCATTCGCGGGCACGAGCGGACTCGAGGCCACTATCTGGTGGCCCTTGCCGGCGAAATAGTCGAGGAACTCCTGGCGGATTTCCGCGGTGCTTCTGATCGCTTTCGAAGTGGCTTCCTTTCTGGTCACTTGTCCCGGCCCTTTTGACCGCAAAATGCAGTAAATACAATGTGAGAGCGGAGTGTACCGAATCCAAGCGGCGACCGGAACGTGGAAATCCGGCGTGCAAACCAATTATTGCGAGTAGAATATCCCGGCGTCATGGTCAGAATCTTTCGCAAATCCCGTGAGCGGCAGTTGAACAGCAGAAAGGTCCCGCGCTACCTGGCCTATGCCGGCGGCGAGATCATCCTGATCGTGATCGGCATCCTGATCGCCCTGCAGATCAGCAATGCCAATCAGGAGCGGCAGGAAAGAGCCCGCGAGAAAGAGCACATGGTCGCGCTGCTGATCGACCTGGAAAACGACATCGCCAGCGTGGATCATGTCGTCGACGGCAACCGCAAACAACTGGACACCCTGGACCTGCTGCTGTCACAGATCGCCGCTGGCCCGGTGGAACAGGAAGCCCGACGACGGCTTTACATCAATTCGGTCAAATCGACTTACTGGTACCTGCAGGCCGAGTTCTCCGAGGGAACGATCTCCCAGCTCAAGTTCGCCGGTGGCCTGCTGCTGATCCGGTTTCCGGACGTGTCGGCAGCCATTCTCAGGTACGAGCAGGGCCTGCGCGAATGCGACAACATGAACGAGGAACAGCGCGTCTACTTTCACGAGGTCGAGCGGAACCAGAAAAAGCTGCTGGACCTGAGTCTGGCCAAGAAGGCCTTCGAATTCATCGAGCAGGACTACCTGAACATGCTGTTGCCGCTGGATCGATTCGAAGCCTACGTCGAAGAGGGGCCGTACTTCATCGACGACGACCCCCGACTGCTGCAGGCGTACTACGGTGACGTGCTGTTCTACCGGACCTCGCTGAACAATCTCAATGCCTTCTACCTGCGCCAAAAGGAAATGGCCGACGACCTGATCGCTCTGATCCGCGACCGCTACGCGTTGCGGTAAGGCGTCTCCAGGGCCGGGAACGACGCGGCCCGCGCAGACCGCAATCAGCTAGCCGGCCAGCGCATCCATGGCCTGGTCATGGGTGAACCCGCGATTCACCAGGCGGCGATAGAATTTGCCGCGAGCCTCGAAGTCGAGGGACCCCGGGTTCTGGCGCTCGAGCCACTCCCGCGCGAGGTCCGTCCATTGATCCGCGAAGCGGTCCAGTTCGCTGGCGATGAGCCCGTCGGACAGGCCGCGCGCCCCCAGTTCGGCGCGGATCTTGCGCGGGCCCTGGTGTTTGCGAAGCGCGCTGCGTACGAAGGATTCGGCGAATCGCTGGTCGGACAGGAGGTCTTCCGCGACCAGGGCTTCGAGAACACCGGCCGCTGTGTCGCTTTCCAGTTGCGGCCATTTGCGCTCCAGGCGGCGGCGCAGTTCGAGAACGCTGTATTCCCGTCGGCCGAGCAGGCGGTAGGCGAAGGCCCGAATCTCGGCTTCGGAGGGCGGCTCGGTCGGATCCTTGGCCAAGGGCTCCTGCCGGCCGCTACTCTTCGATGGTTTCTTCCGCTGCCGCTTCGCCGGCGGAGCGGGCCGTGCGCGACGGCACCAGTTCCGCGCGGAGCTGCTGTTCCAGCTCCTGCGCGATGTCCGGGTGATCCTTGAGGAACTGCCGCGCATTTTCCTTGCCCTGGCCGATGCGCTCGTCCCGGTAACCGTACCAGGCGCCCGACTTGGACAGCAGGTTGTTGGCCACCCCCAGCTCGATCAGTTCGCCCTCGCGGGAGATGCCCTCGCCGTAGAGGATCTCGAACTCCGCCTGCCTGAACGGCGGGGCCAGCTTGTTCTTGACCACCTTCACGCGGGTTTGGTTGCCGACGACCTCGTCCCCTTTCTTCAGGGCGCCGATGCGGCGGATATCCAGCCGCACGGACGAGTAGAATTTGAGCGCGTTGCCGCCCGTGGTGGTCTCGGGGCTGCCGAACATCACGCCGATCTTCATGCGGATCTGGTTGATGAAGACGACCATGCAGTTCGAGCGCTTGATGTTTCCGGTCAGCTTGCGCAGGGCCTGCGACATCAGCCGCGCCTGCAGGCCGACGTGCGAGTCGCCCATGTCGCCCTCGATCTCGGCCTTGGGTGTCAGCGCCGCGACGGAGTCGACGACCACCATGTCGACGGCGCCGGACCGAACCAGCATGTCGGTGATTTCCAGAGCCTGTTCGCCGGTGTCGGGCTGGGAGACGAGCAAGTCCTCGACATTCACTCCGAGTTTCTCGGCGTAAATCGGATCCAGCGCGTGCTCGGCATCGACGAATGCTGCCGTGCCGCCGGCCTTCTGGCACTCCGCAATGGCATGCAGGGTCAGGGTGGTCTTGCCGCTGGATTCCGGGCCGTAGACCTCGACCACGCGCCCGCGCGGCAACCCGCCGATGCCGAGGGCGGCATCCAGCGCCAGCGAGCCCGTGGAAACCGTCAGGACATCGTGCGCGGCGCTGCCATCGCCCATGCGCATGATGGCCCCTTTGCCGAACTGGCGCTCGATCTGCTGCAAAGCCGCTGCCAGTGCCTGTTTTCTGTTGTCGTCCATGTTCCTCTCCGAAATCTTGTGCTGATTCGTTTGATGCTGATTCGCTAGGGTTGCCAGTGGTCGTCCGCCGGGCAGAAGCCCGCATTATGACACAGGCCTCTCCGACGCTTCAGCCCTGACCGGGTCCAAGGGAAATATTCCTACACCCGTCGACCCGGGCCCGCTCACGCGGGCGGCGCAGCCGCGGCTTTCCACCGCTGGATCGAGTGATATTCCACCCCGGTTTTCGCGCCGACCGACTCGATCAGTTCGAAGCCGTTCAGAGGCCACTCGATGGCCACGGGGCCCAGTCTAGGGGGTGGTTTTCTCAAACGGCGATAAAGCGTCAGATGGAATTTCCACGGCTTCGGATCGTGGCCAATCCCGGCCGCGGTCAGCGCAGCCACCAGGGCCTGCTGAAATGCCTGCAGCGGCTCGGGCACGGTCCCGGCGCCCAGCCAGAGCACCCGGCCGCGGCCGAACTGCCCGATCCGGTCCATCACGACCCGGCAGCGGGGGAACGCCAGGCCGGACGCCACGGCGCAGACCTCGGGAATCACCTCGGCGGCGTGCATCCCGAGAAATGCCAGCGTCACATGCAGGTTCTCCGTCTTGACCTGCCGGCCATCGCCATCCAGCGCCCGCTGCACCTCACTGACCCGGCGGCGCACCGGGTCGTCGGGGACCAGCGCGAAGAACAGCCGATGACGCCTGGGCCCGGCCTGGGCCCGGCTCGGAGGGGAACTCTCGGAGCTCACGGCTCCAGCCGCTCGATCAGCCCCTGCAGAGCCGCGGCCACGGTGAGCCGGCGCACGGCCTCGCGGTCACCTTCGAAATGACGCAACTCGGCTTGAACAGCGGCTCCGGGTAAAGCCCAGGCGAGCCAGACGGTGCCCACGGGCTTGTCCGCGCTGCCGCCGTCCGGGCCGGCGATGCCGGTGACGGCTACAGTGACGTCCGCGCCAGAGTTCAGCCGGGCCCCCTCGGCCATCTGCAGCGCGACCGCACGGCTGACGGCGCCCTCGCGATCCAGCGTGGCGACGTCGACGCCCAGCAGCTCCAGCTTGGCGCGGTTGCTGTAGCTGACCACCCCGCGCTCGTACCACTCGCTGCTGCCGGGCCGATCGGTGCAGCACTTGGCAATCCAGCCCCCAGTGCAGGACTCGGCCGTGGCCAGGGTCCAGCTGCGGTCGGCCAGTATCTCCGCGACGTGCCGGACCAGTGCGGCCAGTT
>JBFFUJ010000196.1:0-5056 GCA_041571375.1 Lysobacterales bacterium | reverse complement strand
TCGGATACGGCAACCGTGGGGGCCATCAGCAGGCCTTCGTCGTTGACGAAATCCACTGCGGAGGTACGGGCGGCGGTCAGATAGGCCTGCACCGGCAGCCCACGCTCATCGGCCCACTCCTCAGAGGCCAGCAGCACTGCGGCCGAGCCGTCGGTGAGGGTGGTGCTGTTGCCGGCGGTCAGTGTGGCATCGGCACCCTTGCTGAATACGGTGCGCAGGCTGCCGAGCTTCTCGAGACCGGTATCAGCGCGGATATTGTTGTCGCGAGCGACCCCGCCCCAGGGGGTGACCAGCGCATCGAAGAACCCTTCTTCGTAGGCTGCGCTGGCCTTGTGGTGGCTCTCCATTGCGAGGCGGTCCTGGTCTTCTCGGCTGATTTTCCATTCACGGGCCATCCGCTCGCAGTGCTGGCCCATGGAGAGGCCGGTGCGGGGCTCGCTGTTGGCCGGCAGCGAGGGTTTCAGCTCCGATAAGCGGAAGCCCTTGAACGCCTTCAGGCGTTGCTTGGCGCTGCGCGCGGCATTGGCCTTGACCAGGCGCTGGGAGAATTTGCGCCCGAAACTTATGGGCGGGTCCGATGTGGTGTCCGTGCCCGCCGCAATGCCGCATTCGATCTGACCGCTGGCGATCTTGGCCCCGATCATCAAAGCGGCCTGCAAGCTGGTGCCGCAGGCCTGCTGCAGCGTAATTCCGGGGGTCAGCGGGGACAGCGAGGTCGACAGAAGAGCCTCGCGCGCCAGATTGAAATCCTTCGAGTGCGTAGTGACGGCACCGGCGATGACCTCGTCCAGCTGCAGGCCATGGAGGTCGTAGCGGTCGATGACGCCCTGTAACGCGGCGGCCAGCATGTCGAGGTTGGTTTTTTCGGCATAAATCGTGTTCGTGCGGCAGAAGGGGATCCGGCTGCCGCCGATCACCGCGATACGGCGCAGGGAATGGATGGGTTCACTCATGGCTCTGTTCCTTTTGCTGCTCGAGGTAATACAGCGGCCCGCCGCGGAATGGCGCGAACCCGGTGCCAAAAATCATGCCCGCATCCAGGTCGTCGCGGCTGGCGACGATGCCGTCGTCGAGACACGCTTCACATTCGTCGAAGTAGGGCTGCATCAATTCCGCAGCCAGACTCTGCAGGTTGACCCCTTCGACGGCGGCGCGGTCCTTGACCGGTTTGCCTTTTTTCCACTGGTAAAAACCCTCGCCGCTCTTCTTGCCGAGCTTGCCCTGTTCGACGTAGGAGCGGAGGATTTGCGAATCTTCGGCGTGCTGTTCCGAGCCGAGTGTGCTCATGACCCCGAGACCGACGTCGAGCCCGACCGTGTCCATCAGCTCCACGGGGCCCATGGGCATGCCGAACTCTTCGACGGCGCGATCCAGCGCTTCCTTGGAAAGCCCGCGTTCGCGATACAGTTCGAATGCTTTCAGCATGTAGCGTGCCAGGACGCGGTTGACCAAAAACCCCGGGCTGCTGACGACCGGCAGCGGAAAGCGGTTGATCTGGTTGCAGAAGGCGGCGCCCCGTTCGACCTCCGCAGGATCGGTCTCACGGTCGTGCACGACTTCGACCAGGGGCATGCTGGGGACCGGGTTGAAGAAATGCAGGCCGATCAGGCGCTGAGGTCGTTCGAGAACGCTGGCGAGGTCACTGAGGGGTATCGCCGAGGTATTGGTCGCCAGCAGAGCATCCGGGCGGATGCGCGATTCGAGTTCGCGGAACAGGGTCTGTTTGGCTTTCAGATCTTCGAAAATCGCTTCGATGATGACATCCGCGCGCGCCGCGCCGTCTCCGCCCACGTCAGCCATCAGCCGGCTCCTGGCGCCCGCGATGCGGTCGGCTTTCCTGAGTTTTTTCCTGAACAGCGCGTTGGCTCTTTTGAGGGCCGGTTCGATGTATTTCATCTCCCGGTCCTGCAGAGTGACTTCGAGCCCCTGCAGCACGCACCAGGCTGCAATGTCCCCGCCCATGACACCGGCGCCGATGACATGGACGCGCCGTGCGCGAAAGTCGGACGCCCTGCCGTGCGCCTTGAGTGCTTCCATCAGCCGAAACACGCGCCGCAGGCTTCTGGACGTGCGCCCGTTTATCAGCCTCGCGACGCGCTTGACTTCCTCTTCCATCATGCGACGCGGGTCATTGCCGCAGGCTTCCCAGGCCTCGATCAACTCGAATGGCGCCGGGTAATGCGCTGCCCGGACTTTGGCGGCGGTCTGTTTGCGCATCTGCCTGGCCAGCAGTTTTCGGGCCGGAGAGGTGTTGCTGAGCCGGGCCAGCCAGCGCGGTCCGCGGCTGCGGCGCCCGGACAGCACGGCACGGCGCGCGGCCCAGCGCGCACTCCCATGCACGCCGACCGTCTGATCCACGAGGCCTATGGCCCGGGCTTGGCGCGCGCGCAGCATGCGACCGGTCAGCATCAGGGGCATGGCCTGGAGGCCGCCAATTTGCCGGGGGGTCCGGGCGCTGCCGCCGAATCCCGGATAGATTCCGAGTTTGACCTCCGGATAGCCGAGACGGGTCCCGTCGTTGTCGCAGGCGACGCGATAGTCGAAACAGAGCGAAAGCTCCAATCCACCGCCAAGGCAGTAACCGTCGATGATCACGGCGGTCGGGAAGGGCAGCGTCTCGATCCGGTCGAACAACGAGTGGACTTCCCTGATGAAGGGTTCGGCTTCTGCCGCGCTGTTCACCTGGTCGAATTCGCGAACATCCGCACCCACGATAAAGCCGCTCTTCTTGCCAGATTGCAGAATCAGTCCGCGTGGTGGGTTTTTCTCGAGGTCTCCGACAATCTGCTCGAGTTCCTCCAGAACTTCGCGCGAGAGGCTGTTACTGCTTTCCCCGGCACGATCGATGGTCAGCCAGCACACGCCATCGAGGTCGGTCTCGAGTCGCCAGTTACGGTAATCGGATGGGCTCATGATTGGGCTCCGTACGGTCAGGTATGGTGAGCCGAAAAAAAATGCTCGCCAGAGCCTATAGATTATGCCAGAAGCACCCAATGAGGACACGCTCGGGGAGGACACGCTCGGGCGAGTCCGGAAGCGGATCAGGGAACGGCGAATCCCGCCTGTCTGAGGGCTTCGGCGACGGCGATCAGCGGCAGGCCGATGATCGCCGTGGGGTCCTGCGATTGCATTGCTTCGAGCAGTGCGGTGCCGCTGGCCTCGGAACGGAAGCCTCCTGCGCAGTCGAGCGGCCTGTCCTGTTCGACATAGCGCCGGATCTCCGCCGCCGAGAGGCTTCGGAAAGTGACGCGGGTCGGTATCACGGCCTGGTACCGGAACCCGCTGTCCAGGCAGCGCACGGCTATGGCGGACAGAAAATCCACCCGGCTCCCGCTGAACTGGCCGAGTTGCCGGCGCGCCCGCGCTGCGGTCCCTGGCTTGCCCACGATCTGCCCCTGATGGACGGCGACCTGATCGGATCCGATGATCACGCCGGCCGGAAAACGTCTTGCAACATCGTCTGCCTTTGCCGCGGCGAGCCGCCTGACGAGGCGCCTGGCTGTCTCACCCGTGTGCGGGGTTTCGTCGACCGCCGGCGGGCAGGTGTCGAAGGGTATGCCGAGCCGCTCCAGCATCATTTTTCGATACGGGCTGGACGAGGCGAGAATCAGCTGTCTATTTTGTGACGATCGAGGCATATCTGTTGTAAAATGGTATGTTTATGTAACGATGTTGGTGACCAACTCGTCGGGGATTCTGAACGGATGTCGCGCGAATTTCCAGACCTGCTCGATCCTTGGAAGGCAGCGGACGGGCATCGGACCTTTGAAGGCAGCATGCCGTTGGCTCGAATGCAGCGCTTGGTGCCCCTGCTGGCGCCGCGTGAGCCGGACTCGGGCCGACCGATAGAGTGGCCCGACGCACGCTTTCGGGCAAGGTTCGCGCATGACCAGGAAGGCACGGTGAACGTGGAGCTCTGGGTCGAGGCCGAATTGCCGCTGATTTGCCAGCGCAGTTTGAGGCCCTATCTGGAGTCCGTCAGTCGGCACAGCCTGCTGGGGGTCATTGAGGACCCGAACGAGCAGGATGCCTTGCCGGACCATTACGAGCCGATTCTTGTGGAGCAGGGGCGCATGGCTCTGCTGGACATCGTCGAGGACGAGCTGCTGCTGGCGGTACCTCAGGTACCGCGTGACCCGGCGGTGCCCGAAGTGGAATGGTCCACCGTCGGGGGTCAGACCGCCGACCGGCCGGAGGAGATGGAGACCCGGCGGCCGTTCGAGAATTTGGCCGAGTTACTGGGAAAACATCGGCCCGACTGAATCCAGGACGCGATCAGGTTTCTGATAATCAGATTCATCAAAGTACTTTAAGATATTGAAACATATAAGGAGATAAATCGATGGCCGTTCAAAAGAATCGCAAAACCCCCTCGAAGCGGGGCATGCGGCGTTCTCATGACGCCCTCAATCCGCCGACGCTCTCGGTTGACCCGACCACCGGCGAGACCCACCGGCGCCACCACGTCACTCCGGACGGCTATTACAAAGGCCGCAAGGTGGTCGATACGCCGGTCGTGGAGTTCGACGAAGACTGAGCCGGTCGGCTGGATGGCGCCGCAGCGGGGGACGGGACCACCCCTCATGCCCGCCCCGGCGCTGGCCGCTGAGAGATGGACGAACGGGTGATTTCGGTGCTGGCCCTGGATGCCCATGGGGGCGACCAGGGCCTTGCTGTATCCGTACCCGCAGCCCTGAAGGCCCTGGCGTCCGACGATCGCCTGTCGGTCATTCTGGTCGGAGATCAGGCCGCCGTGGAGCCTGCGCTGCAGGCCGAGGCCGGGCTGGTCGAGCGTCTGCCAGGGACCCTGCGTTCGGTCTTGCTTGCACAGCAGTCCGGCGATCGCGCCGCCCGCCGGCCGCGCGATGTCGTCGCTGCCGCGTTCGCGCATGCGTGGGAAATAGCCGATCATGTTGGGACTCGCGTAGCCGAGTTCGCGCAGGCCGCGAACAGTCTCTCGGGCATCGGTCCACTCCGCGCGCGGATCGACGACGAGCATGGCGCGTCGTTCGCGGCAGTAGAGTTCAGCCGCGAGGATGGCCGCCGGGCCGGTATC
>JBFFUJ010000195.1:0-5070 GCA_041571375.1 Lysobacterales bacterium | reverse complement strand
TGACACCGGTGATATCGCGTCGCTGCAATGCAAGCAGCACGGCATCCTGGCTGGCGATCTGTTCATCGATTGCACCGGGATGAAATCGTTGCTGCTGGGCGAACATTACGGAATCCCTTTCCTGGACAAAAAGGACGTGCTGTTCAATGACCGGGCCCTTGCGGTTCATGCCCCCTATCCCGAGCCGGAAAGCCCAATCGCATCCCACACGATCGCGACCGCTCATACCGCCGGGTGGGTCTGGGATATCGGCTTGCCGACGCGCCGTGGCGTCGGCTGCGTGTATTCAAGCTCTCACATGTCGGACGAGGAGGCGGAGCAGGCGCTGTATGACTACCTCGAACCGAGCCTCAGCAAGGATCAACTCGCCGCCCTCGCACCGCGAAAAATCATGATACGCCCCGGGCACCGGGAAAAATTCTGGCATCGAAACTGCGTCGCAGTGGGCATGTCAGCCGGTTTTCTTGAGCCGCTTGAAGCTTCAGCCATTGTGCTGATCGAGCTTGCGTCTGGCATGATCAGCGAGCAGTTGCCGGCGAACCGTGACGTGATGGACATCGCCGCCGAGCGGTTCAATGACCGCTTTCGCTATCGCTGGGACCGCATCATCGAGTTCCTCAAGCTTCATTACTGCATCAGCAAGCGGCGGGACTCCGATTACTGGATCGATAACTGCCGTGCTGAAACCATCCCCCAGCGGCTGCAGGATCTGCTCCGGCTCTGGCGCTATCAATCGCCGGACCGGCATGATTTCCCGGACGCCGAGGAAGTTTTTCCCGCAGCGAGCTATCAGTACGTGCTGTACGGGATGGGATACGACACCGAGCTCAGACCAACCGAGCGTAAATTTGACAGCGAGGAAATCGCGCACCAACGCTTCGAGGAGAACCAGAAGCTGACGCGTCGCTACCTCGCCGCCCTGCCCACCAACCGCGACCTGATCAACAAGATCAGGGAGCATGGGCTGCAGAAAATCTGAACGGACAGGCCCGCAAGGGCCCGTGTCTGTCAGCCGCTGATGCCTTCCGGGTTCTCTGCCTGACGGCTGCGCCGCGCCAGGCGATAGCCATGCCGGTACATGTCCTGGAACACCAGCAGGAACAGCGCAACGCCCAACAGGGCAGCGGTCACGCTCCAGGCCGTCAGTGCAGCCCGCTCGTGTACCAGCGTCCAGAAGAACTGCAGAACGCACAGGATCGACACGACGATCAGCGTCGGCCGCCGCCCCACCCGGCTGACCACCATGGCGCCAAGCGGAGCGCCAATGGCCACCACCGGCGCGGCCGCCAGCCAGTTTTCGAAGGTGCCGGGCTGGACGTCACCGAGAGCCAGTTTGCACGCGATCCCGACCAGCGAGGTGAAAGCCATCAGGATGACCGAAGTCGGGATGGCGATCTTGAGGTCGGCGTGGCACCAGAGCACCAGGACCATGTAAATCAGCATGTCGACGCCGACGCCGGTGACACTGGATACCAGCAGCGAGCCCAACAGCCCCACCGCGAAGCCGACCCGGTGGTCGAAGGACACGTCGTGCGGCGTCATGCCCTCGTACGACGTGATTTCGTTGATACGTCGCAGATGCAGCAAACCGAAGCTGCACCACATGCTGGCGAACAGCAGCTTGATGAACAGGTCGGAGGCCAGCGGGGCGACGAAATAGACCCCAAGCGGCGTGCCCACCAACGCACCCAGACAGGCGGTGCGCAGCATGGGCCATTCGAGTTCCTGCCGCTTGCAGAGAATATAGATGCTGGCGCTGGTCATGCCGATCGACTGGATGGCGAAGCTGAAATCGCGGCCCAGCGAGGCCGGCAGGTCCATCAGCAGCACCAGGACCGGGAAGCCGACCGTGCCCCCGCCCATCGGGGTGGAGCCGGCGACGTAGGATCCCGCGGCCATCGCCACGGCCATCGGCCAGTGCCGTAACGCCGTCTCTGCGAAACCGCCCCCGATCACCAGCACCAGCCATGCCGCATAGAATGCGGCGAGCCACAGGTAGAACGGAAGCAGCCGCGAGCGTTCCGGCGATCCGCTCAAGCGTACCGCGCCTGCAGGTAACGGAACACCGCGCGCAGGCCCAGTGCCTCGCCGCCCGCGGGACGACCGGGGCGGTTGCCTTCGTTCCAGGCGAAGGTGTCGATATGCACCCATGGCACGGTCTTTTCCACGAACGACTCGAGGAACAGCGCCGCGGTGATGCAGCCCCCGTAGGAGCTTTTGCCGCTGTTATTCAGATCGGCCACGGGGCTCTCGATCTGCTTGCGGTACGGCTGCCACAGCGGCATGGTCCACAGCGGGTCCTCCGCCTCGTCGCCGGCCTGCTGGATGGCCTGTGCAAGCTCCTGGCGATTACTGAAGACGGGCGGCAGATCGGCGCCCAGCGCGATGCGCGCGGCCCCGGTCAGGGTCGCAAAATCGATCACCAGGTCAGGTGAGGCCTCGCAGGCAAAGGCCAGTGCGTCCGCCAGGATCACGCGGCCTTCCGCATCCGTGTTGCCGATCTCCACGGACAGGCCCTTGCGGGTCGAGATGACGTCCCCCGGCCGATAGGCATTGCCGGCCACCGAGTTTTCCACCGCCGGGATCAGCAGCTGCAGCCGCACCGGCAATTCGTATTCCATCACCAGACGCGCCAGGGCCAGGGCGTGCGCGGCGCCGCCCATGTCCTTTTTCATCAGCGCCATGCCGCGGGAGGTCTTCAGATCGAGACCGCCGGTATCGAAACACACGCCCTTGCCGATCAACGAGAGCCGCGGGGCGTCGTCATCGCCCCAGTTCAGTTCGATCAGGCGAGGGGGTCGGCTCGACGCGCGCCCCACGACGTGGACGGCGGGAAAGTTCCGGGTCAGCAACTCGTCGCCCTTGACCACGGCGCAGGAGGCTTCGAAGGCGTCTGCCTGCCGGCTCACGGCGTCGGCCAGTTCGGCGGGACCCATGTGCTCGGTCGGCGTATTGACCAGGTCGCGAACCAGGGTTTGCGCCTCGTGCAGCCGCCGCACGTCGGAGTCGACCTCCTCATCCAGCACCAGCTGCGGTCGCGGCTTGCCGTTGGACTTGTAGCGCTCGAAGCGGTAGCCGGCCAGCCCCCAGCCGAGGCTGGCCTGGAGAAGCTGTTCCCGGTCCCAACCGCACTCCAGCCGGTACACGCCCTCGGGCAAGACCCCGGGCAGCCCAGCGAGCTGGCGCAGCCAGCCTTCCTGTTCGAGACCGAACAGCCAGGCCTCGACACGGCCATCGACGTCCGGCAGCGCGCAGCTCTGGCCGGCCCGTGCCTTGAATCCGGACCCGGACAGCCAGTTCCTGTGAGCCGGCGTCGCCGAGGCGAGCCAGTCTTCCCAGCCTTCCGCAGCCACCGGCCTGAGCGGAATGACCCGCTGGCCGGGGCTCAGTTCCTTGTCGGAAACGAACATCATTTGGTGTCACCAGGGTTCGGCCGCATGAGGCGCCCATTCTATGCCGCGCCGTGGGTGCGCTCAATGTGAAGGCCCCCTGGTCGGGTGTTGGCGGCCGTCCCGGCATGCCCGGGTTTTCGGCCCGGCCCCCGCTGCCGTCCGGGAAAACCGGCGGCGGTCAGTCGATGCGCACGACGTAGTCCCGGCCTTCGCGTTCGATCTGCAGGAACAACCGGCCGCTGACCGACTCGACGACGTCCTGGAACTCGGCGAGGTCCCGGACGCGAATCCGGTTGGCGCCGGTGACGATGTCGCCCTTGCGCAGGCCGATGCGGGCCAGCTGACTGTCGGGATCGAGCCTGGCCAGCAAAACGCCCCCGCGGTCCTCCGAGCGTGATTTGAGCGGAAGCTCCTCGAACGTTGCGCCGCTCAGGCGCCGGTCGATGCGCCCGCCATCGAGCCATTTGAGCTCCTCCACCCGGATCTTCGCCTGCCGCGGTGACTGCTCGCGCAGGTATTCCACTTCGAGCAGCTCCCCGACCGGGAACTGGCCCTCGTAATTGTGGAACTCCTGCGCACTGGAGACCGGGTAATCGCCGATCGTCGTGATGACGTCTCCAGCCCGAAGACCCGCTTTTTCAGCCGCCGAGTGGCGCGCCACCTCCGCGATCAGGACGCCGCGCCCGTTCGCCAGGCCGAAGGCACCGGCGAGTTCCACGGTGAGGTCCTGAACATAGACGCCCAGCGTTCCGCGGCGCACCTCGCCGAATTGCGCCAGCTGGTCCATGACGTGACGCGCCATCGCGGACGGGATGGCGAAGCCGATGCCGACGTTGCCCCCGCTGGGGGTGAAGATGGCGCTGTTGATGCCGACCAGCTCACCGCGCAGGTTGATCAGGGCACCGCCCGAGTTTCCGGGATTGATCGAGGCATCGGTCTGGATGAAGTTCTGGAACTCGAGGCCTCGAAAGCCGGTGCGGCCCAGCGCGCTGACGATGCCGGACGTCACCGTCTGACCGAGCCCGAACGGATTGCCCACGGCGACCACGAAATCGCCGACCCGCAGCTGGCGCGAATCGGCAAACGGCAGGGCCTGCAGGCTCTCCGCCGGGATGCGGATCATCGCCAGGTCGGTGTCGGGGTCGGTACCGATGACCTCGGCTTCGAAGTTGCGCCCGTCGCTGAGCGTGACCGAAATGTCGTCGGCGCCGGCGATCACATGGTTGTTCGTCAGGACAAAGCCCGCTTCCGCATCCACGATGACGCCCGATCCCAGGCTCTGGGAAATCCGCTCCCGTGGCACATCCGGGATGTTGAAAAAACGCCGGAAAAACGGATCGTCCATCAAGGGGCTGCGCACGCGGACCCGGGTCTGGGTGTACACGTTGACCACGGAAGGCGTGACCCGCTCCAGCACCGGGGCCAGTGACGGCAAGGGTTCCCCTTCGACCGCGGGCGGCAGGGCGGCGGTCGCTGATAACATGCAAATGGAGCAGGCCAGCCCGATCAGGCCGACCAGCAATAGTTTGAAATTCTGTTGCACGTTGACTCCCATCTGCAAGTACCGGCCGAGTGGGCCGGCGGCCAGAACCGTCTGTTTGACCCATCAGAACCGCGGAGGTTCTGCTCCGAGCGTAAACCAGAGGCCATCCCGGGTCACCTGCGGAGGCCGGTCACG
>JBFFUJ010000194.1:0-5081 GCA_041571375.1 Lysobacterales bacterium | reverse complement strand
CCGTTCGAGCGTGTTTTCCGTCGCGGCCGGTCGCTTCATGCGCCGCAGCACGCGCGGGCTGCCATGCTGAAACGGCACATCGAGATAGGGCAGGATCAGGCCGTCAGCCATCATCGGGATGATCTCGTCGACATGGGGGTAGGGGTAGACGTAATGCAGGCGCACCCAGACGCCGAGGCTGCCCAGTTCCCCGCACAACTCCTTCAGCCGGCTGCGGACCGGCCGTCCGCCCCAGAAGTCCAGCCTGTAACGCAGGTCCGCGCCGTACGCCGACGTGTCCTGAGAGATGACCAGCAATTCGCGTACGCCGGCGGCGACCAGCCTCTCGGCCTCGCCCAGCACGTCCCCCGCGGATCGGCTGACGAGCTTGCCCCGCATGGACGGAATGATGCAGAAGGTGCAGTGGTGGTTGCAGCCTTCGGAAATCTTCAGATACGCATAGTGCCGCGGCGTCAGCTTGACGCCCTGGGGCGGCACGAGGTCGACGTACGGGTCGTGCCGTGAAGTCGGCGGGGCATGCCGCCGTACCTCGCTGACGACGGCTTCGTATTGCTGGGGCCCGGTGACGGCCAGGACGCTGGGGTGCAGTTCCCGGATGCCGGTCTCGTCGACGCCCATACAGCCCGTAACGATCACTCGACCGTTGTTCTCGATGGCCTCGCCGATGGCTTCGAGCGACTCGGCCTTGGCGCTGTCGATGAATCCACAGGTGTTCACCACGACGACATCGGCACCCTGGTAGTCGGGGCTGATGTCGTAGCCCTCGGTCCTCAACTGCGTGAGGATACGTTCAGAATCGACCAGCGCCTTGGGGCAACCAAGGCTGACGAAGCCCACCCGCGGAGCGCGCACGGCGCTTTCAGTCTTCGGCATCGGGTTCGAAAAACAGCCAGGCCGTCTGTGGAAAGCGCTCCCTGAAGGCACGTTCCACCACGTTGATGGCGTTGACCAGCTCGAACTCCGACCCGGTGCGCGCCATGCGCGCCTTCACCGCCACCATGGCATCGGGCCCGAACTGCATGGTCAGCAGGCTGAACAGCTCTGAGACCTCGGGGCGCTCACGCAGAAAGGCCTCCATTTCGGCCAGTTCGCGTGGTTCGACGCTCTGGCCGATCAGCAGCTCCTTGACCTCGACGGCGATGAACACGGCGATTACGATGAGCAACACCCCGATCGAGATGGTGCCGACGGCGTCCCAGAAGGGGTTCTGCGTGATTTGGGTAGCCGCCACCGCGACCAGCGCAAAGACCAGGCCGAGCAGGGCGGCAATGTCCTCGCCGAAGACCACGATCAGCGCACTGCTGCGGCTGTTCCGGAACCACTGGAACAGGTTGCGGCCATGCCGTTCCTTGTTGACCTCTCGCATGCAGCCCCAGAGCGAAACGGACTCGGCGACGATGGCGAATACGAGGACCCCGATGGCGACCCAGGGATGGCTCAGCGGCACGGGATGCATGAGTTTGTGGACGCCCTCGTAGACGGAAAACATGCCGCCCAGGCTGAACAGGATGACTGCCACCAGGAAGGACCAGAAATAGATGCTCTTGCCGAACCCAAGCGGGTGGTCCGCGGTCGGCGCCTTGCGGGTCTGGCGCAGGCCGAGGATCAACAGAAGCTGGTTCCCGGCATCCGCGACCGAGTGGATCGCTTCGGCCAGCATGGCGCCCGACCCGGTGACAAAGGCCGCCACGCCCTTGGCCACCGCGATTGCCGAATTGGCAAAGAGTGCGAAAAGAATGGATTTCAGGGAATCCGCCTGGCCGGCCATGCTGAGGACGCTCCCGGAGCTCTTGCGATCAGGGGATTATGGCGGTAGGGCAGGGATCGCTCAAGGCCGGGCAGGGTTTTGGGCCCGCCCGGCCCGGCTCCTATCGATCGCGCCTGATGACGTTGCCGTGTCCTGGTTCGCCTACCATTCGGCATGGCGTCCGCGGTGGAGCGGACGTCGGAAGCCGAGGCGGTTTTCCGGCATCACGACGTTGAGGTTGCGCGCCTTGCGATCCCGCATGATGGCAATTTCCACCTCGCTGCCCGGCTCGATGTCGCGCAGGGCCCGCATCATGTCCGACGGGGAATCGACGGCCTGCTCTCCGACTTTCAGTACGACGTCGCCGGCCTGGAGCTGATAGGCATTGTCCTCACGGGCCTGTGTCACCAGAACGCCACGTTCGGTCTTGAAATAGGCGCCAAGTCCGGGGTTGATCTCCGCCAACTCCAGGCCCTGCGCATGAGGCAGGCCAAACCAGATGTTCGCCTCGCGCATGGCTTGTTCGGCCAGCTCGGAGTACTCAGCGAGATCGACCTGCAGACCTTCCTTCAGGATCAGCTCTTTCTCGATCTCGATGGCCTGCTCGCCGGGGACGACGTGCAGGAACTTGTGCCGTTGGAGCCTTCGGTTCAGGCTCCGAAGGTCCTCGTTCAGCTGCGCATCGTCGATCGGCGGGATCTCGATCTCCTCGACCAGGACCTGCGGAGCCCCCGGCATGCCCGGCGCACCGGGTGCCCCCGGTATCCTGAGCATGCTCTGCCAACTGCTGGGCTCCCGCCGTTCGGCCGTAATCTGATACTCCTCGGCCTGATCGCCGCGCTTGACGACGACGTCCAGCGTTTCGCCGGCCGCGGCCTCGTCCATGACCCGGAAGAGCGCTTTGCGCGCGCTGCGGTCCTGATGGTCTTCAGCAGCCAGGCTCTGCCCGCCGATCGAGACCAGCACGTCCCCCGCCAGCAGGCCAGCGCGCTCGGCGGGCCCATCCGGAGAAACGCCGACGATCTCGATGCCGTCGGGGCCGGCCGCTCCGAGAACCACGCCAATGACCGGCCGGTCACCCAGATTCACTCGACGAATCTTCGCCACTCGATGGGAGTCGCGTTCGAGGTCGCGATGGGCGCGCGCAATTTCCCGCTGCGCCTCGCGCAATTCACGGTGCGCGCGGGCCAGCTCCTCGCGGATGCGTTCCATTTCCTCATGCTGCCGCTCGCGTTCCCGGCCGGTGAGTTCCTCGTTTTCGGCTGCCCGCTGGACGGCTCGCTCGCGGGCCAACCCGGCTTCCAGCCGGGCGAGTTCACGCGCCCGATCCGCCGCGCGTGCGGCCTCGTCCCGGGCCGCTTCGGCCTGGCTTCGAGCGCGCTCGGATTCCTCGATCATCGACTGGTATTCAGCCTGCAGTGCGTCTGTTTGAGCGTCTGACTCTTCCGCGGACGTCGGAACGGCAGCAATCGTCAGTAACGCGGCGAGGGCCATCACGGGTGTCTTGGTGATCATGAAAAGCGTTCCTCCTGTGTTCCTGCCTATAGAGACGCAAGCCGGCGGTACTCGCGTCGCAGGGAATCTGCATAAAACTGCTCGAGATCCATCAGCAGCTGGACGCGCTGGCTCCACAGGCCAAGTGAATCGGGCTCAGCGCTCAGACGATCATCGACCTGGGCAATGAGGTCCTCCAGCTCGATCCGGTACACCAACTGGTCGGGCGGCAGCACACTGATCTGGCCGCGAATATCGCGCAGGCGCACCTCCATCTGTTGTGACAAGGCGATCAGGGCCGCACGCGTTGCCGCGCTGTCGCCTGCAGCGGGTTGCGCAATCGCCGGCTCCGCAGTTGATTCCGAAGGCTGCAGTTGCGCCGATGGGGACCTGTCCGGCGCAACGGGGCCGATCGATCCCCCGGGGTCGAGAACGAGCACCAGCGCCACCACCGCCGCGGCCGCGACCCCCATGGTTGCCAGCCGCCTGAGGCGTCGCTGCCTGCCTTGCCCGATCAGCGCGGCCTCCACGGCCGGCCAGGCATCAGACGGTGGAGAGACCGGCGCGAGGCCGCGCAGGTGAAAGGGGTCCTCGTGTTTGTTCATCAATCGCTTCATGGTTAGTACCTCCGCCGGGCTCACGGCCGCGCACCGCCTGCTGCCCGATGATCGGCGGCTGGCCCTGCTCCATCTGCTGAAGACGCACCCAGCAGCGAGCGGAGCCGGGCCCTGGCCCGGGACAGCCGTGTTTTCGAGAAACTCTCGGTCTTGCCGAACATCTCGGCAATTTCCTGGTGCGCATAACCTTCGACGTCATGCAGCCAGACGACGGCGCGATCCTGGTCGTCCAGCGCGGCAAGCGCCGACTCCAGGTCCAGGGCCAGTTCAACCCGTTCGTCCGCACTCGCGACCGTTGTGCGGTCTTCCTGGAGCGGGATTTCGGCCGAGCGCGGGTCGCGCCGCATCGCGCTGATGGCGTGATTGATCACGACCCGTCGAAGCCAGCCCCACAGCGGGGCATCGCCGCGGAACTGGCCCAGTTTGCGAAAGGCGGTGATGAACGCTTCCTGCAGGATCTCCTGCGCCGTGTCCGGGCACTGGCAGATGCGAAAGGCCACCGAGTAGGCAGGTTGCTGGAAGGCCCGGAAAATCAGCTCGCAGGCGGGCAGATGCCCGCGCCTGGCCCGCGCAAGCGTGATGTCGTCGAACTCGATTTCAAAAGGCGTCTGCGCCATCTCACCTGTTTAGACGCCGACCATCAAAAAAGGGTCGCAAAAAGAACGGCCGCAGATGCGGCCGTTCCGGTTGCAGGCTCGATTGGCGAGGGTTCACCAGATCCTGACGCGTTCCTCGGGCGGCAGATACATGCCGTCCCCGTCCTGGACGTCGAATGCCTCGTAGAAGGCACTTACGTTCACCGCGGCTCCGTTGGCCCGGAATTTGGGCGGGGAATGCGGATCGATGGTCAGCAGCCGCTTGGTTTCCTCATCACGCGCCTTGGAGCGCCAGACCTGCGCCCAGCCCAGGAAAAACCTCTGCTCGCCGGTGAAGCCGTCGATGACCGGGGCATCCTGGCCGTCCAGGGAGAGCAAATAGGCCTTGTAGGCAATGCCCAGCCCCCCGAGATCACCGATGTTCTCGCCGGACGTGAACTCCCCGTTGATGGTCAAGCCGTCGATCACCTCGTAGCTGTTGTACTGCGCGGCCAGTTTCTCCTTGCGCTCCATGAAGCGGGTGTTGTCTTCGTCGGTCCACCAGTCGCGCAGGTTGCCGTCGCCATCGAATTTCCGGCCCTGGTCGTCGAAACCGTGACCGATCTCGTGGCCGATGACCGCGCCGAT
>JBFFUJ010000193.1:0-5081 GCA_041571375.1 Lysobacterales bacterium | reverse complement strand
GAGTCAAAACGGCAGGCAAAATAAAAGCGGGGGAGGCTTGCGCCTCCCCCGCCGTGGAAAGTATCGAGACTCCGCTTCCGGAGGACTGCAGATCCTCCTAGGCCTTCCCAACTTCGCCCGGCGCCGACTGTCCTGCCCTTCGGTTTCCGGACGCGGGACTTTCCTCCCGCCTTTCTTTATCGACGCTTATCGCGTCTATCTCAGGGGACCGCGTCTCCCCATCGAGCCGCCCCGTGGTACGACCGGCTTTTTGGCAGAACCCCGGTCGGGGCGACGCACTCCGTACCATCCGAGTGCTGGCCGTTATCTTCCACCCCCCTCATCGTCCAGCGGGTCAGCCTTTCGATGAGTCCCGCATTCTGTCCAGATCCAACCTCGCGGCCGGTCCCGTCCTTCCTGCGGCTCCGGTCTCGCGACCGGCGGTTTCATTCAACGGGAGGTTTAAGTTACTCCCGCTTCGGGTTCGTGTCAAAGGGGCAGATGGCCCATTTAGTAATCATTGCTAACCCGGAAACTCACTTCAGATTTACAACTTCATGAATAAAAAAAGATCACAATTTTTTCGTCAAAAACGGGTTTGCGACGAAGCGAATGGAATTGCTCAAAATTAGATCAACCCGAGGAGCGGATTGCCCACTTTCAGGTTGGGGCCCCGCGGATCGCTCGGGTCAATGGAGGCCGACGGTGGCGTCGGAGATGCACGGATCGAGCTGCTCCGGGCTGGCCAAGGGGAGGCAGACGGAGCGCGCGCGTGCGGGTGTACCGGCGGACGCGGGGGCGGAATGATCCGCCCCCGGCAACAGCTTACTCAGTGCATCTCGGCCAGCAGGTAAAGAACCAGTGTCAAAACCAGGCCGCTGCCAATGACGCCCTTGACCGTGGTGAACGGTCCGGTTTTGCCAAATATGCCATTGAGTTCGAGCGCCGCGATGAGACCGCAGATCAGCACCAGCGAAGTGGTCCCGGTGCTGGTGACCGGGTACTGCAGCCCGCCCAGGTGCACGGAGGAGGCCATGAAGAACAGCATCGGTATGGAGAACAGCGTGTTGGTGCGGGAGGCCAGGCCCGCCTTGGCCAGCGCCGGGCCTGCTGCGGGTAATGCCTCGCCGCCCGCGGCAACCTGGCCCGCCGAGGCGATCACGATTTTCTGGTTGGGCCAGATGATCAGCCACACGTTGAGAAACATCAGTGTGCCGAGCACGGCGCCGATCATGATGCCCATACCGGTCAGGTGTTTCAGCCCGATCAGCGCGGCACCGCTCAGGAAGGTGAACATGGCGCCCCATCGGAACCACCACAGGGCGCGTGGCACCAGTTTTTGCAGGGCATCGGACTTGGCACCGCCGTCGGCTTCCTTGAAATATTCCCCCTGTACGAAATTGAAATAGTACAGCAGGCCAATCCAGACTACGCCGGCCAGCAGGTGAACCCAGCGCAGCAGGAAGTTCACACCGGCTTCGTTGAATAATGTCAGATCCACTTTGAATCCTCCCTTGTGAGCAATGGTTGCGATGGTCGCGCGAGTGGGGATGCCATCGGCACCATAGGGTACTCCAAGTTGCTCGCGCGCGGAAATTGCCCGGCGGGCGGGGGGGTTATGCGGGAAATGAACTCAGGATGCCGGCATAGCGCGGATGGTCACGGATGCTGTCCAGGTCGGAGTCGTGTTCCAGCCATTCGCGACTGATGTTGCCGACTTTGATCAGGCAGTTCTCGAGGCACTCGACGGCGCGATCCGACTGTCCCTCGAGGGCGTAGAAACAGGCCGCGTTGTACTGGATGATGGAATCCAGCGGCGCATTGCGAACCGAGGTTTCCATCCACTGCTCCGCTTCCTCGCGCTCACCGAGGCGCAACAGCGCAAACGCGCCGAGGTTCAGGGCACGGTTGTCGTCGGGGTTGACGTCCAGCACCGCGCGAATGCGCTCGATGCCCTGGCGGGTGACCTCGATGGCCTTGTCCTCCCGGCCCAGGCTGACGTGCAACTGGGCCTGGAGCACCACGCTCTGGTAGTCGTCCGGACGCACCTTGGAAGCATGCTGGAACAGCTTAAGAGCGCGTTCCAGATCGCCCTCGTGCACCTTTGCGCGACCGAAGAAATACCAGGCTTCGTAGTTCTTCGCATCCAGCTCGATGGCCTTTTCGAACTCCTGTTCCGCCTCAGCATACTCGTGGCTCATGCAGTGCGCGATGCCGGCTGAAACATGCGATTCGGCCAGGTTCGGCTCCAGTTCCAGCGCCTTGGCGCTGGTCAGCCGGGCCTGGTCGCGATTGACTTCGTTGGCGTTGAAGTACATGTATTCGAAACCATAGGTGTAGGCCAGCCCGGCCCAGGCCCGCCCGAAATCCGGATCGACCTCGATGGCGCGGTTGAACATCTGCCGCGCGTAGACGTTGTCCTGCATGCTATGGCGGCCGAAATAACTGAGCCCGCGGAGGAAAAAGTCGTAGGCCCGCGGATCCACCGCCTTGCGGGTGAAGGTATGCTCGCGCTTGAGCGTGACGCTGAGCGAGTTGGCGACCAGGTCGGCGATCTCCTCCTGAATTTCGAAAATGTCTTCCAGCTTGCGATCGAACTGGCGTGACCACAGGTGGTAGCCGTCGGCTGTCTTGACCAACTGGACCGTGATGCGCAGGCGATCGCCGGCCTTGCGCACGCCGCCCTCCAGGACGGTCTGCACCTTCAGTTTGCGCCCGATTTCCGTGATGTCGGCTTGTTTGCTGCCAAACTGAAACGACGCCATGCGGGAGGCCACCCGCAGGTTGGCCACCTTGCACAGGGCATTGAGGATCTCTTCCGCGATGCCCTCGCAGAAGTAAGCCTGGTCCTGTTGTTCACTCATGTCGCCGAACGGCAGAACCGCAATGGAAGGGGCAGGGTCTTCTGCTGTGTCCTCAGGGTTGTGAGCGCGCGCCGGCGCGGCCGAATCCCTCCGAATTCCCTCGGGCGTGACCTCGTACGCCCAGGCCAGCACCAATGCGATCGGGAAGCCGAGCCCGATGATGACGATCAGCAGCGAGAGCGCCCACGGAGGCAGGGTCAGGGCCTCGAACGTGACCTCGCCGACCTGCATGACGATCCACGCCACGATGACGTACGCGATGGCTACCCTGATGACTTTGCGGTCCCGGAGCTGCGACCAGAAATCCTTCATGCTATGTCCGTTCATGGGTCGAATGGCGGGCGCGCCAAAACCGCCGCCCGAACGTGCATAATAAGCAGGTCGCGATGTGCTGTCAGTCGCCTATAGCACTGCAATTGATCCAGATCCTCACATGAATCCTGCGGACCATCATAAACAAACCGCCATGCAGCGACATGAGTCAAAAGACCCATTAGCACACGCGCCCGCTTCCGGCGTGGAAGCGGGCGCCGCCTACCCCCACCGCCTGGATGCCGTGGTGCTGGCGGGCACCCACCGCAATCCGCGGCGGCTGATCGAGGGCCGCAACAAGGCGTTCCTGGAAATCGACGGCCGGCCGCTGGTGCGGCACGTGGTCGATGCGCTACTCGCGGCTCGGACCATCGGGGAAATTTTCGTGGTCGGCCCGGTTGCGCAGCTGGGCCTGGCGCTGCGCGGGGTGCCCTCGCGGGTGCGCATGGTGCAGCAGGAGGGCAAGATGCTGACGAACACCTGGGCCGGCATCTATGCCGCCGAGGGGCGTCGCCGGCAGCAGGGTGTCACCGGGGTCCGTGACCGGCCGCTGCTGATCATCTCGAGTGACCTGCCACTGATCTCGCCGCGGGCCGTGGACGATTTCGTGGTGCGGTGCGCGGCAGAGGACCGTGCCGCCCGGGAACCCTTCGCGATGATGGTCGGGGTGGTGGACGAACCGGGGGTGAAGCCTTTTTATCCCGGCGACGGCAAGGAGGGTATCGTCCGGCCCTTCGTGGAACTGAACTTCGGCCGCCTGCGCCTGGCCAATATCTACGTGGCCCGACCCCGACACCTGTCGCACCAGGAATTCCTGCAAACCGGTTTCTCCTACCGCAAGGCCAAGGATTGGCGCAACGTGCTCTCGCTGGCCATGAGCCTGTTCCGGCAGCCCGGCGGATGGCAGGCGGCCTGGCTGACCCTGCGCCTGCAACTGACGCTGTGGTCGCGACGCTGCAATCGCAGACTCTATGCATGGTTGCGCGAGGGCAACACGCGCGAGCGTATCGAGCGTGGCACCGGGGTGGTTCTGGGTGGCCGAATTCGCATCGTGACCACGCCCTTCGGCGGCTTCAGCCTGGACGTGGATGATCCGGAGGATTACCGCGTGCTGCAGGCGCGTTTCGACGACTGGATTGCCATTCACGACGCCACGCCGCCGCGCTGATCCGGCGGGACCGGGCCGGAAATCCGGCCCTAGCGCCCCGCGATCAGCGCCAGGGAGAGCTGCGGCCAGAAGGCGATGATTCCCACCGAGATCAGCAGGAACAGGAACCACGGCAGGGTGGCCACGTACAGGCGGGTGATGGAGCGCTCGAAGCGGTAGCTGGCAATGAACAGGTTGAGCCCGACGGGGGGCGTGATGTAGCCGAGCTGCATGGTGGCCAGGAACACGATGCCCAGATGCACCGGGTCGGTGCCGAACTGCGTGGCGATCGGCAGAATCAGCGGCACCACCAGAACGATGGCCGAGAAGATGTCGAGCACCGCACCCAGGATCAGCAGGAACACCAGCAGCAACACCATGAAACCGAATGGGCTGGCGACGTAGCCGCTGATCCAGCCCAGCAGCTTCTGCGGCACGCCCGCGTCGATCATGTAATTGGTCGAGGCCAGCGACACGCCGAGAATGATCAGAATGCCGCCCACCAGCACCATGGACTCCCGCATGATGCGCGGAATTTCCCGCCAGGCGACCTCCTTGAGGATCAGGACGTCAATCACCAGCACGTAGAGCGCGGTCACCGCGGCCGCTTCCGAAATCGCAAAATAGCCGCTGTAGATGCCGCCCAGAACGACGATCGGGAGCGGGATCTCCCAGGCTGCCGCGCGGGTCGCCGCGGCGACCTCGGCCCAGGAGAAATCACCGATCGGCACCCGGATGGCGCGATTCTTCCACACGCTGTAGGCGGACAGCACCAGGAG
>JBFFUJ010000192.1:0-5084 GCA_041571375.1 Lysobacterales bacterium | reverse complement strand
CCGGCAACCCGCAGGGAGCGGGCCAGCAAGGCCAGGGCGCGCAGGCCGGTCAAACAGGAGGCGCCGGCGCCGGGGGGAACGGCTCCGGGCAAGCCGCGGCCGATGGCAGTGAGGGCGCTGCCGGAGGCGGCACCTATGAACCGTATCAGGCCAACCGCAATTCCGGCGAAGAGCGGGTGAGTACGGCAGGCGTGGAGCAAAGCGCACTGGATTTTCTCCAGGGACAGCAAGGCGGGAACGCGACCGGGTCCCCCGCGTCCTCTTCCCCGGAGGCCCCCGGTGGGGCGCCGCGCGATGCGGGGTCACCCGGGGAGGAATCGCCCCTAATGGAACCACCCGGAGCGGAGGCCGATGAAGCGGACGCGGAGAACGCGGCGGCGGCGGAGGCAGCAAGCGAACGGGACGTGGATCTGAATACGCCGGGCCTCATCGCCATTGAAGACCTGGACAAGCTGGAAGGCGCCGAATCGGAAACCGACGAAGCGGATTGAGCGTCGGCCCCGGCCACCGGGAATGGTATCCGAGGGTCATCGGTGCGACGATCTGCCCACCTGCTGCGGCTGACGCGCCCGCATGGTTCCGCTCGCGGCCGTTGTATTGCTGTACCGGGCTGTGATAAACATCCGCAACGGCCGGCGTCCCCGGCAGGCACCGGGAACCTCTCCGAAGCGAGGACGAAGTGACAGAATTCGGCGCTCTCTCCCTGATCCCGACACTCGTGGTCGTGGTGCTTGCGATATGGTCGCGCCGCACAATCGAATCTTTGCTGGCCGGCACCATCGTCGGGCTGTTCATGATCGCTCCGGGCGAACCGCTGACGCTGGCAGCGGAAATATCCCTGGCCGTGATGCAGAACGAAACGGTCGGCTGGGTCATCCTGGTCTGCGGTTTCATGGGCAGCCTGATCGCGCTGTTCATCCGAACCGGCGCCGTTGCGGCATTCACGGAAGCCGTCATATCCAGGGTCCACAGCCGTAAGGGCGGGCTGTTCACCGCCTGGGTCCTCGGCCTCTTCCTGTTCGTCGACGATTACCTGAACTCCATAGCGGTCGGCGCCGCGATGCGCAAGGTCACCGATTCATTCCGGACCTCGCGCGAAATGCTGGCCTACGTGGTCGACTCCACCGCCGCACCGGTCAGCGTGATCGTGCCGATATCCACCTGGGCGGTGTTCTTCGGGGCGCTGCTGGTGGAAAACGGCGTGGCACCGGAAGGCCAGGGCATCCAGGCTTACATCGCGGCCATCCCCTACATGTTCTACGCCTGGGCCGCCATACTGGTCGTGCCGCTGGTGATCGCCGGATTCATCCCCGCCATGGGACCGATGCGGCGCGCCGAACTGCGGGCTGCCGGCGGTGTGACCGTGCCGCCCGAAGCCGAGCACATCGAGGCAGCCAACCGTTCCATCACGGCCAAGGAAGGCGTACGGGGCAGTACGCTCGAATTCATCCTGCCGATGGCCTTGCTCGCGCTTTCGACCTGGTACTTCGATTACGATTTCCTGAAGGGCATCTACCTGACGCTGACGCTGTATGTCCTGTTCATCGTCGTGCGCCGGACCCTGACGGTGGAAGAGACCTACAACGCGGTGCTGGACGGCTTCAAGACGATGCTGGAGCCGCTCGCCGCGCTCGTTGCAGCCTACCTGCTGGATGAAATCAACGGCCGCATGGATCTCTCTGCTTACGTGATCGACCTGGTCAGCCCCTACATGACCGCCGAGCTGCTGCCGGCGGTGGTCTTCATGTCGATGGGTGCCCTGTCCTTCGCCACCGGCTCCAACTGGGGGGTTTTCGTGATCGTGCTGCCCATCGTCACCACGCTGGCGAATGCCGTGGGCGCTGACATGATGGTGGTCATCGGGGCGACGCTGTCCGCCTCGACCTTCGGCAGCCATGCCTGTTTCTACACGGACGCGACGGTGCTGACCGCCCAGGCCACCGGCTGCACGCCCTACCAGCATGCGATCACACAGCTGCCCTATGCGCTGATCGCCGCTGCTGTCTCGGTCGTCGCCTACCTGCTGCTTGCTTGGTTCTGAAGTGCCCGGGCGGCCTCTTCGGCTTCCTCGGTCTCCTCGTGCCACCGGAAAATGTTCATCTCGATAAAGATGAACGCCACGAGCCAGAGAAAGGCATCCCAGAAATCGAGAAAGTCACCGTAAATCCACCAGTAGACCGCACATACGAACAGCAGGGCGTAAAAGAAGCCCTTGACGTACTTGAGGACTTTGAGCAGGGCACCGGTCAGCACCTCCTTGATCTGCAGCCAGACTTCGGCCTCCAGCAGCACGACGACCACGAGCCAGGTGGCGGAATTGATGATGTCGATAATCGCCAGGGCTCCGGCTGACTCCAGCGCCTCCCGCGAACCGATGATGTGGGTGCCGCTCACCAGCAGAAGTTCCTGGCCCTGCAGCGCCGCGCAGGCCGCAGCGTCGATGGGTGGATACTCATCGAAGTCATCGACCCAGGTCCAGTCGCCGCCGATCAGGCTGCAAACGTCGGCAATCGTGATGGGTGCAATGTTCGTGATGACCAGGTACTTGCTGATGTAGCCATAGAAGGCCCAGATGATGAAGAAGTAGCAGACCACGCGGACGGCCGAAAGGAACCATTTCAGCCAGCCCTGCAGCTTCTGGTCCGGAATCACCGCCGTTTCCCGTTCGAACCGCAGCAGCAGGACCAGCCAGGCGGCGGTATCGACGGCGGCCGTGAAGGCCTCGACAACGTTGTGCCAGCCGATGTCGCCGCCGAATGTCTCGGCGCTGGCCGCGAGGTCTTCCTGGAAGAACATGACCGTATCCACCGCCAACAGGAGGTAGATCGTGTACTTGAACGCGGTGAAGAGCAGCCGCGGATGCAGGAACTTGCCGCGGTGCGCGACAGCATTCATTGGCGCAGGCCCCTCAGCCGGTAGGCCCGGCAGGCATCGCCCCAGGCACGGAAAATGGCGATGGAGACCGGGTCTTGCATCACTTTCCATTCCGGGTGCCACTGCACGGCCAGCGTGAATCCGGGGGCGCCCTGTACCGTAAAGCCTTCGACCAGGCCATCCTCCGCCACCGCCTCGACTTCCAGCTCTGCTCCGAGCCGGTCGATGCCCTGGGCGTGCAGGGAGTTCACGGTCGCCTGGCTCCGGCCGGTGATGCGCCGCAGCATGCCGCCCTCGCTGAACCGGACCTCGTGGGACGGACCGTATTGCGCGTCCAGCGGGTCGTCGGGGTTTTCCTTGTGCATCAGGTAGCCGGGCTGCTCGTGGACCTTCTGGTGCAGGCTGCCGCCGAAGGACACGTTCATCTCCTGGAAACCCCGACAGATCGCGAGTACCGGCATGCCGACGCGGATCGCCGCCGGGATCAGCGCCAGCGCGGCCAGATCCCGTTCGGGATCGTGCCAGGTACCGGGCTCGCTGGGATCACCCAGGTAATGCCGCGGCTCGACATTCGACGGGCTGCCGGTCAGGAGCAGGCCATCCATGCGGTCGAGGATGTCCAGCACGTCGAAGCCCTCGGCCAGCGACGGCAGCCCCACGGGATAACCGTCCGCCGCATCGGCGACAGCCTGCAGGTACTTCTCGCCGACCATGTGGAAAGGATGGGGGCCCTGCATCCGCCGATCCGAGATCACGCCGATCAGCGCGCGATTGCCCTGCATCACCGCGTCGACCCTCCCCGCTTGGGCCGACACCGGGGGTTGGCGGCGAACAGGCAGAGGAATTCGGCCGCCAACGTGGCGCCCGCCAGAGCGGTGATTTCACCGACGTCATAGGCCGGGGCGACTTCCACCACATCCATGCCGATGAGGTCGATGCCCGCCAGGCCGCGCACGATCTCCAGCGCCTGGTGGGTGGACAGCCCGCCGCAGACCGGCGTGCCGGTGCCTGGCGCAAAACTCGGGTCGAGACAGTCGATGTCGAAGGTCAGGTAGACTTTGTGTTCACCGACGATGCGCCTGACCTCCTCGGCCACGGCCCGGGGGCCCTGCTCGTGGACCCAGCGGGCGTCGAGAATGTTGAACCCCAGCGGCGCGTCGTTGGTGGTGCGCAGACCGATCTGCACGGACCGTGAATCGTCCACCAGACCTTCCCGTGCCGCGTGATAGAACATGGTACCGTGGTCGAGCCGCTGTTGTTCCTCAGCCCAGGTGTCCGAGTGGGCGTCGAAGTGGACCAGCGACAACGGGCCATTTCGTTCTGCATAGGACTTCAGCAGGGGATAGGTTACGAAATGATCCCCGCCGAGAACCAGCGTCGCAGCGCCCGCGTCCAGAATACGGCCGAAATAATCCGCGACGAACGGCACGATGGTCTCCGGCCGCCCGTAATCGAATTCGCAATCCCCGTAGTCGATGACGGCCAGGCAATCGAAGGGGTCGAATTCCCAGGGCCAGGGGCGTTCCCAGCTGATGCCGATGCTCGCGGCCCGGATGGCCCGCGGCCCGAAGCGCGCTCCCGGCCGGTTGGTCGTCGCCGTGTCCAGCGGGACGCCGACGACCGCGACATCCACCCCGTCCAGATCGCGGCTGTAGGGGCGCCGCATGAAACTGAGCGCGCCCGCGTAGGAGGGGGAGCCCTTGACCGTGCCGAACGGGCTGCTGGCAGTAAAGGCGTTGTCCCAGCCCTTGCGCTCGCTCAGGTCTTCTCCAGCGCTGCCCGCGTCAGGTCCAGGCACTTCCAGGCCTTCTCCACGAGTTCGTCGATGTGTGCGTCCTCGACGATCAGCGGGGGCGACACGATCATCGTGTCGCCCACGGCCCGCATGACGAGACCGTTTGCTACGCAGATGTCACGGCAACGCAGGCCGGCGGTGAGGTCCTTGTGATAGCGCTCGCGCGTGGACCTGTCGCGCACGATTTCGAGCGCACCGACCAGGCCCAGCGAGCGCGCTTCGCCGACGATCGGATGTTCCGACAGGGTGGCCCAGCGTTGGTTGAAGTACGGCGCGGTGTGCTGCCTGACGCGGTCCACGATGCCTTCGCGCTGCTGGATGCGGAGGACCTCCAGCGCCACGGCACAGGCGGCGGGATGCCCGGAGTAGGTGTAGCCGTGGGCGAACTCACCGCCGTCGGCAATGACCACGTCGG
>JBFFUJ010000191.1:0-5122 GCA_041571375.1 Lysobacterales bacterium | reverse complement strand
CATGCCCTCCAGCAGTCCGTGCAGATGACGGGGCGCATCGGCGATGAACAGGTTGCCGAAGGCAGCGCCAACGGCGGTCATGATCATCAGCGAAAACCACATCCCGATAATGAACCACTTGGAACCACCCTGCTTCTTCATGACCGCCGCACTGGACATACTCTCGGGGAAATTGGCCAGGAACAGGCCGCCGACCAGCGCCAGGCTGACCGAGGCCCCCTCCATCGAACCCCCGATGATCAGTGATTCAGGGATGCCGTCCAGAGCGATGCCCAGCCAGATGGCCAGCGCGACGTTGCTGCCGCCCTGCACCTCGGTGCGGGCGGCACTGACGATCTCCGCTTCAGTCGGCTTGCCCAGGTGGGACTCCAGATCCTGGCTGGCGACCTCCAGCCAGTCGCGGGACTCGCGGTGTTCGATACCGCTCGCCGGCTGCGGGCCGTGCGCCCGGCGCCCCAATCCCTCGATCGTTTCCTGCAATTCCGGCGACACCGCCACGACCTCGTCGAAATCGTCCCGGTGAACCTCCCACAGCACGGTGTCGCGGACCGCTTCCGCACGCGCGATGGTGGGTTCCCCGCGAACCAGCGCGTCTTCCCCGAACGCCTCCCCGGGACCCAACAGGGTGACAGGGCTGTCCGCTTCCGGTTGGTGGGGAACGATTCGGACCTCGCCGCTCTCGATCAGAAACAACGCATCGCAGGGTGCCTCTTCGTGGCAGATGAGTTCTCCGGCCCGGAACACGCGCCGCTCGACATCGTTCAAGACACGCCGCACGTCCTGCGGCGGCAGGTTAACCATCAGGTCGAGCACGGACAGCTTGTCCAGGATCTTGTGGTAATGCGCTTTTTTAAGTCGCTTGAGCCGGGAGGCGATGGTCGAGGTCTTGCGCAGGTACCCTCCCATCCTGGCCAGCGAATGGTCGAGGCCGATGAACAGGAGGCAACCAATGACGGCGCCGATGGCCAGCCACTTGAACCCTTCCAGGGGCTGGTCGGGAAAATGCTCCAGGGCGGGAACGACCAGTTCGAGCGCGAGGGCACAGAGCAGGGCGCCGGCACCGAAGGCCATGACCGCCGCGGTCAACCGCAGACCGGGATTGAACCACAGGCCCACGGCCGCACCCAGGGGCAGCGACAGCGCACTGAGTCCCCCGAACAGAAAAGCCAGCGTGACGTCGTCCATCGGCGCAGATTACCACCAAATACCGGAGGTGGTTGAGCCGGCTGAGGCGCGACGCGCAACGCCCGCGTCACGCAAGCCCTGCGCCCGCATCAGGCCAGGTCGAGCGCGTATTTCTTCAGGTCCGCCAGGCGGACCACCCTCAGGGCCGCCGCATGCGTGGACTGCAGTACGACCCGGGGCGCCGCGCCTGCCTCCAGCGCTTCCTGCCAGCGCGCCGCGCACAGGCACCACTGGTCGCCCGGCTTGAGGCCCGGAAAGCCAAACTCCGGCATCGGGGTGCTCAGATCATTGCCGCGGGAACGAGAGAACTCGAGAAATTCTGCGGTGACGCGGGTACACACCGTGTGCGACCCCAGGTCTTCGTCCGAGGTGTTGCAGCAGCCATCGCGGAAGAATCCGGTCAGCGGCCGCTCGGAACAGGGCGCCAGCGGCTCGCCGAGAACGTTCAGGCTCGCGTCCATTCTGCCGTTCATCCGCGATCACGGGCCGAGGCAAACCGGCCGGCTGGTTTCCGGATCCTTCGCGGGGAATCAGGGTCCCTGTCCCGGCAGTCCATGGAGCCGGCATGCTCCTGCTGCTGGATGCGCGGCCCGGGGAAACCATTTATGGGAGGAAGCACGGGGTTCATTCTGACGCTCCTGTTGTCGATTCGAGTCCTGGGGGGACCGATCCGGAACACAGGATACAGGTCCGGCTGCCCGAGCGCGCGGGGCGCTTCAATCAGGCGGGTCATCGGCAACCCGGCTGATCATTGCGAGGGGTTCCCCCTGGGTGACCGGAGGCGTTCCGAGGACGTAGTTGATCACCCCGGCGAACGGCGCGCGGACTTCGGCCACCGGTTCGCCGAATTCATCGACCAGTTCGCCCAGCAAGCCGCCCTCTGCCACGAAGTAGCCATCCCGCACAGCCGGCCGGAATATCGCGGTGACGGGACTGCGCAGAACTTCGTAGCCTGTCAGCCACACCACGCCCGGATTGGGCCGCGCTTCGCCGGGCAGCATGCTCAGGTGACGCATGAGATTGAACAGGCCGTTCAACGCCAGGTCGACCCAGTAGTCGTCATTGGAGCCGAGCTGCCCGGTCTCCGTCGTGATGGCCGGAATCCCCCTCGAAAGCGCGGTCTGGTCGGTGTATATCGAAGCATCGGGCGGTTGGTTCCGGCCTTCGTCGATGACGATGTGATCGAGTCCGAAAGCCAATGCCATGCCGCGCGACGCGGCGTCGAGTTCCGGTTTTCCGGTCACCGGCATGTACACGTAGGGCCTGAGTGCCTCGTTGCCGTCGCCCGCGTGCAGGTCCACCAGATAATCGGCCTGCTCAATCACCGCGCGCGTAATGGAGTCTGCAATACGCTCGCTGACGGAGCCATCGGGCTTGCCGGGATAAACCCGGTTCAGATTCTTGCCGTCGGCCGGTGTCTTGTAAATCGAACGGCCGTAAAAGGCGGGGGGATTGGCAAGGTGCACGAGTATCAGCGCCCCCGCCAGCTCTTCCGCAGAGACCTGCTGGCGAAGACGCTGCAGGGCGGTGATGCCGGGATACTCGTAACCGTGGGTACCCGCAATCAGCGCAAGCACCGGCCCGGCCCGCAGTCCGTTGATGACGGAAACCGGGATCCGCGTGCCCTGATCGCGGCCAGCCGCCACCTCCAGATAACCCGAAACGGACTCCCCGGGCGCGGCCGAGAGCTTGCCTACCGTGAGCGGTAGCGGCTGCCTCCCGTCCGCTGCGGCAGCGACCAGCGCGGCCAGCAGCAGGCCGAGCGTCCCGAGGACCCATCTTGTCATCGACTTCCCTCCACCGGCGAGGTGGCCCCCATGGTAACCAAACTCAGTGTTCAATGGTGTAACTGATGTCAGCGCCGGTCTCCCTCTGACCCGACGTCGTCTTGATGCCCCAGCCCTTGCCGAGGTCGTAGCGCGCGCTGATCACGTTCTGCTCGTCGAACAGGCCGATGCCGTAGCTGATATAGAGCTTGGGCGCGACGTACATGCCGACTTCGACGCTGCCCACCCCCTGCTCGTAATTGAAATCGCTGCCGGTCGCCAACAGGGTCAAGGCCCGCTCCCGGGTGGTCATTGGCACGCTGTAAGGCTCCATGATCGGTCGCTTCAGGGTGCCGGTCACCAGGACGCCGGCCCGGGTGACCTGTGAATTGCCGTAGATCTCGCGCTCCGCACGGATATTCAGGAAGGGGTTGTCGGCCGGCCGGTTCGAGAAATTCACCCGCCCCTCGGCGATTCGGAGCAGCTGTCCGTAGGCGGAGATCTCGCCGCTGATGCCGAATCCGCCGTCGGCCAGCGGCATCAGCGGGCCGCTCCAATGGAAGGTGGTTTTGCCCTGCGCCCGTGCCGTGGCACGTTCCAGAATCAGTCGCACATCGTCGCCCAATTCGAGTTCCAACTGCCCGCGGACCTTCCAGTCCACCGGCTTGCTCTCGGCCGGCTCGGCCAACGGGTCTGCGCCCGCCACGATCACCACATCCGCGCTTTCCGCGGCAGTGGTCGTCGGCAGGTAGCGCGGCGACAACCTCGCCCGCGGCACCACGATGCGGCCGATGACGCCCAGTTCACCCTCGCGCCATATCAGCCGCAGGTCCGGGTCCGCGATGAGGTTCAGATCGGGCACGTTGACCAGGGCCAGGTTCCGGCCACTCAGTTCGAGCGACAGCTCGGGCGCGAGGATGTCGTCAAAATTCACGACCATCCGCGCCGTCCCCTGCCCTTCACCAGCGCGAAACGTTCCGGTCAGCTCGGTCTGGTCATACTGATAGACCGCGCCCGCCAGCCGGATGTCCTCCAGCACCAGGCCACTCGCGAAATGCGAGACCGTCCCGCGGACCAGCGAAGCGTGTCCCGTGAGCCGCGGGTCGCTGAGGGTGCCGGAGAAGTTCATGTCGGCGCTCAACGGCCCCGACGAACCTTCGACGCCGGGGAACAGGCGCAGCAGCGGCTCGATGCTCGCCAGCTGGATTCGGATTCGTCCCTGCACGGAGGACTCCAGCCCCGCGGACAAGTCCGGCACGGTGAAATCAGTGTCGATGCCGCCGGATCCGGGCACCGGAATGTCGAGGTTACCCGAATAGAGCCGCCCGTCGGCGATCTCGAAGCCGAACAATCCGGCGCCCGTGGTGATGACCGTCTCCTCGCCCTCTTCCGTGGTCACCTGCCCCGGTGAGATTCCGAGGCGCACCCTGGCCCGGGGCTCCGATTGCGGCCGCTGGCGCCATTCGAGCTCCCCGCTCAGCCGCTGCGTGAAGGCCAGGTCAGAGCCCAGCAGCGTCAGGGCAAGATTGGGGGACAGGGCATCGACCGCAGCCTCGAGTGCAAACTCGTCTCCGGATTGCCAATGGGAATCGATGCAGAGTCTGCCCTCGCGTGAGCCGAGAAAACAGGCAGCATCCAGGGCGAGCATTCCCGTATTCAAGCTCAGCCCGGCGGGCGACTCCAGCTCGATAAAGCCGGCCTCAGCCGCGTGCAGCCTGAGCCGTTGAAGCTGCCCGCGCCAGCCAGACGCCAACGGGGACGTCCAATCGGCGACGCCCCCGCGCAGCAGTGTTTCAATGCGACTGCCCAACCATTCAGCCGACAAGGCGATATCGTCCAGCGGGCGTTCACCCGTGAAGGTCGCAACGACGCGGTCGAAGCGATTCCCGCCGAGCTCCAGGCCTTCCAGTTCGAGGCGGGTTCCCGGCGCACCGTCAGCCGGCGCCATCACCAGGGACTCCAGCGACACGCCCGCCCAACTCAGGTTCTGCCCCCGGCCGCGCAGCTGCAGGGACGGCTGCGCCGGGTCCAGCGAGATGTTGCCCTGCCCGACAAGGGATCCCGCAGCACCATCCAGGAAATCGCCAAGTGCGGCGACCCGCGCTTCGACGACCAGGCCGCGCAGACCGTCCAGGCGACCGTCCATCTTCAGCTCCGACGCCCCTGACCTG
>JBFFUJ010000190.1:0-5128 GCA_041571375.1 Lysobacterales bacterium | reverse complement strand
GGAGCCTCGGGCCAACCACCACAGTATGGCCAGGGTCAGGGCCGCGGGAATGACCACCGCCAGGCCCTTGAGGAACAATTTTCCGAGCGTATTCATAGCTTTTGATGCGCCCTCACTGTGCTGTTGCCGGTGTCCGCCGATTGCAGTCAGTGCCTGCTGCAGTATGCCACAAGGGCCGTTCTAGCGGTCGGCGCGCTCGGCCGCGTCGCCGCGGTCGAATCGACCCTGGGCCAGAAAATGAAGGACCTGCGCGATGACCTCCCGGTTGCGCATCATGAAGACGTGGGTGACGGGCATTTCCAGGTGGTCGTCCATCCCTTCGACACGGGTCGATTCCACCGAAACCTTACCGTCGTCCGCACCCGGGAGGGTCTGGGACAGGATCGGGTTGATCGTATGGTTGCCAGCTATGACGCCCAGGTCGAAATGCGCCGGCCCGAGAGAACGGGGCACACTGGCCTCGCCGGTGCCCAGTTGCAGGCCCGCCGGTCCACTGAACCACTCGAAAGCCGCCCAGCCGTCGTACAGGTCGATGACCTCGCTGCCCTGGTTCGGCGGCCCGAGCATGACGACACGGCCCAGGCGATCGATATCGTTCACCTGCAGATATTGCCGGACCAGGATACCGCCCATCGAGTGGGTCACAAAATGAACCGTCTCGGCGTCTCCGCAGCCCTGCAATCCGGCCGGAATGGCCTCTTCGGCGAGTTCCTCTATCGTTCTGTCGGTGGATGGATACTCGACGTTCTGCACGCGGTAACCGGCTGAACGCAGGGATTTTTCCATCCGGTTCATGGAGCTATCGGTGCGCCACAGGCCGTGCAGGAGAACGACGCACTCCTCGGCTGCCGCGTCCGCGCAGGTGGGCAGCCAGAAGAACAGCGCAGTCGCTATGCCTACCGTGGGTTTCGTCATCGGATGGGGGGGAATTCAGATCGCCGGTTTCGGTCAGATGCCGACGCGGGACAGCGCGTCGATGATCTCCCGCAGGACGCGCTCTGCGACCGGGTGGTCAACTGCAAACCGCGTCTCCATCGTCTTGGCCTGGTCGAGCACGCTGTCGACGTCCTCCGCCTGTGCCGTGCCTTTGGTCAGGCGGTGGATTTCCTCGTCGAGTTGGCGTACCAGCGCCAGCGTCTCGGGTTCGACTTCGTCAGTCTGTTCCAGCGTTTCGCGCAGGCTGTTGAGCAGTTCGGTGAGTTTCTGATCGGTCATGGAGTCGTCTGGGGTTCGCTACGCCTACTTTAGCATTGCTTGCGCTGTATTTGGTGACTCTCAATCGGCTTGTGAGGCCGCATGCGCGGCCCCGCAGCGGCGACCGGGGCGGTCAATGCAGCAGCGCGATGCTCTTGACCTGCGCGAAGACCCCGAGGCCGGGCTGCAAACCCAGTTCCAGGGCTGATTTTCTGGTTACGCGGGCCAGGATGGGGACGTTTGCCGCCAACAGACGCACCGTTACCTGTGCGGAGTCGTCGAGCGAAATGTCGTCGACCGTCACCGGAAGGATATTGAGGATGCTGGTGCCGCTCTGACGCTCCAGCGTGAGGCTGACATCACGGGCCGCCAGCCGCAACCGAACCGGGCTGCCGATCGCGAGGGCCTGACGGGTCAGCGTGAGCTGGCCGCCGGGAAATTCGAGGCGGGTCAGGCGGTATTCCTCGTCGTGCCCGCAGACCGTCGCCTCGATGACTGACGTGGCATCGGCTTCCAGCGCCAGCGGCAAATCCAGTCGGGTGAACAGCTCATGCACATCGCCCGAGGCCAGGATGCGACCGCCACGCATCAGGACGAGGTGGTCGGCCAGCTGGCTCACCTCTTCCGCGATGTGGCTGACGTAGACGATGGGGATATCCAGTTCGCGATGCAGCGCCTCGATCCAGGGCAGGATTTCCTGACGGCGTTCCCGGTCCACCGCGGCCAGTGGTTCGTCCATCAGCAACAGCCTGGGGCTGACGGCCAGTGCGCGGGCAATGGCCACCCGCTGGCGTTCGCCCCCGGAAAGCGTGGCGGGCCGGCGCTGCAGCAGCGGGCCGATGCCGAGCAGCGCGATCGCGCGTTCCAGCGGGATTCTGCGATCGCCCGGCGGCACGCGTTTGAGCCCGTACGCGAGGTTGCCGCCCACCGATAGATGCTCGAACAGGCTGGCTTCCTGGAACACGTAACCAATGGGTCTGCGGTGTGGCGGGAGAAAGGTGTCGGGGCCCTGCCACAGCAGGCCTCCGACTTTAAGATAGCCTTCCGGGTGCCGGTCGAGGCCGGCAAGGGCCCGCAGCAGGGAAGTCTTGCCGCAACCGGACGGCCCGAACAGGGCCGTGATACCGCGGCCGGGCAGGTCCAGGCTCGCACTGACCAGGAAATCGTCCAGGCGAAACTGAAAACGGGCCTCGATGGTCATGCGCGCAGCACCCTCAGCCGACGGTTCAGCGCATAGACCGCAACAAGCAGCAGGAAGGACAGCAGGAGCAGAGCGCCCGAGAGCCAGTGCGCGTGGGCATACTGGAGGCTCTCGACATGGTCATAGACAGCGATGGATACCACCTGCGTCTGCCCGGGGATGTTGCCACCGATCATCAGCACGACGCCGAACTCACCCAGCGTGTGCGCAAAGCCCAGCACGGCCGCGGTGAAGAAGCCGGCCCTGGCCAGCGGGACCGTGACGGTAAAAAACCGATCGATCGGGCCGGCGCGCAGGGTCGCAGCCACCTCCAGCGGCCTGCGGCCGACATTGGCGAAGGCGTCCTGCAGCGGCTGCACGACGAACGGCAGTGAATAGATCACCGAGCCGATGACCAGCCCGGTGAATGTGAAGGCCAGCGGCCGGCCGCCGAGCGCCGTCGTCAGCCCGCCGACCGGTCCGTGCGGCCCCAGCGCCAGTAACAGGTAGAAACCCAGCACCGTCGGCGGCAGGACCAGCGGCAGAGCGATCACGGCCTCGATCAGAAACTTGGCGCGCCATCGTGTCCTGGCGAGCCACCAGGACAGCGGTGTGCCGAGCAGCAACAGCACCAGCGTGCTGATGAAGGCCAGCTTCAGCGTGATCCCAAGCGCAATCAGGTCGGCATCATTGAACATCGGGCACGTCGTAGCCGGAAGCCCTGATCAAGGCACGTGCCTCGGGGCCTCGCATGAAATGCAGGAATTCACTGCCGGCGGCCGAACCCCTCAGCAGCACGGCCTGCTGCTGGATCGGATCGTACAGCGACTGTGGCGGTTCCCACCGGGATCCAACCGGTTCCTGGTTCAGGACCAGCTGGGATTGCGCGACGAAACCCAGTTCCGCGTTTCCGCTGACGACGAACTGATAGGTCTGCCCGATGTTTTCGCCCCGGACCAGTTTGTCGACGAGCAGTTCCCAGAGCCCGAGGGATCGCAGCACCTGTTGCGCGGCTTCACCATAGGGTGCGAGCCGCGGGTTGGCCAGGGCCAGGTGAGTGAATCGCCCGGACCGAAGGATGGCACCTTCGGCGTCGACCCGGTCTGGCTGCGCGCTCCAAAGGACCAGCCTGCCGACGGCGTAGGTGAAGCGGCTTCCCGGTATGATCCGATTCTCGGCCTCCAGCCGGCGCGGCCGCGTTTCGTCGGCGGCGAAGTAGGCGTCGAACGGCGCGCCGTTGACGATCTGGGCATAATGCTTTCCCGTCGAACCCGGGATCAGCGTCACGCGGTGGCCGGACTGCTGCTCGAAGCGGGCGGCGGCCGCCTCGAGGGTGTCCCTGAAATTGGTGGCGACGGCAACCCGGATTTCGTCCGCCAGGGCCGGAGCCGGCGGCAGGGCGAGCAGCAGCCAGGCCAGGAACCTGGGTCCGCTTGAATGACCGCGCCGTGTCCGCATCGTATCAGCCCAGTTCTTCGAAGGTTTCATGGTAGCGCAGCGTGCCGCCGGGGCCGCCAAGGGCATTGGCTTCCAGTTCCAGGGCCATGAACACCTCGTCCGGCACGTCGTATTCGCAGTGTATGCCGTATTTTGAAGCAGGCGCGAATCCGAAGCGCGGATAAAAGGGCGGGTGACCGAGGACCACCACGGCCTGCGCCCCCTGCTGGCGGCAGGCCTCGAGACCGGCCCGGACCAGGGCCGCGCCGATACCGGCCCGTTGACAATCCGGCAGTACCGACATCGGTCCGAGTGCCATGATCCGGACCCCCGGCCTTCGATCCAGGAAGGCGGGCGAGAACAGGATATGGCCCACTATGCGCCCGCCCGACTCGGCGACCAGTGAGACGGTTGGCTGTGCGCGTTCGCGCAGGGCGTCGACCAGGTCGGCCTCGGAGCGCGTCGCGAACGCCGCGGCGTGGACCGCGAAGACCGCCTCACGATCTGCCGGAGTCTCGGCTCGAATTTTCAGAGCCATCTGCGGACTCTCTGGCAATAGTCCCGGAAGCTCTGGCCGAATAGCTGTTCGAGCGCACGCTCTTCCGGCCGGATCTGAAAGCGGTTCATGCAGGGCACGAAGGCGAAACCCAGCAGCAGGGCCCAGAGGTTGGCCAGGTAGAGGCCCCACCCCGCCAGGGCGAGCAGCAGGGCGAGGTACATCGGATTACGTGTGTGGCGGTAGATACCGGATACGACCAGCGTCGAGCTGGCGTGCGGCCGCCACGGGTTGACTGTGGTGCGGGCCTTGCGGAACGACCAGATACCGGCCAGGCCGATAGCCGTCCCTGCTGCAAACAGGATCAGCAGGGCGCCGATGCGCAGCCCCGCGGGCATCGAATAGCTTCCGGTGCGTCCTGCAACAACCCACATGAGGAAGGCCAGAGCAATGGTCATCATCACGGGGGGCACCTTCAGCTCCAGCAGGCCCAGAATGCCCTGCGGTTTCCTGGCGGCCATGATGGTCAATCCTGCTCAGTCATGTGGCGTGCAAAGCGGGAGTTCGGCGCATTGCCGAAAATGTCTTCAGGCGCCGACTTGGCTCGGTATAAGGTAAGCCAGCATGATCGACACCTACCACGCCCACTTCATCATCGGGTAGACCCCGAAGATAAAAAAGAACCCGAATACGTACAGAGCGATTCTCAGGTATTTGTGCTTCTGTTCGGCCTGCATGCGGAGCCTCCTTGGCGGGGAGTGAACATCCGCTCGAGAATAGCACAGCGGGGTCAGGCGAAGATCCCGTGCAGGTACCAGCCG
>JBFFUJ010000189.1:0-5172 GCA_041571375.1 Lysobacterales bacterium | reverse complement strand
GGCTGAAATCGCAGGATACCGCCGAATTGTTCTTCGAAAATGTCCGGGTGCCGGCGGAGAACGTCCTGGGCGACCCCGAGCGCGGCTTCTATAACCTGATGCACTTCCTGGCCGAGGAGCGCCTGATCAGCGCCTGCCAGGCTGTGGCCCACAGCCAGATCGCCTTCGACCTGACCCTGGACTACATCCTGGAGCGTAAGGCCTTCGGCAGACCGATCGGTGCGTTCCAGAACAGCCGGTTCAAGATGGCCGAGATGCGCACCGCGCTCGACGTCACGCAGACCTTCGTCGACCAGTTGGTGCTGCTGCACAACGCCGGGCAGCTGAGCGCCGACCTGGCGGCGGAAGCCAAGTACCACGCGACCGAGGTGGAATCGCGGGTGATGGACGAGTGCGTCCAGCTGCACGGGGGCGCCGGTTACATGAGCGAGTATCGCATTTCCCACATGTTTACCGACGCGCGCGTCTCGCGCATCTACGCCGGGAGCACCGAGATCATGAAGGAGATCATCGCCCGCAGCGTCGGGCTGGACGAGCGCAAGCTCACGGGCGCCTGAACGGTCCGCAGCGCTCCTGCGCTCAGCCGTGCAGGGCGAACACCGGCACGTTCTGGTGCACGAGCATCTCGTGCGTGACGCCGCCGAGGATCCGCTCGCGCAGGTGCCCTCTCGAATAGGCGCCCATAACCAACAGATCGCAGTTCAGCGAGCGGTAGGTCCGGAGGATCTCGGCGTCGGTCTCGTGGCCTCTCTCGTGATGCAGGCGCGATTCGATGCCGCAGTGCAGCAGGTAATTCCGGGCGTGGTTCATCTTCGGCCCGGGCGCCGACTCCGGGCCGCAGCACACAATATGCACCTGCTCCGCCCGCGACAGCAGCGGTACCGCGGCGGTTAGCGCCGCGGCCACCTGCACGCCCTGGTTCCAGGCGATCAAAACCCGCCGCCCGATGTGGGCCCGCGGCTTCTGCGGCAGCACCAGCAGCGGTCTGCCGCTGCGCAGCAGGGCGGCCAGCAGGAAGGCCCGTGCGGGCCCGGAGCTTCTGCGTCGCGGCCGCGAGACGACGATGCAGTCGGACGTCGGCCCGATGATGCTGAAGAGTTTCTCGGGCGTCCCGACCATTTCATTCCAGAAGGCCAGCGGATGGCCGGCCACCCGCGGTTTGCGCGCCATCGGGATGCCGCGTTGTTGCGCCATGGCGCGGAACAGCTGCTGCGCATTCTCGCTGTTGAGCTTGACCGTGGACGCCGGCGTTTGCGGCAGTCCGGCCTCCTCCAGCAGCAACGGCAGCCGCGGACCGTTACCGCGGTGGGGTTCCTCGCGATGGGGCCGCAGGTGATAACCCACGATATTCGCCGAAAGGTCGGTGGCGAGCCGGAACGCGGCTTCCAGAGCGACCCTGCATTCAGGCCGATCGGCAACTGGTACCATAATGACTTTCATGCCCAAAGCTCCGTGCAGGCCCCGCACCGTGGCAGTCGCACCGGGGCCGAGTTTCATTATATCAATCGCAATGGGGCCTCCCCCGGCGAATCAGAGGATTAGCAGATGCAGGTCAAAGAGCGGCATTCCTGGGAAATCCTGAGGGACTACCTGGCGCGGAACGACGATCAGGGGCTGAACGACTACCTCGCCTCGCTGACCGGAGAGCAGAGCCTGCGGGCGGTCACGCGCCTGGAGCCGGAGGAACAGCGGCAGATCATGGCCCGGCTGTCGCCCGAGTCGGCCGCGGACTTCATCGAGTACATTCCCAACGAACCCGCGGCGGAACTGCTCGGGGAACTGAACCCCGAGGTTGCCGCGTCGATCGTCAGCGCACTGGACAGCGACGACGCCGCCGACGTGCTGGCGGAACTCGAGGAAGAGGACCTGGAAGAAATCCTGCGCTACATGGACGAGCGGGATGCAGGCGCGGCGCGGCAACTGCTCGCCTACGACGAGGATGTCGCCGGCGGCCTGATGATGACGGAGTATTTCAGCTACCCGAAGGCCTTTCGCGCCGGCGCGGTGCTGCAGGACCTGGCACGCCGCGAGGAGGAGTACGAATTCCACAACGTCCACTACATCTACGTCACCGACCGGGGCAGGAAACTGCTGGGAGTCGCCCTGATCCGCGACATCGTCTTCTCCCCACCCGAGACAAGGCTCAACCAAATCGTGCGGCCGGCCATTACCGTGCGTGACGACACCCCGCTGGACGAACTGGAAAACCTGTTCGACGAAAACACTTTCACGGCCGTACCGGTGGTGGACGACGAGAACCGGATGCTGGGCGTGGTGCGCCGGCGCGCGGTGTACGACGCCGTCGCCGACCGTCTCGAAGCCGAGCACCTGAAGTCGCAGGGCATCGTCGGGGGTGAGGAACTGCGGTCGATGCCCACCTCGATCCGTTCGCGGCGCCGGCTCTCGTGGCTGTCGATCAACATCGTGCTGAACATCATCGCCGCCAGCGTCATCGCCCAATACCAGGACGTCCTCAGTGCGGTCATCGTGCTGGCGGTATTCCTGCCGATCATCTCGGACATGAGCGGCTGCTCCGGCAACCAGGCGGTCGCGGTCAGCATGCGGGAGTTGTCGCTGGGCGTGATCAAGCCTTCCGATTTCTATTACGTCTGGCGCAAGGAGGCGATCGTGGGTCTCATCAACGGCGCCGTCCTCGGCGCGCTGATCGCTTCGGTAGCCTGGCTCTGGCAGGGCAATCCGTGGCTGGGCCTGGTCGTCGGCGTCGCGCTCTCGGTCAATACCCTGATAGCGGTCTCGATCGGCGGCACGGTGCCGGTGCTGCTCAAGGCAGTGAAGGTCGATCCCGCATTGGCTTCCGGACCCATCCTGACCACGATCACCGACATGTGCGGGTTTTTCCTGCTGCTGGCCACCGCCTCGCTGATGCTGCCGCTGCTCGCGACAACCTAGCCGGCAGCGGTGCAGATCGCCCGGTTGGCAACAAAAACGGCCTGCTTTAGCGGTTCGGCAAATTCGGAGTTATACTGCGGACACCTTCCCCCGGAGAACGACCATGCGCGGCATGCTTCCCAAGACACTGATCCTGTTTTCCACTGCCAGCATCCTGGGCACACCGGCCCTCCAGGCCGAGGAGTTGGTGCTGGAAGAAATCCTGGTCACGGCCCAAAAACGCGAGCAGACGCTGACCGACGTGCCGGCGGCGGTCTCGACCCTTTCCGGCGCCCTGGTCAACGACTACCTCGGCGGCGCCCAGGATATCCGGGCGCTGGCCGCCCGCGTCCCCGGCCTGAACGTCGAGACCTCGAACGGCCGCACCCAGCCGCGCTTCTACCTGCGCGGGCTCGGCAACATCGATTTCGACGTCAACGCGAACCAGCCAGTGGCGATGATCTTCGACGAGATCTCGCTGGAGAACAACACGCTGCGCAGCCTGCCGCTGTTCGACATCGAGCGCATCGAGGTCCTGAAGGGGCCGCAGGGCTCGCTGTTCGGCCGCAACACGAGCGCCGGTGTCATCAAGATCGACTCGGTGAAGCCGAGCGCGGAACGTAACGGCTACTTCATGGCCTCCTACGGTTCCCGCGAGACCTTCATCGTCGAGGCGGCCAGCAATTTCGCCTTCTCGGACACGTTCACGATGCGCGCCTCGGTCAAGTACCAGGACCGCGGCAAGTGGATCGACAACGTCTACAACGGCCCGGGGGACGACTTCGGGGCGTTCGAGGAAACCGCCTGGCGCTTCCAGTTTCTGTGGCAGCCCTCAGACACCTTCCGCGGCTACCTGAAGCTGCACGGCTTCAACCAGGACGGCAGCGACCCCAACGTCTTCTATGCCAACGCCATCACAGTAGGGTCAGCCGGTGTGCGCCCGGGTTTCAATCAAAAAATCGCGAATCACGACAGCGAAATCGCCACCATGGACACCGACCACGTCGGCGGCGTGCTGAACCTGGAATGGACCCTGGCCAATGACATGACCCTGACCTCGATCACCGGCTACGACACGCTGGAGAACTTCCAGAGCGCGGACGTGGACGGAGGCGAAGTCACATTCGATTTCGCAGACATCGGCGTACCTGGAAAGTCGCTGTTTGCGGTGGTCGCCACCGGCGACGGGCTGGACGATCTGGAGCAGTGGTCGCAGGAATTCCGCCTGTCCGGCCAGGCCGACGACCTGTTCTGGCAGGCCGGCCTCTACTACTTCGACGAGGACTTCGACCTGCTCAACCGCGACTTCGCCCTGCCCTTCTTAAGCGCCTTGGTCAGCCAGCAGACCACCTCCTGGGCCGTCTTCGGCCAGGTCGAGTGGGAGCTCTCCGACGTCTGGGCGCTCACGGTCGGCGGCCGCTGGACCGACGACGAGAAGGACCTGGCGGTGGGGCCGGCCTTCCCCGGCAGCATCGTCACCCCGGCGACGATTTCGGTCTCGGACGATTTCTTCAACTGGGACGTGGCGGTCACCTTCGACATGAACGAAGACTGGACCTGGTACGGCCGTGTCGCCACCGGCTCGCGCGGCCCGGTGACGCTGGGTCGCTTCGGCTTCGTCAGCTCGGCCAAGACAGAGGACACCATTTCCGGCGAAATCGGCTTCAAGAGCTCGCTGATGGACGGGCGGGCCCGCTGGAACACCTCCGTCTACATGTTCCGCAACGACGACCACCAGCTGACGGCGACGGGTGGTGCCGCCAACATCAACCAGCTGCTGAGCGCGGACCAGGTCAATGGTTACGGCCTCGAAACCGAGTTCGACCTGCTGGTTACCGAGAACCTGTTCGTGTCGGCCAATCTGAGCTACAACGACACCGAAATCGACGATCCGCTCCTGCGTGACGATCAATGCACCTCGACGCCGTCGTGCACCGGCCTGGATCCCATTGCCGGTTACCGGCCCAATCCCTTCGTTCCCGGTGCGCTGATCACCGAGGTCTTCATCGACGGCAACCCGCTGCCGCGTACGCCGGAGTGGATCTTCAACTTCATGCTCCAGTACACCTACCCGATCCAGAACGGCGATTTGTATTTCAACACCGACTGGAACTATCGCGACAAATCCAACCTGTTCCTGCACGAATCGATCGAGTTCGTCCAGGACGATCGCTGGCTGGGCGGCGTCCGGGCCGGCTACCGCACGGACGGCGGCATGGACTTTGCGCTGGTCGGACGCAACATCACCGACGAAATCGTGGTCGAGGGCGGCATCAACTTCCT
>JBFFUJ010000188.1:0-5173 GCA_041571375.1 Lysobacterales bacterium | reverse complement strand
CTGACCTCGACGCCATTGCCTTCGGCCAGGGGCCGGGCAGCTTCACGAGTTTGCGGATCGGTATCGGAGTCGTCCAGGGATTGGCCTGGGGGGCGGAACTGCCGGTCGTGCCCTGCTCGTCGCTGGCCGCCCTCGCACAGGTGGCTGCCGATCGCAGCGGCGCTGCGGACGGCTGCGTGAGCGTGGCGGTCGACGCGCGCATGCAGGAGGTGTTTGCTGCCGGGTATGCGTGGGCCGACGGTCTTCTGGTCGGGGTGGTCTGTCCGGAGCGCGTGGGAGCGCCCGCCGAGGCCGTTGGCCAGCCACCCCCGGGCTTCATCGCTGCAGGCAATGGGTTCGAGCGCTTTGCCGAGTTGCACCCCCTGTGCGCAGCGGCGGCGGCCTGCTACCCGGACCTGTGGCCGCAGGCTTCGGCCGTTGCGCGGCTGGCAGTCGCCTGGCTCGGAAGCCACGAACCACTGCCCGCCGAGCGCGCGCAGCCGGTTTACGTTCGAAACCAGGTGGCTGTCAAACCTTCGCCGCAGTGATCCCGGCTAATTGCCGAGCAGCAGGAAGGTTGCGAGGCCGATAAAAGCGATGATGCCGATGACGTCGGTGACGGTTGTCAGCACGACTCCACCGGCCAGAGCCGGATCGATGGAAAGCCGGCGGAGCACGACCGGCACCAGTGCGCCGGCCAGCGCACCGGCGAGCAGATTGAGCAGGATGGCCGCAGCCATCACCAGCCCCAGTGGCACATCCCGGTACCATAGCATCGCGATGGCGGCGATCACGATGGAAAACACCACGCCGTTCAGCAGGCCGACGGCAAGCTCCTTGCGCAGCAAGGCTTTCGTATTGCGCGAACTGACCTGTCCCGTGGCCATGCCGCGAACCATCAGCGTGAGCGTCTGCGTTCCGGCTATCCCTCCCATGCTCATGACGATGGGGAACAGTACGGCCGTCGCGACGATCTGGTCGAGCGTGGGCTCGAACGCATAAAGCACCACGGCAGCCAGCAGCGCCGTCAGCAGATTGACGCCGAGCCAGATCCAGCGACGCCGGGCCGACTGCACGATGGGCGCGAACATGTCTTCCTCCTCGTCCAGGCCGGCCATGGTCAGTACCGAATGCTCGGCGTCTTCGCGGATCACGTCGACGACGTCATCGATAGTGATGCGCCCCAGCAGCACATTGTTGGCATCGACTACCGGCGCCGATACCAGATCGTGGTATTCGAACTCGTTGGCCACCTGGCTGTCGTGCATGTCCACCGGTATGGCCTCAATCGAGGTATCCGTCAGTTCGGCCACCAGGCAACCGGGGTCTCCCGTCAGCAGATCGGCCAGTTTGAGGCTCCCGAGGTAGTGTCCCTGGCGGTCGACCACGAACAGCAGGTCGAAGACCTCCGGCAATTCGCCGCGCACGCGCAGGTAGCGCAACACCACATCGAGGCTGACGTCCGGCCGGACCGTCAGGGAGTCGGGATCCATCAGGCCGCCGGCCGAGTCCTCCGGGTAGGACAGCACATGGACCAGGCGCTCCCGATCCTGTCGGTCCAGACTGCGCAGGACCTCGCTGATGACGGCATCGGGCAGGTCATCCAGGATGTCCGCGAGGTCATCCAGGTCGAGATCGTCGACGGCAGCGATCAGGTCCTCGGGCGCGGTATCGCGGATCAGGCTGGCCCGGACTTCGTCGTTGACCTCGACCAGCACGTCGCCGTCGAGCTCGGGGTCGGTCATTTCCCAGAGGGCGAGCCGCTTGGCGATCGGCAGGGATTCGAGCAGGTCACCGATCTCCGCAGCGGAGAGGTTTTTCAGCAGGCTGCGGACCCGATACTCGGTACCGGAATCCAGCGCCTCTGAGAGGCGGTCCAGATGACCCGCTGCTGTGTGTTCCTGGATCTGGTCCGCCATGTCGAACTCCCGGGAAAAGACTCGCGGCGGCTCGTGCGCGCCCGCGCAGGTGGCCGACTCATAGTCCGGCCGAGCGCATTATAAGTGATCTGCGGCAGGCGCAGCAGTTGTGGTCACTCGCCGCGCTGCGAGTCGTCGATGAGTTGCCTGAGCGAGACACCTTCCAGATCGGAAGGGTTGTTGAACCAGTGTGATAAAGCCGCTTTGGCGCGAGGGATGCTCGTTTCCCGGACGGCCTGCTTCACTTCCAGCAGCCGGCCCGGGTGCATGCTGAAGTCCTTGAGCCCCAGAGCCAGCAGGAGCCGCGTGTACCTCCGATCGCCTGCGATCTCGCCGCACACATTCACCGGAATCCGGGCGGCTTCGGCCTCGCGGAAAATAAAACGCAGCAAGCGCACGACACCCGGGTGCTGCGGGTCGTAAAGGTGCGCCACCAGTTCGTCGACCCGGTCCGCTGCAAGCGTGTACTGCAGCAGGTCGTTGGTTCCGACCGAGATGAAATCCAGGTAGGGCGCGAGTTCCGAGATGGCCATCGCCGCCGCCGGGACCTCGATCATGCCACCCACCGGCATGTCGGGCGCGTAAGCCAGCCCGCGTTCCTCCAGTTCCTCGCGCGCCTCGTCCAGCAGCATCCGCACCATGCGGATCTCCTGTACGCTCGTCAGCATGGGAATCAGGCAGCGCAGCGGCCCCAGCGCGCTGGCGCGCAGGATGGCCCGTAATTGCGTCTTGAACAGGTCGGTGTCCCGCAGGCACAGGCGGACAGCCCGCAATCCAAGAGCCGGGTTCGCGCTGAGCCTCAGCTGCGAGAAATCCATGTATTCCGTTGACTTGTCAGCACCCAGATCGAGCGTCCGGATGGTCAGCGGCAGGCCATCGAGCAGCTTGATCGCAGCTGCAAACTCGGCAAGCTGCGATTCCTCGTCCGGGGCGCTGCCCTTCAGGTACAGGAACTCGGTTCGGTAAAGGCCGATTCCGGTAGCGCCCTGGTCCCTCGCCAGCTGCAACTCGGCGGGCCGCTCGGCATTGGCCTGAAGCTCGATGTTCTGACCGTCCAGGCTGACCGCCGGCTCATCGCGAATGGCCTCCAGAGACCGTTTGAAGCGTCGGGTGATCCGCTGGACCTGGTGGTAATGGTTGCGGATCGCCTCGTCGGGGTCCGCATACACGACCCCGAGCCCACCATCCAGGACCAGGATTTCCCCCTCTTTCAGGAGAGACTGCGCCCGCCTTACGCCCATTACCGTCGGGATGCCGAAGCTGCTGGCCAGAATCGCCGTATGGCTGTTCGGGCCGCCATGTTCGGTGACAATTCCGGCGACGCCCCGTTCATGCAGAATCGCCAGTTCCCCGGGCGTGAGTTCGGATGAAATGACGAGGGTTTCGGCCAGCCGGTCCGGCATGTCCTCGAATGGTTTGTCCGCCGCTGCCTCGTTCAATTTGGACTGGACCAGGCGCACGACCTGCGTGACGTCCTCGCCTCGTGAACGGATGTACTCGTCTTCCAGACTGCGGAATTCCGCGAGGATCTGCTCGAGCTGCATCTGGAGGGCCCATTCCGCGTTGCACAATTCGCGGCGGATATGCTCCTCCGTGCTGTCCCGCAGTCGCGAGTCGCGCAGCATCTGGACATGCGTCTGGATGATTTCGGCGGCGCCGATACCCACGCTCTCGATCACGCGGCCGGCGAGGGCCTCCAGTTGCCGCTGGGCGGCCTCCACCGCGTGGTGGAAGCGCTGGATTTCCCGTTCCGTCTCATCGGGTCCGATGCGATATTCGCCGATTTCCAGTTCGTTGCGCTCGACCAGGTGACAGCGGCCGATCGCGATTCCCCGCGTGACACCATGCCCGGTCAGAGCCAGGGTCATGGGATTTCCCCCGGGACAGCGTTCCGGGGCGGCAGGGCGCGGTTACTCATGTTCACCAAAACACTCCCGGATGAGATCCGTAACGGCGGCGACTGCCTGCCTCTCATCGACACCGTCCGCTTCGATCACCAGCTCCGTTCCGGTGGCGGCGGCCAACGTCAGCACACCCATGATCGATTTGGCATTCACCGAGCGGGTTCCCTTGATGATCTGGATATCGGAACTGAAGGCCGAGGCACAGTTGACCAGCCTGGAAGCCGCGCGGGCATGCAGGCCGAGTTTGTTGACGATGGTGACGGGCGTCGAAATCATTCCTGAAAAATCTTTATGCCCTTGCGACCGCCGTCGACGGCCTTGCGAGCCATCAGGCCGAGCGGCTGGTCACGGTAATTCCAGACACATATGAGCATGGCCAGGTTCAGTCCGGTGACCATCACCGCATTGCGCGCGCCCAGGAGTTCGGCAACGAGATTGGACGGGCTGGCTCCGATCAGATCGGTCAGCACCAGCAACCCGTCTCCGGAGTCGGCGGCGGCCATGGCGGCCTGCAGCTCGGAGGCTGTGGTGACATGGTTTGCTGACTGGGAGAACGGCACGAAGCGGAATTCCGCCAGCGACTGGCCGACGATGAATTCGGCTACTTCGAGCAGGCGCTCGCCGGTTGTACCGTGCGTGACGATCACGACACCGACGCTCATGCCTGCAGCTCCCGATGATGGATCAGGACCTCGCCAAAATCGTGGCCCAGCCCGCTGGCGAGGCGATCGACCAGATAGACCGAACGGTGGCGCCCGCCGGTGCATCCGATGCCCACGGTCACGTAGCTCCGCTGGCTGCGCCGGAATTCAGGCAACCAGGCCCTGAGGAAGCCCAGAACGTCGTCTATCAGGCGCTTGACCGAGGCGTCCTGCTCCAGCCACTCACGTACCGAGGAATCCATTCCGGTGCGATCGCGCAGCGACTCCACCCAGTGCGGGTTCGGGAGGATTCGGGCGTCGAAGATGAAATCGACATCCTGCGGGACGCCTCGTTTGAACGCGAAGGATTCGAGCACGATGGTCATCGACTCGTCTTCGGTGCCGACGCACTTCCATACCTGCCGGCGCAGCTGGTGAATATTCGTGTCGGAGGTGTCGATGACCCAGTCGGCGCGCTCACGCAGCTCCGCCATGATTCTGATCTCGCGCTCGATCGCCTGCGGCAGGGCCCGGTCGTCTCCGGTCAACGGGTGTCGGCGGCGGGTCTCGCTGAAGCGTTTGATGATCGCCTTTTCGTCCGCATCCAGAAACAGCATCTGGCAGGCGATGCCGATTCCCGAGAGTCCGTCCAGCCAGGACGGAATGACCCGCAGATCCTCCTCTGGCGAGCGCGCGTCGATACCGAGGGCGACCCGCGTGTACAGCGAAT
>JBFFUJ010000187.1:0-5204 GCA_041571375.1 Lysobacterales bacterium | reverse complement strand
CATTTCGCCGGATCGCGAGGTCGTCACCCTGACCGGGGACGTCTCCCTGTCCAGACAGAGCGAGCTCACTGACCAAGTTCTGGAAATCGACACCCGCGAAGTGGTGTTGCACGTCACGCCAAGAACCGCCGCGACCGACGCCGGCGTCAGCATCCGGCAGCAGGACGACTGGCTGCAGGCCGTCGGAATGAAGCTCGACATGGTGAATGAACGCTACGAACTGCTGAGCGAAGTCAGGGCACATTATGAAACTCCTTAATTTCCTGAGGTCCCTGGCTGCTGTGCTGGTGCTTGCCGCAGGCCCGGCCGAGGCCCTGAAAAGTGACCGGCAGCAGCCCCTCGAGGTCAAGGCGGACGCGAGCGACGGCACGCTGGGTGACGGTATCGCCACGCTCAGGGGGAACGTCGAGATACGCCAGGGTACGTTGCTGATACGGGCCGACGTGGCCCGGGTCGAGCGTGTGGAGGGTCGCGTACGGCGCTTTCAGCTGGATGGCAACCCGGTCCACCTGCAGCAGGAGATCGAGCAGGAAGGCCTGGTCTCTGCGGAAGCGGGAACGGTCGAATATGAAGTCGCTACGGGCATCGTCACCCTGACCGGGGCCGCCGACGTCGATCATCCCCAGTATCACATCAGCGGCGAGGTGCTGCGTTACGACCTGAACCTGCAGCATTTCCAGGGCAGCGGAGACGATCAGGAGGGGCGCATCCGGATCCGTATGAACCCCGAGGTCATCCCCGGGGACATCGTGCCCGAGGCAGGCCCCGCCAACGGTCCGGCCGCCGCGGCGGAGGGGTCGGGCTGACGCCATGCTGAGGGCGGAAAAGCTGCACAGGACCTTCGGCAAGCGAACGGTTGTCCGCGATGTCACCATGCAGGTCGAACCGGGCAACGTCGTGGGGCTGCTGGGACCCAATGGAGCCGGCAAGACGACCTGCTTCTACATGATCGTCGGCCTGATCGCGGTGGGGGACGGCCGGATTCTGGTGGATGACGTCGATATCACCCACAAGCCGGTCAATGTGCGGGCCGGCCTGGGTGTGGGCTATCTGCCGCAGGACGCTTCCATCTTCCGCAAGCTCTCCGTTGCCGACAACATCATGGCGATCCTGGAAATCCGCAAGGATCTGGATGCTGCAGGGCGGCGCGACCTGCAGCAGCAGCTGCTCGAGGACCTGGGGCTGTCACACCTCGCAGAGCAACAGGGCATCAGCCTCTCCGGCGGAGAGCGTCGTCGGGCGGAGATCGCACGGGCACTGGCGGCCGGACCCCGGTTCATATTGCTCGACGAACCCTTTGCGGGCGTCGACCCCATCTCGGTCATCGAGATCCAGAAGATCGTGAAACATCTGACCAGCCTGGGCATCGGCGTATTGATCACCGACCACAACGTGCGCGAGACGCTGGGCATCTGCGATCATGCCTACATCCTGAACGAAGGGTGCGTCCTGGCCGAAGGGCGACCTGAGACCATCATCGCCAATGACGAGGTCCGCAAAGTGTACCTGGGCCGGAACTTCCGCCTCTGAACCCGATGCCCGAACCTTCCTTACAGCTCAGACTGACCCAGAAACTGGCCCTGTCGCCGCAGTTGCAGCAGGCCATCCGCCTGCTTCAGCTGAACCGCATCGAGCTGCGCGATTACATTCAGGAGGCGCTGGATTCCAACCCCATTCTCGAGCGCAGCGAACCGGAAGCGGAGAGTGCAGCGGAGGGAAGCGAGCAGGCGGATTCGCCGGAGGATCGGGACCGGCTGGCCGAAGAAGGGCTGAGCGACTGGGATTACGAGGCGCCGGGTGGCGAACCGTGGCCGGAAAGCGGCCCTTACGACGGGGGTTTCGGCGAACGCCAGATCGCCGACACCAGCGCCGACTCGCTCCGCGACCACCTGCTCTGGCAAATCAACCTGTCGCACTTCAGTCCCGTCGACACCGCGATCGCCGAGGCGATCGTCTACGGCCTGGACGAGGACGGGTTCCTGCGGGAGGACGTCCCCGACATTCGCGCGAGCCTGGCTCCGGAACTGCTGGTCGAAGAGGACGAAATCCTGGCCGTGCTGCACCGGGTTCAGCGCCTCGAACCGGTCGGCGTGGCGACACGGGATCCGGCGGAGTGCATCCGCATCCAGCTCGGGGCACTGCCCTCGGACACGCCCGGCCGCGATCTGGCCCTGCGTATCGCGCGGGACTTTCTCGACCTCGTCGCGAGGTTCGACATCGACGAACTGTCCAGGCAGGCGGGCGGCTCAAGGGAAAGTCTGACGGCGGCCCTCGATCTGATTCAGTCCCTGGAACCGCGCCCGGGAGCCCGGTACGACAACCGGCGGGACGAGTACCTCGTGCCGGACGTCTACGTGACGCGCATGGACAACGAATGGCGTGTCACGCTGAACCCGGAAAACGACCCGAATCTCCGACTGAATCGCTACTACATAGACCTTTTGCGAAAATCAGGAGGCAAGGATGCCCAATATCTCCAGGGTCGCCTGCAGGAGGCGCGCTGGTTGCTTTCCAGCATCGAATTGCGTAACCAGACCCTGCTGCGGGTCTCGCAAAGCATCGTGGATTTTCAGGAAGATTTCCTCGGGCAGGGCGAAATGGCCATGCGGCCCCTGGTGCTGAAGGACGTCGCCGAACAGATCGGCGTGCACGAATCCACGGTTTCCAGGGCGACCACCCGCAAGTACATGCTGACACCGCGCGGCCTCTACGAACTGAAGTATTTCTTTTCCAGCCATGTGCGAACCCGCGAGGGCGGTGCGATCAGCGCAACTGCGGTAAAGGCCCGGCTGCAGGCTCTGCTGGACAGCGAACCGACCGGAAGTCCGCTCAGCGATCAGGAACTGGCTGAACTGCTGCGCCAGGCGGGGATCGTCGTGGCGCGGAGAACCGTTGCCAAGTACCGGGAATCCCTCGGGGTCGGCTCCTCAACGGAGCGCCGCCGCCTGTACCGCCGGCGGGCAATGGCAGAATGAGCCGTCATGGAAACCACGTGCTCCGACAACGCAATGCCGGACGGTGTCGGCACGGTCACCGCGCCTGCCCGCGATGACCCTAGGCAATCACGGGATTCGGGTATAAGATAAGATTATGGATGGTGTAATCCTTCGCGTTCTCGACAAAAGGAACATCAAGGCCAAGGGGACGGAATACCAGCGCCACCTTCCGCGATAAACTCTTCGACGCCGCCATGCCCGCGGTAGGGCGGCTCAGGGAGTTGTGTCACAAAAGGAGATTGACATGCAAATCAACATCACCGGACATCACATCGAAGTTACGCCCGCTCTGAGGGCCTATGTCACTGAGAAACTGCAACGCATCTCGCGACATTTTGACCATGTGATCTCCACCGATGTCATTCTCAAAGTGGAAAATCACCATAAACAGGCCGAAGCGAAGATCATGGCCGCGGGCAAGTCACTGTTCGCGCAGGAAGCCGACACCGACATGTATGCCGCTATCGACGGTCTGATCGACAAGCTCGACAAACAGGTTCGCCGCCACAAGGACCGCATACGTGGCCATCATGGCGGTGCGGCGAAGCGCGCTGCCTCCATGGGGTGATCGCGCCCTCCAGCCTTGATCTGCCGTCATTGAGGTTTCTGTCCGAACATGCTCATCAGCGATATCCTGAGCCCGGAGCGAATTCGCTGCGATGTTCAGAGCACCAGCAAGAAGCGGCTACTCGAGCTCATCAGCGAGGAGTTGGCCCGCGACAGCGACGAATTCACCAAGCGCGAGATCTTCGAGAGCATCTGTGCCCGTGAGCGCCTCGGCAGCACCGGGCTGGGCAAGGGCGTTGCCATTCCGCATGGCCGGATCAAGGGCAGCAAGCACGTCGAAGCCTCGCTGATCCGTCTGAAAAAGCCGCTTCCCTTCGATGCCATTGACGGCGAGCCGGTGGATCTCCTGTTCTGCCTGGCGGTACCCGAGGACTGCGGCGAAGATCACCTCAAGCTGCTCGCACAGGTCGCTGAGCTGTTCAGCGATGCGGATCTGTTGCGTAAATTGCGCGCAGCCGGGTCCTCGAGCGAGATGATGCAGTTGCTGTCCGGCGCCACGCATTGATCCGCGGGTCCGCCAGCACGGAACCCATAGCAAAGGCGGCTAGCCCCGAAAAGCACTTCCTGCAATACTGACTTCGTGGCCGGCTCGATTACAGCACGCAATCTCTTCGACGACCTCCATGAGCGTCTTCGCCTGCAATGGCTGCTGGGGCCCGCTGACGAACAGGCCCCCTCGATCTCCCAGGATGACCTGACCGTCCGCCCGGCCGCCGTCGGGTTTCTTAATCTGATCCACCCCAACAAGGTACAGGTGCTGGGGCTGGAGGAAGTCGACTACCTCGACGATCTGGAAGAAGAGGAACTCGCGCAGACCATCGGCCGGATGTTCGCCAGCGGTCCGCTTGCGATCATCGTCGGCGATGCGCTGAAAATCCCGAAATCCATCATGCAGGGAGCGGAACGGGCGGCAACCGCCACCGCACTGATGACATCGAACCTCCGGGCGCATGAGCTGGTCAATTACCTGCAGTATCAGGTATCCCGCAGTCTCGCGCGCCGCACCAACCTGCACGGCGTTTTCATGGAGGTTTTCACGATCGGAGTCCTGATCACCGGCGGCGCCGGCAGCGGCAAGAGCGAGTTGGCCCTCGAACTGCTGAATCGCGGGCACCGGCTCATCGCGGACGACGCCCCGGAGTTCACGCAGATCTCTCCGGAAATCATCGATGGGACCTGTCCTGAAGCCCTGCAGGATTGTCTCGAGGTGCGCGGCCTCGGGGTCCTCAACGTCCGAAGCATGTTCGGCGATTCTGCCGTCAAGCTGAACAAGTTCCTGCGACTGATCGTTCACCTGGAGGTCCCGGCAGACACGGGTCCTCCCGGTGACCGCCTGCACGGCGATACCGGCACCGAGAAGGTTTTGGATCTGGAAATACCGAAAATCACGCTGCCGGTCGTGGCCGGCCGCAACCTGGCGGTGATCACGGAGGCCGCGGTGCGCGATTTCATGCTGAAAATGAAAGGTTACGATGCAGCTTCAGCATTCATCGAGCGGCATTCGCGCCTGCTTCGGCGCCAGACCGAGGGAACGAAGGATTGAGCAGCGGACCGGCAAACCGCCATCTGGTGCTGGTGACGGGTCTGTCCGGAGGCGGCAAATCGACCGCCTTGAGGGCCATTGAGGACCTCGGATATTTT
>JBFFUJ010000186.1:0-5228 GCA_041571375.1 Lysobacterales bacterium | reverse complement strand
GATTTTCCAGCACAGGCGACAGCATACCAGCGAATCTGCCGATCATGGCAGCACCCCTGTCCGGGGATGCGAAGATCAGGGTATTGCCCGGCGGACGGTGCTTTGGGAGGTTCAGTTGGCGCCGGGTAACACTCGCGCCTCGGCCTCCATTTCGAGCAGGTAATCCGGGCCCACCAGGCCGGCCTGGACCAGCGTGTTGACCGGCCGGATCGCGGCAAATCGCTGGCCGTGCGCGCGGGCGACCGGCTCCCAGTGTTCGATGTCGCTGACGAATACGCGCGTCCGGTCCACGTCCTCGAGCCCGCTGCCCAGCGACTCGAGGGCTGCCTGGATTTTGTCGATGATGAAATGGGCCTGTGCCACGGGATCGCTGCCGCCGATCAGGCGGGAGCCGTGGGTCGCCGTGGTGCCCGACACGAGGATCCGGTCTCCACTGCGAACGGCGCGGCAGTAGCCGGCCATGTCCTCCCAGACGGTGCCGCTCGAGACCCGTGCCTTGCCCGTGGCATCCCTGACCTCCTGGTACACCGGGGGGAATTCATCCAGGTGGTCGCTCAGGTCGCCGGCTGCCGTCAGGAAGGGCGGCTTGCGGTATTCGTCCCCGCAGTCGCCCGGGATCGCGTCGAGCTGGCCGATGGCCTCCTGCAGGCGCGTTCGGTCCTCGCTGTCGAGCCTGAGCCCGCAGAGGGCCAGGTTCTCATCGATGTGCTGGCTGCGCCCCAGCCTGGCGCCCAGGATGATGCCCGCCACCGCCGGCTGGTCCAGCATGTAGCGGCCGGCCACTACCGGCAGGGAAACGCCGTGCTTGCCGGCGATTTCGGCCGCGGTCCGCAGCACGCCCTGGAATTTCGGCCAGCCGCCTGCGGCATCGATGAAGCGCTTGTATTTCATCTGCGACCAGGTGGACAGTTCCCGATCGCTGGGCTCGGACGCACCCAGCCACTTTTCGCTCAGGAAGCCGCCGGCCAGCGTGCCGTAAGCCAGAAGCCGGATACCATATTCCCGGCAGACCCGCGTCATCTCGCCGGCTGCGCGCTGATCGAGCAGGGAGTAGGACACCTGGTTGGTCAGTATGCCGATGCCGCTGGCGGCGGCGATCCTGAGATGGGCGGCGTCGAAGTTGGTCAGGCCCAGCTGGCCGATCAGGCCCTCCTCGCTGAGTTCCTGCAGCCAGAACAGGCTGTCCAGCCAGGCCGGGTCGGCATAATTCCAGGCGTGATACTGCAGCAGGTCGATGCGATCCGTCTGCAGCCGATCGAGCGCGCGGCGGACCGCAGCCGTGACGTCCTCCTTCCGCACCGGACCGGGCTTTGGTACCCATTTGGTCAGCAGCTGAACCGCTTCCCCCAGTGGCGAGTGCCGGCGGAAATGGCCGGCGATCTCCTCGGCGGATCCGTAGTGGTCCGCCATGTCGAAGGTGGTAAAACCCGCCTCCACGTACGGGGCCATGAAGCGCGAGGTCGCGGCCGGATCCAGCTTGTCTCCGTCGCGTTCCAGGTCGGCGATCTGCCACAGGCCGGTCAGTACCCTGGAGATGCTCAGATCGGGGGCCAGTTCCTCGCGTTCGATCTGCATGGTCATTGCTCTGGCAGCCCGCGGAAGTGCTGCCCGATGTCGGCTCCCGAGCGCTTCAGTTCGGCCAGCTTGACAAAAAACACCACCGAGCCGAGCGCCATGACGATCAGCCAGACGAGCGAGGAATGAAAATACCAGGCCGCGGCCGGGGTCGCGAGGTCCTTCCACAGATGGATGCACAGGAACCCCGTGAGCAGCAGGGTCCCCGACCAGGCGACGGTTTTGCGGGTCCCGTCGTGGCGCAGCAGACTCATCTGCGAAGCCAGCGCCGGATTGACCCGCGGCAGGGTCAGCAGGGTCAGGCACATCAGCAGAAAGTTGACCGTCATCGCGGTCACCATGATATCGATGCCGAGGAAGAAGTCCCCGGCGAAGTGGCTGCCCAGGACCCCGAGGCTCGCGATCGAGCCGCTCAGCACCAGCGCGCGGTGCGGAGTATGGAAGCGCGGGTGCACCGCAGCGATGCCCGACGGGAAAATGCCGTCCTCGGCCCAGGCGAAGGTCAGTCGCGAGACGGCCAGCAGCATGGCAGGCAAATCATTGATCAGGGCAATGGCTGCTCCGGCCAGGATGGCGACTGACAGACCCGTGGGTAACAGATACGCCAGCAACCCCGGAGCCGAAATGTCCCTGGCCACGGCCTCCTCCGCCACGAACGACCACGGGACCGCGTGGTACACCGCCGCGGTGAACAGGAAGTAATAGCCGCCGACGATCGCGATGGCGAGTCCTATGGCCAGAGGCAGGTTGCGGGTCGGATTCCTTGCCTCACCGCCGGCCTGGGCAATCGAGTCGAAACCGATGAAGCTGGCGAACAGCAGCGCCGCTGCCGAGAGAAACAGTTTCCAGTCCAGCTCCGCGACCTCGTCCAGCGTGATTGTGCGCCCGTCCTGCGCCTGCAGCGCCTGGCCGAAATCTGCATGGTCGTGGGCGAAGCCGGTTACGATCACAATTGCTCCTAATGCGAACATCATCAGCATCAGCGGGATCACCGTTCGTTCATAGGAGCGGGCGCCGAGGATATTGACGTAGACGAAAAGCCAGATCAGGCACAGCGCGACACTGACCCGCACGATGCCGCCGTCCAGCGCTGCAGCCAGCGCCGACCATTCCAGGCCAAGTGCGATATCCCTCAGGAACGGCACGATGATGTAGGCGATCACGCCGATGACGATGGAAAGGCCGAACCACTGCGAGAAACTCGCGATGTATCCCAGGTAGGGGTTCAGCCCCCGGCTCGCGTAGATGTAGCTGCCGCCGGCTCGCGGCATGGCCGAGGAGAGCGCGCCATAGGCAACCGCCGCCAGCAGCGCGGGCACCGCGGCGAACAGGAACGCCGCAAGAACGTGCGGACCGATGCCGGGCACGCTGCGCTGGATCATGAACGGTACGACGTTGATCGACGCACCCAGCATGGCGCAGATCCCGGTGGCGGTCAGCCCGAGCAGGCCGAGCCTGCGAACCAGGTGCCCGCCGGACTGGTTTGCCGATGCGGTCACGTGCCGGATGCTCTGCCGGTAGCGGGGCCGGGCCGGTCCGCAGTCCCGTCTCGGGCCCCTCGCCGCGTTTTCAGCCGATCACCAGAACGTTGGCGAGCCACAGGAACAGGCCCATGCTCACGACGTCGGTGGCGGTGGTAAGGAATATGCTCGAGGCGGTTGCGGGGTCGGCGCCCAGGCGTTGCAGCGTCAGCGGGACCAGTACGCCGGTCATGCCGCTGGCCAGGCAGGCGCCGGTCATGGCGAGCAGTACGACGACGCCGAGAACGGCCGGCTGGTCCGCGCCCGAGTGAATGGCGTAGGCGACCATCGCAACGGCGGCCACCAGGCCCACCACGGCGCCGTTCAGCACGCCCAGCAGCGTCTCCTTGACCAGCACCCGCCGGAAAACCCCTGGCTTGAACTCCTGCAGCGTCAGCCCGCGGATGGTGACTGCAAGCGACTGGCAGCCGGTGTTGCCCGACTGGCCGGCCAATACCGGCAGGAATGCGGCCAGCACCACCACCTGGGCGATGGTGTCCTCGAACAGGCTGACGACGAAGGCCGCCACGAATGCCGTGACGAGATTGATCTGCAGCCAGGGATGGCGCATGCGGAAGGAGCTGGGCCATTCCGTCGTGGCATGTTCCTCTTTTTGCACACCGACCATGCGGCCTGCCTGCGCGCTGAGTTCGAAGTGCTGCTGCTCGAACAGCATATAGCCCTGCACGGTCCCCAGCAGGTGCCCGTCGGCGTCGCACACCGGGTAGACCGGGTAATGCCGGTAGACCACTTCCTTCATGGCGTCGCCGACCGACATGTCGGGTCGCAGATAGAAAGGATCGCCGAGCATGACGTCTTTGAGACGGTTGCCCGGCTCGGCCAGCAAAAGATCTCGCATGACCAGCACGCCGAGCAATCGCTCCTCTTCGTCGATCACCCACACGTAGGTGATCAATGCCTCGTGGACCCATTCGCGGAGCTTTTCGACGACAGTCTGCACCGTATCGTCCGGCCTGACGATCGCGACCGCGGGCTCCATCAGGCGGCCAACGCTGTCCTCGGCGTAGCGCTGGGCCTCCTTCCAGGGGTCGCCGACGTGGTCGCCCGCCAGCGGGACGATCTCGTGGCGCCGGTCTTTCGGGAAGCGCAGCAGGATCCGGTAAGCGGGGGCGGGGTGCAGCTGCTGCAGGACGGCGCCGACGGTTTCGTCGCTCTCCTCGGCCAGGATCTGCGCGGCATCGAGTGGCGCCCGTCTCTGGGCTTCCAGTACCAGGTGCTCGAAGTGCTCCTTAGGCACGGGTAGGGCGGCTTCGGTCATCATTGTGGTCTCATCCTTCGCTCATATGCGATGCAAAATTTTTTGTAGAGTACTCAAGCACTTCGATTAATTCCAGTGCGGCCGCTCACTATCGGTGCAACAGGCTCGTCAGATCCTGCCGCAACACCCGGTCAGGAGGGCGGATACCAGGCCCGCCGGTCGCGGTCCAATAGCAGGAAGGAGGCCGGTGGTCCCCAGGACCCTGCAACATAGGCCTCCAGCGGTGTCTGTCGCTCGGACCAACCCGCCAGGATGCCGTCAATCCAGCGCCAGGCGGACTCGACTTCGTCACGGCGCATGAACAGCGCAGGATTGCCGCGGAGTACTTCCATCAGCAGGCGTTCGTAAGCATCGGGGTAGTGTTCGCCCCAGACCTGCTCGAAATGCAGATTGAGGGCGACGGGCTGAAGCTGGAATCCACCCGGTCCCGGGGCCTTCGACATCAGGAAAAGTTTGACGCCCTCGTCGGGCTGCAAGCGGATCACCAGGCGGTTGGGCGGCGCATTGTCGCCGAGCTCAGGGAAAATGGAGTGCGGAACCCGCTGGAACTGGACCACGATTTCGGAATATTTCTGCTTGAGACGCTTGCCGCTGCGCAGGTAGAAGGGCACGTTCGACCACCGCCAATTGTCAATTTCGGCTTTCAGCGCCACGTAGGTCTCCGTCGTGCTCTCCCCGGAACCGAGTTCCTCGACGAAACCCGGCACCGCATGGCCCTGGATCGCCCCCGCCTGGTACTGGCCGCGCACGGTGCGGCTCTCAACCTGGTCGGGGCCGATCGGCTTCAGGGCTCTCAGCACCTTCATTTTTTCATCGCGGATCGCGTCATGCTGCCGGCTGGTCGGCGGCTCCAT
>JBFFUJ010000185.1:0-5311 GCA_041571375.1 Lysobacterales bacterium | reverse complement strand
GGAGGCCCGGCGCATCGTTCATGGTCGATACGCTGACCGAGTTGCGCGCCGAGGCGGGCACCGCACCGCTGCTGCTCCTGGTCGGTCAGGATGCCGCCAATGCGCTCGACACCTGGCACCGCTGGGGCGATCTGTTCGAGTTGGCGCACCTGGTCATCATGCGCCGTCCGGAGGCCCATTTCGATTGTGCCGGCGAACTGCGGCGGCAATTCGAGCGGCGCCGTGTGCCGCATCCGGAGAGGCTCCGGGAACAACCGTCCGGGCTGGTACTGACGCTTGAGGTCACGCAGCTCGACATTTCCTCCTCAGCCATCCGGGACCTGTTCGCCAGGGGCCGTTCCGTGCGCTACCTCCTGCCGGATGCCGTGGTCGCATACATCGAGGACCAGGGTCTTTACCGAATGGCCCCGGACTGAGCCGCGAAGACCTTTTTGCGGGGCCTGACAGGACAGGATAGAATTCATGCATTGCATGCAGGATGACTCCATTTGACCAGTACAACTGACGCGGAAACCCTTTCCCTAGAACAGCTTCGTGACATTGTCATTGCTGCTCTCGAAGACTTCAAAGCCACGGACATCCAACAGATCGACGTATCGGGACGAAACCCGCTGACCGACCTGTTCGTCATCGCCTCCGGTAACTCGACCCGCCATCTCAAGTCGATGGCCGACAACCTGGTCATGAAAATGAAAGCCGCAGGTTGTCCGCCCCTCGGTGTCGAGGGCGAGCGGCAGGCCGAGTGGATTCTGGTGGACCTCAACGACGTGATCGTGCACCTGATGCTCCCCAAGACCCGCGCCTTCTACAACCTCGAAAAGCTCTGGGAAGCCAGCAGGGCGCAGCGGACGCACGGCGGCCGCTCGGCCTGATGCAATTGCTGGTGCTTGCGGTGGGCCAGCGCATGCCGGCCTGGGTCCAGCAGGCCTGGGATGAGTATGCCCGCCGTTGGCCGCGCGGCATGTCGCTCGAACTCAGGGAAGTCCCCGCAGCCCGCCGCAGTCGCAAGGCCGCTCCCGATGCCTTTCGCTCGAGCGAGGGCCGGGCCCTGCTGGCGGCCGCACCCGCCGCCTTTCGTCTGGTCGCCCTCGATGAGCGCGGCAAGCAGTGGTCGACCCGGGAGTTGGCGTCCAGGCTTGAAAACTGGATGCGTGAAGAGTCGGGGGTCTGTTTCCTGGTTGGCGGCCCGGATGGTTTGTCACAGGAATGCCGCGTCCGCGCGGACGATCTGTGGTCGCTCTCCCGCCTGACCTTGCCCCATGCAATGGTCAGGGCCGTTCTGGCCGAGCAACTGTACCGTGCCTGGACCGTGACCCGGAACCATCCCTACCATCGGGACTGAACCATGGTGGATGCCACGGAACACGTTGCCCTGATCCTGGCCTCGGCCTCGCCACGCCGGCGTGCATTGCTGAGACAGGTGGGCATTCACTTCCGGGTCGTCATCGCTGTCGTTGACGAGAATCCATTGACCGGTGAGGCACCCGGCGACTATGTGCTGCGGGTGGCGCGCGACAAGGCGCTGGAGGTCCAGGCGCGAGTAAACGAACGCCTGCCGGTACTCGGCGCCGATACGGCCGTTGTCATGGACGGCGCGATACTCGGCAAGCCCGCCGACCGGGCCGAGGCAGCGTCCATGCTGCAGCGTTTGTCGGGCAGGACCCACGAGGTCTACTCGGCAGCCGTCGTCGCGTTGCCGGATGCGCCCCCACTCGAGTGCCTGAACATCACCCGCGTGACGTTCGCCGCGTTGGACCCCGAGTGGATCAGGGAATACTGCGCAACCGGAGATCCTCTGGACAAGGCAGGCGCCTACGGCGTGCAGGGGCGGGCGGCGGAAAAAATCGCCCGCATCGAAGGCAGCTTTTCGGGCGTAATGGGCCTTCCGCTCTACGAGACCTGCGAATTGCTGCACCGCGCCGAAGTGTTATTCTAGGTTTCCTGCGGCAATCGGCCGGTCCCGCATGAGCGAAGAAATCCTCATCAATTCGACCCCCTCGGAGTCCCGGGTGGCGCTGGTCGAGAACGGCATGCTGCAGGAGGTCTGGCTCGAGCGCGCCAGCCACTCGGCCTACATCGGAAACATCTACAAAGGTGTCGTGTCGCGCGTCCTTCCGGGCTTGCAGGCCTCGTTCATCGACATAGGCCTCGAACGCACCGCCTTCCTGCACGCGCGCGACATGGTGAGGCACGATCCCCTGACGATGGCCGACGTCACTCCTCCCGAGCCGCTGATCTCCAACCTGCTGCGGCCCGGTGACCGTCTGGTCGTGCAGGTGATCAAGGATCCGCTGGGCAGCAAGGGTGCGCGCCTGACCACCAACATCAGCATCCCGTCGCGGTTTCTGGTCTTGCTGCCGGATTGCGACGTGGTCGGAATTTCAGCGCGCATCGAGGATGAGTCGGAACGCGGCCGACTCAGGGAACTGGTCCAGATCCTCAGGGACCGTCGCGAAGGTCACGGGTACATCGTCAGAACCAACGCCGAAGGGGTCAACGAATTCGCACTGTCGGCCGATATGGTCTATCTCGGCAAGGTCTGGCAGACCATCCGGGAGCGGGCCGAGAGCACCGCCCCCGCGACCTGTATCTTCGAGGACCTCTCCCTGCCGCTGCGGGCGTTGCGGGACCTGATGCATGAAGACGTTGACCGCGTTCGCATCGACTCGGCCGAGACTTACGACAAGGCGCGTGATTTTGCCCGGCGCTTCGTGCCCGACTGGCTGGAGCGAATCGAGGAGTACACCGGCGACCGACCCATCTTCGACCTGTTTGGAGTCGAGGATGAGATCGAGAACGCGTTGCGCCCGACTGTGCCGCTCAAGTCGGGGGGATACCTGGTGTTCGATCAGACCGAAGCCATGACGACGATCGACGTGAACACCGGTGGGTACGTCGGACACCGCAACCTGGAGGAGACGATCTACAAAACGAACCTGGAGGCGGCTCAGGCCATCGCCCGGCAACTGCGGCTGCGGAACCTCGGCGGGATCATCATCATCGACTTCATCGATATGGCTGACGAGGAGCACCGGCGGCAGGTGATGCGCTCGTTCGAGCGGGCCCTGGCGCTGGACCACGTCAAGACCGCGGTTACGGAGTTATCCACTCTCGGGCTGGTGGAAATGACACGTAAGCGAACCACCGAAAGCCTCGAGCGGCGGCTGTGCGTCCCGTGCCCCATGTGCGAGGGCAGGGGTTCCGTTAAAAGCGCCGAAACGGTCTGCCTCGAGATCTTCCGCGAGATCATGCGTTCGAGCCGGCAGTTCGATGCCGGCAAACTGATGGTGCTGGCTTCTTCCCAGGTGGTGGAGCGGATCCTGGACGAGCAGTCGGCCACGGTCGCCGAACTGGAGGAACTGATCGGGAAATCGATCAAGTTCCAGCGGGAAGACCAGTACAGCCAGGAACAGTATGACGTCGTTCTGCTGTAGGTGGCTTCGAGCAATGGCGTTCTCAGACAGCTCATGAAGATGCTCGGGGTCCTGATCCGGCGGGCGCGGACGCTGCTGTGGACGGCGTTCTCCATCCTCGCAATCGCCGCGGCCGTCGTCATGGGCATCGGCCAGCTGCTGATCCCGTATAGCGACCGGTATCAGCCCCGGCTCGAAACCTGGTTGTCCCAGGAATTCGGCCAGCCGGTGGTGCTGGAGAGCTTCGCGGGGGAATGGACCGCCTTCGGTCCCAGGATCAGCCTCCGGGGGATGAAACTCCTGCCCACGGGCGTTACAGCGGCAGCCGCTCCTGAAAACCAGGTCGCTGACGTGGTCATCGAGTCGGCGGCCCTGGACATCAGGCCGTTCAACGCGCTGCTGCCCGGGAGGTCGCTCTACAATTTCCGGGTCATCGGTGCGGATTTCGAGCTGACTCGCAGCGAGGACGGCAAGTTCCAGCTCTCGGGTTTCGGGGTCAGCCGGCGAGGCGACCGCACGCAGGGCTCAGCTTTGAGGGATCTGGCCCGAGTGGGCGAGGTCGTGCTGCAGGATTCCAGCCTCTACTATCAGGACGACCTGCATGGTGTCCGGTTGAGTTTCACGGAGATCAACGGCCGCCTGAATCTCGCCGGTGACGATCTCGCCAGCGAAATCCGAGCGCGCCTGTACGACGAGCGCAGCGAACTGGTCGTGGGCGATGTCGAGGCGGTTCTGCTGCTTGCGCTGGGCGAGGATCAGGGCATCACCGGGGCCGAATGGCACGCCACGGCGCGTGAATTACTGCTGGCCGCCCTGCAGGGGCGGCTGCCGCCCAACCCGTTCCTGCCTCTGACCGGGTGGTTCAATGCCGAACTCTGGGGCACGTGGAGCGCTGCGGATGGGCACCGTGTCCGCGGGGTCACCGACCTCCGGCAGGCCCGGCTGAGCAATGAATACCAGGATCTGTGGCTGGACCGGGTCAACACGCGCTTTCAGTGGCATTTCAGGAGCCGAAAACACTGGGATCTGAATTTTTCGGATTTTGCGTTTGACGACGGTCAGCAGGCCTGGACGGCGCCGCGCCTGGCCATCGCACGCAACATGGCCGAAGGCCTGGGCCTGTGGATCAGTGCCGATCGCTTACCCGTCGCCATGCCATTGAGCCTGGCGCGTGACGTGATGTCGATCTACGGGACCCCGTGGCCCAGGTTCCTGCCGCAGGCTGCGGGCGGGTCGGTATCGGATTTTGACCTGATTCTCGATGCCGGTTGGCGCGTGGTCATGGCCCGCGGCGAGCTTCAGGAGGCCAGCGTATCGGACTGGGGCCGCTGGCCGGATCTTCGCGGTCTCGGCGGTCGCGTTGCATTGGAACGTAATGCGGGCATGGTGGAGCTCAGCGGTCAATCGGTGGGCGTGACCTGGCCCAGGATGTTCCGGGAACCGATCAACGTGAAGATCCCCGGATGCAGGCTTCGACTGCGCTGGGGCGCGGGTTGGCAAGTGGGGGTCGATGACTGTTCATTGGAGAACCCGGACCTTGCCGTATACGGTGGGGCGGTGATCAGCGGCAATGAGGGTCGCCCGGCCTTCGACCTCAACGTGGCCGTCACCCGCGGTCACATGGGGCAGCTGGATCCCTACTGGCCCGAAGCCGTGCTCAAGGACAACGTCAAGGCGTGGCTGCGCAGGGGCCTGCTGGCCGGGGAGATCGAACGCGCCCGGGTGTCCATCCACGGGGACATGGACGACTGGCCCTTTCGCCATGGCGAAGGCCGCTTCGAGGCGGTTGCCGTCGTGCGGGACGTCCAGGTCGACTACCAGCCGGAGTGGCCCGCGGTCCGGCAGGCCGACGTCGTCGCGCGGTTCGTCAATTCATCCATGGATATCCGCGGGCAGGT
>JBFFUJ010000184.1:0-5320 GCA_041571375.1 Lysobacterales bacterium | reverse complement strand
GCGCATACCGCGCATACCACCAACCGCGTGCCCCTGGTCTTTGCGGGCCGCGAGGCCAGCATGGCGGATCACGGCTCGCTTCGCGACATTGCGCCGACCATGCTTTACCTGCTCGGCCTGCCGCAACCGCAGGAGATGACCGGCAGGGCGTTGTTGCGGCTGGCGGATGACCGCCGCGGCGTCGCCTGATACGGACCCATGGGCATTCAACGGGGGTAAGGATACGGTGACAAGGCGGTTTGGGTTTACGCTCTTGTTTTGTGCCGCACTGCTAGCCCTGCCCGCCGGCTACCCGGCCGCGCAGGACAACGTGTCCCGCGACGAGGCCAAATCCCGGCTGCAGTCCCTCGAGACAGAAATCCGGGAACTGCAACAGTCGCTGACCGATTCGCGCAGTCGATTCGCGACAGAACAGCGGGAACTGAGGCGCATTGACCTGGAGATCCAGGATGCCGCGCTGGAGTTGACCGCCACCGCCGAACAGATTTCCGTCCACCGGGAGGAGCTGGGCAGGCTACGCCTGGAACGGGAAGCCTACCTGGAGAGCCTGAGCGCGAGGCACGACCTGCTGGTCGCACAGATCGAAGCCGCCTACCGGCTGGGTCGCGAGTCGCGCATAAAGCTGTTGCTCAATCAGGACAGCCCGGCGCGGGTGGGACGCATGCTCGCCTACTACGACTATTTCAGCAACGCCCAGGCCGAACAGATAAGAGAGCTGCGCGAGGCGCTGACGACGCTTGACCGAATGCAGCTTGAAATCGATTCCGAACTTTCGTCCCTGGATGCGGCCCAAAGGCTTCAGCAAGCGGCGCTGGGGCGTCTGCATGACAGGCGCTCGAAGCGGCAGACCCTGCTCGCGGCGCTGGCGGGCGAGATCAACAGCGACGAGGCTTTGCTCGAGGAGTTGACGCGAAACAGGGCAGACCTCGAGGCACTGATCGAACGCCTGGCGGACGCCTTGTCCGACATCCCTGCGGATCTCGGCGAGTACCGGCACCCGAGCACCCGCAAAGGCGAGTTGCCGATGCCCCTGGCCGGTCGCGTCAAGCATGCCTTTGGTCAAACGAGGGCGGGCGGCTTGCATTGGCAGGGATGGCTGGTGGCCGCCGAAAGCGGCGCCGAGGTCCGCTCGATAGCCTACGGCCGGATCGCTTACGCGGACTGGCTGAGAGGTTACGGGTTGCTGATCATTATCGACCACGGAGAAGGTTTCATGAGTCTTTACGGCAATAATGAAACACTGCGGTTCGAAGTGGGCGACTGGGTGCAGCCGGGAACCGTCATCAGCACCGTTGGCGACGACCCGGGCACCGGCCAGGGCCTGTACTTTGAATTGCGCGACAACGGCAAGGTCATGGACCCGGCGGCCTGGATTTCGCGCCGCTGAAAAAAAACAAGCAAGCCACGGAGACGAGCCATGAAAGGCCGAGTGTACATGACTGTTCTCACCCTGATCACGACCTGGACACTGGCGACGCCGTCGCTCGCCCAGGAAGAAGGCAGCGGCCAGGCACAGCTGTTGCTGGAGGATCTCCGCACCTTCACGGACGTGTTCAACCAGGTCCGCATGAACTACGTTGAAGAACTCGATGACATGAGACTGCTCGACGCGGCAATCCGCGGCATCATCGCAGAACTCGACGAGCACTCCCGGTTCATCAGCGCGGATTCGTTCCGCGAAATGGATGACGCGTCCCGCGGCCGCTTCGGTGGCATCGGCGTGGAGGTCGAGTTTGAAGATGGGCGGATCATTGTGGTCGGCGTTCCGCAGGGCAGCCCCGCCAATGCCGCCGGGATTCGGCCCGGCGACCTGATTACGGCGGTCGATGGCAGGCCGGTGAAAGGCCGGGCGATCCCCGAGACCATGGACGCGCTCCGCGGCGAACCCGGCACCGATGTGAGAGTCGGCGTCAGCACGCCCGGCCAGGATTCCCGCGAGCTCGTCCTGACCCGCGCCTTCATTGCCGCCCGCAGCGTCGAAAGCCGGGTGCTGGAGGATCGGTTCGGCTACTTTCGAATCTCGCATTTCCACGCAGAGACAGGCAAGGAAATGGAGGCGTCCGTGCGCCGCCTTGCCGGCCAGGACGGATCCAGGCTCGCGGGCGCAATCATCGACCTGCGGGGTAACGGAGGCGGCGCCATGAACGCGGCAGCTGCCGTGGCCGACGGTTTCCTCGACAGCGGCCAGATACTGCATACCGAGTCGCGGCACGCGGACATGGACATGGAGTTTACCGCCAGTCCCGGCGAGTGGCTTCCCGGCCGGCCGCTGGTGGTCCTGGTGGATGAAAAGTCGGCATCCGCATCGGAAGTGCTCGCCGGCGCGCTCCAGGACCACGGCCGGGCCGTCATTGTCGGCAGGACCACTTTTGGCAAGGGATCGGTACAGTCGGTGCTGGCGATGCGCAACGGTTCAGGGTTGCGCCTCACGACCGCGCGTTACTTCACGGCCTCGGGCAATGCCATCGAGGGTGTCGGGATCGAGCCGGATGTTCCGGTCACCGGGGACAGCGGCCAGGCCCTGGAGAAGGCGCTGGAGATCCTGAGGCAGCGGGCAGCCGGTTGAGAGGCTGCCAGGCGCCGCTCAGCCCTTTGATTTGCCGGGTGGCGAAATCGGGAACGGGGTCACGGTCTCACCGCTCTTTCGATCCCGGATCACCGACTGGCCTTTCTTCCTGACCTCCTCCACGCGCAGCACGGTGTGCATTGGCAGGTGAAGCACCTCGACGCCCTCGAAATGTTCGCGCAGTTTCTCTTCGGTAGGGTCGATGACCATCGCATCGCCATCCTCGAAGACCAGGCCTGCGACTTCGACGAAGCCCCAGATACTGCTGGAACAGACTTCCCGGCAGAAAAGCTCGTATACCTTGTCGTGATAATGAAAGGCAATCCTGTAAAGCTGCTGTTGTGCCATCTCCACCCTCTCAAGACCGAACCAGGTCCAGTGCGCGCACCAGGAACGCGAAGATCAATCCCAGCGTAAACCCCGCGAGATGAGTCCACCAGGCCTCTGCTCCGGTTATGGGGCCAAATGCCGTATAAACCAACTGTAGCGTGAACCACGACCCGATCACCAGCAATGCCGGCACGCGCGCAAACTGCAAATATAGGCCGAGCGGCAGGTACAGACCGATGCGGCGCGACGGAAACAGCCCGAGGTAGGCACCGACCACGGCCGACACGGCGCCGCTCGCGCCAACCACCGGCGTCTGCAGATGCGGAAGTCGCAGCGCGACGATGATGTGGGCCAGCGCCCCGCCAAGCAGAAACAGCAAGGCAAAAAAGAAGACGCCGGTCCTGCGCTCCACCGGCATGCCGAACACCCACAGGTAAGCGAGGTTACCGACCAGGTGCGGCCAGCTCGAATGCACGAACAATGAACTGAATACCGCCACCAGGCCGAACCGGTGCCACGCGCTCACCGGCTGTGAGAGCATGACCGCCGTATCGCTCGGCAACGCGCCGGCCACTTCTATCAGGGCCTGCTGGGCCAGCGGCGGCAGAAAGGCGTACACCAGGCCGGCCAGCAGGCAGGCCGAGGAAACAATCATGACCACCCATGGCAGAGGCGGCGAAGACTTCGACCAATTCGTGACGATCCCGGAATCCATGTACCGTCAGCGAGCGACGAGAAACCTGTACAGCCGGTAACTGAACACCGCGCCGTCCCTGCGGATTTCGTCCATGACAAGTCCCGACATGTAGGAATCACCCTCCATCAGGCGCTTGCCGTTGAGCAAAATGAACCGGTCCTCCGCACGTTCCGCATAGACCAGGACACTGATGCGGAATTCAGGCAACTCGCCGCGCACGGTCGCGGGAAGCTGCCAGTACGTAATGAGCGAAGGCTTCGGGGGCTGGTAGGGCTCTGATTCGGGCTTCGGCTGTGGTGCCGGCTCCGGCTCGCGCAGGGCCACGGAGGCTGCCGGGCCGGGCTCGGGCACCGGCCTGGCCGAAACGGGAGATTCCGGTGCCGGATCGGGCGCCGCCCGCACCTCAGCCGCGGTGACCGGCAGGTCAAGCGACTCCACCGGTGTCCGCGCCGTTGACCCGGGCTTCTGCTCACCGGCTGGTTTCTGCGGCACGACGGACTTCGGTCCCGGGCTTGGCTTTGCAACCGGCGGCGCGGCGCCCGGCCCGGTCACGGGCCTGCTGTCCACGGCCCGGGATGCCTTCGGCGTCACGAGTCCGTCGGCCGGACCGGCGAACTGCCTGCTGGCAGACCAGATCAGCACCAGGAAGGCCGGCAGCAGGACCAGGACCAGCGGGCCATACCGGCGCGGGGGCCGCTCCACGCCAGGCCCGGAACTGTAGATCGTCGGCACCTCGCGCAGGTGCTTTCGGTCTTCGGTCTTGCGCAATGCGTCAAGCAAAAATGACATGCTCAGGGCTCCTCGTCCCACGCCGCGGCCAGGACAGGCGCGCTGATGGACGGCCGGATCAGGTACAGCAGGGTCTTGGGCCCGACGATGCCGTCCGCCTCCAGGCCGAAACGCCGCTGGTAGGCGACCAGCCATCGCTCAAAACCGGCGCCGAACACGGGCTCCCCCGAATAGGGGCTGTCGCCGGACCTCGAAGCCAGTCCGATGACCGTGTCCACAGCCGGTCCCGTGTCACCCCGAACGATCTCCCGCGGCCAGTTCGAAGCCTGTGGCCAGGCCACGTAATAGGCGCCCAGCCACTGATCCTCGACCGCGGCGCGCGAGACCGTCAACTGCCCGGACGGTTCGCCGACCAGGAGGCGGGAGTCATCGACGCCCTGCAGCAACAGATGGTAGCTATCCTCGCCCTGCAGCACCAATACCAGCGGCAGTCCGAGCTGGCGAATGCGCGCCCAGCTGCCGGTATCCCGGATACAGGCATACCCCGTGCCGGGTTCGCCCTTGCAGGCTGCCTCGATCGCCAGCCCGCCGCCCGGGTCACTCCAGAGCAATGCCAGGCCATCCCACACGGCCCGGTGCTGGCTGTCCAGCCAAAGGCTGTCGAGGGCATCCAAAAGCACCGGCTCGCTGGATGGAGGGGCGGGCTGTTCATTCGAAGCCGCAGTCTGCGCACTGGCCAATGCCTGATCCATGGCCGGTGATCCGGCCGCCGCCGCGGGACTGCCATCCGGGCCGGGAAGGATCACCCGCAGCATGAACCAGGTAGCCACGGCCAGCACGACCCCCGAAGCCGCGGCCATTGCCCAGGGCCAGCGACTGCGGCCGATACCCGGCTCGCCCAGCTGCACCTCGTTCGCAGCGGCGTGCACGAGCCGCGCATCGACGTCCTGCTGCTCCCTCGCATAGGCGCCGACCAGGGCGCGGTCGGCGATGATGTT
>JBFFUJ010000183.1:0-5322 GCA_041571375.1 Lysobacterales bacterium | reverse complement strand
TGACAGCGACCTGCGGCTGACCGAGACGCGTTGGGAGGAGTTGGTCGGCGGCTTCGACGCCGGCTTCTGGGCGCACGTCAGAGAGGCCGCATTCGGCACTCGGTAGGCCGGTCGCGAACGAACTCGCTGCTACAGGTCCACCGACTCCACGAACGGTTCGACGCCCACGGCCGCGTACAGGTCCGATGGCCGGTACAGCGTCTCGCCCTTCATGACCAGCACGCCGCGGCGCACGGCGCTGATGTCCTCGAGCGGATTGCCATCCAGCAACACCAGGTCGGCGGCCTTGCCGACCGCGATCGAACCGGTTTCGCCGTCCATGCCCAGGACGCGTGCTGAATCCAGCGTGGCAATGCGCAGCACGTCTGCATTGGGGATGCCGTACTCAGCATACAGCTCCAGTTCGCGATGCATCGTGAAAGCGGGCAGGTCGTCGCTGCCGGCGACGAGCTGAATACCGCTGTCGTACAGCCTTCTGACCATCTCCGCCTGGCGCGCGGCGGTGGCAGCCCAGTCGGCCACGCGCGCCTCGCCGATCTCGAACTCGGGGCTGTAGAGCGCACGGCGGATGGTCAGCGGCAGGTGCTCGGCAACGGCGGCAAAGGTCGGGTCGGGCTGGCCCGGCAGGTGGGTCAACATGGTGTCGAATATCGCGGCGGTCGGGTCGACGACGGTGCCTCTCTCCCGCAGCAACGAGATGAAGTCCCCGACTTCGGGGCTGGCGAGATCGAGCCTGCCGCCTTCGTTGCCGTACAGCGTGAAACGGATCTGCTGGCGCGTATCCTCGCGGTCACCCGCCAGGAAATTTAGGAACACCATGTTGATGTGCTGTATCTCCTCATAACCGGCGCGCACGGCCTGCTCGGCCGACATGAAGGCCGGCACGTGGCCGGAGAGCCGCATGCCACGCTTCCGGGCACGCTCGCTGATGGCCGGCACCCAGTCGGGGTCGACCGAGCTGTAGAGCTTGATCTGGATGTACCCCTGTTCGGCGAAGCGGTCGACCATGGCCAGCGCCTCGTCGAGGCTGTGCGCGGGGTCCGTCGCGGCATAGGGGCTTGCCTGGTCGATCATCGCGGCAGCGTAGGTGGTGGGCCCGATCACCTCCCCGGAATGGAACTTCTGCTGCAGCTCCATCATGCGTTCGTGGGCGTTGCCGAGATCGCGGACCGAGGTGATGCCCCCGGCCATGTTGAGCAGCCCGTCTTCGAGGGAGAAATGGCCGTGCATGTCCCACAGCCCGGGGATCATCGTCTTGCCGCTGCCGTCGATGCGCAGGGCATCCCCGGCCTCCAGCGGCAGGCTGGAGATGGCCTGGATTCTGCCATCCCCCACCAGTACCTGATATCCGACGAGCAGTTGCCCGGTCTCGACATCGACCACATCGACGTTTTCAAACAGCACCGCGCCCGCTGTCCGCCGGGCCAGTTGCGCGGACAGGCGCGCGGCGCGCAACACGCTCTGCTCGGTCTGCAGCTTCGCCAGCTGCTCGAGAATGGCGGCATCCCAGCCTTGCGGCAGCATGCCCATCCAGCCGGTCGTGCGGGCGGCCAGTCGCATATCGCGGTCGAACCAGGCAAACAGCGGTGTGAAGTCAATACCCTTGATCGAGTACAGCGACAGCGTGACGTCGCCTTCGGGCGCCGTCAGCACCGCTTCGGTCAGCTTCGCGACCTGCGCGCGCCCCGACGGGAACAGCGGGAGTTCACCATCGAGACGCCCAACAGCCGCCTGCACCAGCGCCTCCAGCGAACCGACTGCGGCCCATTCGGCGGGCAGGTAAAACGCCGGCTGATCGCGCCGCGCCCGGCCGCTTTCGCCGAGGGTACGCCAGGCGGCCTCGCCCTGCGTGAAGCTGAAGCGTTCGTCGATCGGCGCACCGAACGGCGAGGTCCCGCTGATCTGCTGCGCGATGACCATGCCGTTGGCGTCCAGCTGCAATTCAGAGCGCAACCGGTACTCGCGGTTGTTCCAGTGCACAAAGGACTCGTTCAGCACCCTCCCGTCGCCAGCGCGCGTCAGCGTGGTCCGGCCAGCGGGCATGTTCCCCGCGTGCCAGCCGTAAACCGATACGGCGCTCGGGGAGACGGCTGACGGGACAGCACTCTCGCCAGAATGCGGTGGCTCTTCGCGCTGACAGGCTTGCAGCAACAGGGCTGTGAGGGCCAGAGACCAGAGGGTAACACTATGGGCTGCAGACATCGGACATCTTTGCTTGCGGTGACGGGAACCACAAAGTGTAGCGCGAAATGCCGCCACGAACCTTGCGCCGATCGCCCCGAGAGGGCGTCATCCGGTGAGCCGGCCGGATCGATCGAGAGGTATCGCGCCCCTTCACGCAACCGACTATGATGCGCAGGAAGAAGCGAGACCCGGGCAGTTTCCCGCGGGAAATATTGCCGGCGCGCCGGGCCGGGTCGCGACAACCATTGGAGAGCACGGAGCACCGAAGATGAAGATTTCCCCGCCGCTGATCCTCAGCCTCGTCCTGTTCGCAATCCCCGCCTGGCCGGCTGAGGACGTCGATCGGCTGGTCGGCGCCATGCTGGCCGACACCCCGATCCTGACCGACCTGCAGTCCCTGACCGATGAGGTCGGCGGCCGCGTGACCGGCTCCCCGGCCAACGAGGCCGCGGTCGACTGGGCCCTGGCAAGGTTCTCCGCCGCCGGGGTCGCAGCACGTCGGGAGGCGTTCGACATGCCGAACCAATGGCAGGAGCGAGCAGTTTCCGCGGCCATCGAAGGCGACCTGCGGTGGGAGCCCGACGTCGTTGCGAAACCTTTTTCGAGCGGCGCCGAGCAGCTGACCGCGCCGCTGCTGGATGCCGGTACGGGTTCTGCGGGCGATTTCGGGCGCCTGGGGGCCGCAGCCCGGGGCGCCTGGTTGCTGGTCGAGACGCCGGTCCTCGACGACGAGGCCGGGTTGCAGGGCCTGTTCGCTGAATTCGTAGATGCTGCCGTCATTACGCCGCGCGCGGTCGATGCCGGTGCGGCGGGCCTGGTCTACATGTCCTCGCGCCCGAAAAACCTCCTCTATCGGCTGCCGGACCTGGTCACTCCGGGACAGCTGCCGATCCTGCTGATGGCGCGTGAGGATGCCCAGCGCGCCCAGCGCTCCCTGCGGGCAGGCAGAGCACTCAGCCTGACCGCGTCGATCGACGTGGACAGCGGCTATGCGTACCAGGCCGAAAATGTGATCGGTGAAATCCGCGGCAGCAAGCGGCCCGGTGAGATCGTGCTGTTCGGGGCGCACCTCGATTCGCATGACCTCGGCACCGGCGCGCTGGACAATGGCTCGAATGTCACGCTGCTGATCGACATTGCACGGCAGATCACGCGGCTCGGCCTGCGCCCGCAACGCACGATACGCTTCGCGCTGTGGAACGGCGAGGAGCAGGGCCTCTACGGTTCCTGGGGTTATACCCGGCGGCATCGGGATGAGCTCGACGGCCACGTGGTCGCCGGCTCGATCGACATCGGTACCGGTCGCATCACCGGCTTTTTCACCGGCGGCATGCCCGGGCTGCCGCCGCTGGTCGACGGCTACCTGGAACCCGTGCTCGGCCTTGGGCCGTTCCAGCAGGCGGACGTCCCGCTGGTCGGTACCGACAACTTCGATTTCATGCTGGAAGGCGTGCCAAACCTGATCGCGATGCAGGAGGACGCCAACTATGCCTCCAATTACCACGCCGAATCCGACACCTTCGACAAGGTCGACCAGCAGCAGCTCAAGCTCAATTCGGCGATTGCCGCGGCGGTGATCTGGGGCTTCGCGAATGCGCAGGACCGGGCCGCCCGCTATAGCCGTGAGCAGGTCGAACAGCTGATCGCGACCACCGACCTCGAGCAGCAGATGCGCAATTTCGGTGTCTGGGCCGACTGGGCGGCTGGCCGGCGCGGTCGTGCGCCCAGGTAAGCATTGATCACGGCGACTGGCTCGCGCCGCCCTTGCGCCAGGTCGTGTTCACGGTATGCTTGACCGACACGGAACAGGAAACACGGCATGAACCGTCTTGCGTTGTTCGTCGCGCTCGGCCTGCTAGCCGGCGCTGCACACGGCAGCACCTTCGAATTGTCCGACCCCGCCAACGAGATGTACACGGAGCAGGAGGAGAAGGACAAGGAGCGGGCGGCAAAGCTGCTCGAAGCCAACGCCTTCTGCAGCATCGACCCCGATTCCGATGACTGTTTCTGCATCGACCGCGAGAGCGGGCGGGCTCTCTCCGTGCCCTACGACCAATGCATCGACCGCGCCAGTCAGCAGAAGGACCAACCGGACTCGTAGCGGAAAGAAGCGGGATCGAGCTGTGTGCTCCCCGCTGGCAGAACCAAAGGAACGCGTCATGAAAACATCGATACCTTTCGTCGTCCTGGCCGCAGTACTTTTTCTGCTGCTGGGCTGCAGTGAGGACGGCAAAGCGCCGGCGGAAACCGACGCGCAGCAGGAGCCGGCGGCTGCAACGGCGGCGCCGGAGCCGCAGCCGTTCGTGGTCGAAATCACGGCGGTGGGCAAGATCTTCCAGGGCCCTGTGGAAATCCCGTCCGGCTGGACCACGTTCAAGTTCGTCAACGCTTCGAGCATGATCCATTTCGCCATGATCGACGTGCCGCCGGAAGGCATCTCGACCCAGGAGATGAGCGATACGGTCATGGAGTATTTCCAGGAGGCAATGGACGGCATGAACGCGGGCGACGAGGAAGCCGTCAACGCCGCCTTCGCCAAGTTCCCCGAATGGATCGCCGAACTCGGCCGCATGGGCGGGCCGGGCATGCTTTCACCCGGCCGGATCGGCCAGGCCACCGTCTATCTGGAGCCCGGACGCTACCTGATCGAGTGTTACGTGAAATCCGATGGCGTATTCCACACCACCAGCCCTGGCCCCGGTCAGCTCGGCATGCTGATGGACCTGACCGTGACCGAGGCCGTTAATGGCGCACCGGAGCCTGAAGCCGACGCGAGTCTGGCCATCAGCAACTCGGGTTTCGAGTTGGTCGGAGGTGAGCTCACCGCGGGCAGCAACACCATCCGCGTCGACTTCATCGAGCAGCAGGCGCTGCCCTCGTTCGTCGGCAACGACGTGCACCTGATGCGCGTGGACGATACCGACAGCATCGCGCAGGCCAGCGCCTGGATGGACTGGCGCTCTGAGGAGGGTCTGGAAGACCCCGGCCCGGTCACCTTCCTGGGCGGCATCAATGATCTGCCGGCCGGCGCGCACCCGGCTCGAATTCGTCCTGATAGTCGACCAGGCGGGCGAAATCCGAGGAATTCCTGCGCTGGATCCAGTTGTGCTCGATTGGCCGGCCCTGCGCCTGCCACCG
>JBFFUJ010000182.1:0-5326 GCA_041571375.1 Lysobacterales bacterium | reverse complement strand
GATACTCTGGCACTTTACTCTGACCCCGTTAATGCAACAGGCTCAAGGCGTGGGACTTGATCGCGTTGAGCATCGCGTGCAGGCCGTTGGCACGCGTGGGGGAAAGGTGGTCGCTGAGCCCGATTTCCCGGATGAAATAGGGCTCGGTGTCGACGATCTGGCGCGCCGAGCAGCCGGAGTAAACGCTGGTCAGCAGCGCGATCAGGCCGGACACGATCGCGGCGTCGCTGTTGGCTCGGATGGTAATGCGTTCGGCATCCCCTTCGAGGTACAGCCACACCCGTGACTGGCAGCCGGCGAGCAGCCGATCATCGGTCTTTTCTTCTTCGGCGAGCGGCGGCAGCTTCCGCCCCAGATCGATGAGGTACTGGTAACGGTCCAGCCACTCGGGAAACAGGCTGAAGGAATCGATGATCTCGTCCTGGACCGCGCGCGGATCGTGTGGCAGCGAGCCGGACATCAGCCGTCAGCTGTCCACGCGTCGCCAACGCGTCACGCCGGCGGCGTCTTCCAGCACGATGCCCATGGCCGTCAGTTCGTCGCGCAGGGCGTCTGCCGTGGCGAAGTCGCGCCGGGCCCGGGCCTCGTTGCGCTGTTCGATGAGGGCCTCGATCCGGGCCGCGTCCGGGTCCGATGCGGCCGCGCCGAACCACTCGTCCGGCGAGGCCTGGAGCAGGCCGAGCAGGGCCGCCCCCGACAGCAGCTCGCCGGCTGCCTTGCGGGCTTCGTCTTCCTGGTCGGCCTTGGCCAGGTCGCGCGCTGCCCGGTTGAGCTCCGCGATCGCCACGGGCGTGTTGAGGTCGTCGCGCAAGGCCTCCATCAACCCCTCGCCCGGGCGCTCGTCAGCCTCGAAGGGGCCGAATTGACCGCTCGCCGTCCTCAGCACGCCATAGAGACGATCCAGCGTGCGCCGCGCGCGGTCGAGTTCCTGCTCCGACCAGTCCAGGGGCTGCCGGTAATGAGCGCTCAACAGCAGGTAGCGCAGCACCTCGCCGGGGTAGTGCTGCAGCAGTTCGTGCACGACCAGCGTATTGCCGAGCGATTTGGACATTTTGCGCTTGTCGACCGTGACGAAACCATTGTGCATCCAGTACCTGGCGAATGGCTTGCCGAGGTGGGAACACACACTCTGAGCAATCTCGTTTTCGTGGTGCGGGAAGATCAGGTCCTGGCCGCCGCCGTGGATGTCGATGGTCTCGCCCAGATGGGTTTCGGCCATCACCGAGCATTCGAGGTGCCAGCCGGGTCGGCCCCAGCCCCAGGGGCTGTCCCAACCGGGCTGCGGATCGGTCGACGGTTTCCAGAGCACGAAGTCGCCCGGGTTTTTCTTGAAGGGTGCGATTTCCACCCGGGATCCGGCGATCATCTCGCGGGTATCGCGTCGCGACAGGCAGCCGTAGCGCTCGTACGACTCGATGTCGAACAGCACGTGACCCTCCGCCTCGTAGGCGTGTCCTCCCTCGAACAAGCGCTCGATCATGCGGATCATTGCCCGGATGTGGTCGGTGGCCCTGGGCTCCAGGGTGGGTGGGCCTACTCCGATGGCGGCCATGTCCTCGTGGTAGGCCTGCGTGTACTGGCCCGATATCCGCGCGATCGGAACGCCCAGGCTGGCCGCCGCGTCGTTGATCTTGTCGTCGACGTCGGTGATGTTGCGCGCATAGACCACCTGGTCGTAATGCAGCAATAGCAGGCGGTGCAGCAGGTCGAAGACCACCGCGGGTCGTGCATTGCCGATGTGCGCATAGTTGTACACCGTCGGCCCGCAGACGTACATGGTGACCCGCCCGGGATCAAGCGGTTCGAACTCCTGCTTTTCCCGCGCCAGCGTGTTGTACAAGCGAATGGTCAATTTGCCTTACTCATCGTTCGGGTCTACAGTTCGGAGCAGCATGCCGACCCGGAACGCGCTGTCTCGGGAGGGATGCGCCAAAGCCCATCATTGTACCAAGGATGCGGCCGGCCGAACCACCGGGGAGGGCTTCAACAGCCCCCGGGCCGGGGCAGGGCCAGGCCGTCGCGGAGGAATGTATGACAGCAGCCCATCAGGCTCTATACGCGGATCACGTGGCGAGACTCCGGACGCAGTGGGACGCCGCGCTGGCAGTTGCCGGGCAGGAGGCCGTGCTGGTCCACTCGGGTTCGCCGCGCGTGAGTTTTCTGGATGATTACCAGTACGCTTTTCGCCCGAACCCGCACTTCCTGCACTGGCTGCCGCTGACCCATCACCCGGATTGCGCGCTGTTGATCCTGCCCGGTGAACGGGCGCGGCTGTACTATTTCCAGCCCGACGACTACTGGCACCTGCCGCCTGCGGACCCCGATCCGTGGTGGGCCGGACAATTCGATCTCGATGTCGTTCGCGATGCTGAAGCATGGCAAAGGGGTGTCGGCTCAGCGATCGCGGACTCCGGTCTGGCCTGGAAAGATCTCGCCGCCATCGGCGACTCGCCGTCCCTGCAGGCCGTGTTCGAGGACCGGCAGATCAATCCGACTGCGCTGGTGGAAGACCTGCACCTGGCCCGTACCCGCAAGACAGCCTACGAACTGGCATGCATCGGCGAAGCCTCGCAACTGGCGGCCGGGGCGCATGTCGCGGCCGAGCGTGCATTCCGGGACGGCGCCTCGGAATTCGAGATTCATATCAGGTACCTCGAGGCCTGCGGGCAGGGCGACGCTGAGCTGCCTTACAACAACATCATCGCGCTGAATGATCACGGGGCCGTTCTGCACTACCAGGCCCGCGAGCAGGAGGCGCCCGACCCGTTGCGGTCGTTCCTGATCGATGCGGGTTGCACCGTGAACGCCTATGCCTCTGACATCACACGGACCTACGCGCACGAAGACGGTGAGTTTGCCGACCTGATAGAAGCGATGGACCGGGTCCAGCAGGCGCTGATCCGGGAGATCAGGGCCGGTGTGGATTACCGCGGCCTCCACCTCCGGGCCCACCGCGAAATCGCGGGCGTGCTTGAAGCGGCGGGCGTGATCAGGATGTCTGCAGACGACGCAGTCGAGAGCGGGCTCAGCTCGGTCTTCTTCCCGCACGGGCTGGGGCATTTCCTCGGCCTGCAGACGCACGACGTCGCCGGGCTGGTCGACAATGAAAGCCGGCCCATCCCGCGGCCGGAGGGCCATCCTGCCCTGCGCCTGACGCGCGTGCTCGAAGCCGGCAACGTCCTGACCGTCGAGCCGGGGCTTTACTTCATCGACTCCCTGCTCGAACGCTGGCGGCGTGAGGGGGATGCCTCGACGATCGACTGGGACCGGGTCGAGGCGCTGGCGCCTTGCGGCGGCATCCGGATCGAGGACAACGTCCTGGTCACGGAGGATGGCTGCGACAACCTGACCCGACGGGCTTTTGCCGAACTCGCATAGCAGCAGGCGTTTCCTCGAACTGCGACACCCCGTGCCGACAGTTTTCAGCTATCAAGGTGGCGGGTGTTCCGGCACAGGACCGTAACTTGTCGGGAACAAGTTACCGAGCGCCCAGGGATGGCTCGAGCGTGTCCTGTACCGGATTACCCGTCACCTGAAGTGAAGGTCGGCACCGTGGCCGTATGCGTGACGCCCACGCTCAGAGCAACCGCAATCAGCGGATCGCGTAGCCCCCGTCGACCGGGATGGTGACGCCGGTCACGAAATCCGAGGCATGGGAGGCCAGGAAGACCGCCGTGCCGGCCATTTCCTCGGGTTGGCCCCAGCGGCCGGCCGGCGTCCTCTGCACGATTTCGTCGCCCATCGGTGAACCCTGGACGGCGGCGGTCATGTCCGTCGTAACCCAGCCCGGCGCGATGGCATTGACCTGGATGTTGAACGGGGCCAGTTCGATGGCCATGGATTTGGTCAGCTGCACGACGGCGCCCTTGGCTGCGGCGTAGGAGGGCACCAGGCCGGAGCCGAAGTAGGAATACATGCTGGCCAGGTTGACGATCTTGCCCCCGCCGCTGTCCTTCATGGACCGCGCCACGATCTTCGAGAGCAGGAACACGGCGTTGAGCTGGGTTTCGACGACCCGGTCCCAGTCGGCCGGGTCTTCCTCCAGGATGCCGCCGCTGAGATTTGCGATCCCTGCGTTGTTCACGAGAATCCCCACCGGCCCGAGCCGGTCCTCGACCCGCTGACAGGCTGGGCCCAGACTGGCGCGGTCGGTGACGTCCACCTGGAGCGCCATGGACGACACGCCCGTGGCCTCCAATTCCGCGAGTACGGCGTCGTTTTTCGCCTCGTTTCGGCCGAGGATGGCGACGGCCGCGCCGGCGCCGGCGAGGCCCAGGGCGATGCCGCGGCCGATGCCGCCGTTGCCGCCGGTCACGATGGCCACGCGGCCCGTCAGATCAAACATGGGATGTCTGTTCACAAGTGTTCTCCGTGTTTTCCCCGGTTCGCCGGGCGGCCGACGGCATCAGTCGTCGAGGATGCCGAGTTTCGCGAGGTCTTCGATTTCGGCCCGGCCGGCGGGACCGTGGTTCCAGATCGTGCTGTTGGCTGCGAAATGGAGCTGTTTTTCCTCGCTGGCGAGCGACTGGACCGCGTCGATCAGGCCGGTGCTTTTCATGGCGCGGATCACAATGCGGTCGAGATCCGACGCGTATGGTTCGCCAATGATGCGGCGCATGGCGCGATTGGCTTCGGACATATCGTCCGGAAACAGGTGCTTGCCGGTTTGCAGCCGGTAGTGGTCCGAAACGGCCTGCAGCGAAGTCAGTGAGCAGTAGGCATCATCCAGCAGGCCGATGATGCCCAGCTTGTCCGGAATGATGTCGTCACCCTCGATCCAGTAGGACTCGACCATGTCGAGGATCGCGAGCATCTCGCTTTCCAGGCCCACGTTGGCGGCGGCCGTTCGGGCGACGGCCATCATGTAGGGCACCTGTTCGACGTAGGCCACCACGAAGCCGGCCGCGCGCTCCAGGTCATCGGGCCCGGGACTGGCGCCGCCCCGTTCGGCCACTACGGCGAGCAGGTCCAGCAACTCGGAGTCCGCGGCGGCGTCCGCGCACTGTTCGGCAATCATGGATTCGATGACCTGCGACTGGTTCACTGGCGCTCGGGGAGGTAGAAAGGTCCTACATTCTAGCAATGGCGCGGCGGCAAATTAAAGTGACCGCTGGGTCAAGGCGGCCTGTGCTAGTATGCGCGGATTGCCAGCCGCTCGCTCCAGGAAGGCCCGGATTGCTGCTTCTGTCCCTGCTCACGCTGTTTGCCGGTCCGGTTCTGTTCGAGTGGTTGAGCCGTTCCGGGCCCGTCGCGCGCACGCTCGACCGCGTCATCGTCGCGGTGCTGATCGTGCTCGTGGTCGTGCTGCTGGTGCCCGACATCATCG
>JBFFUJ010000181.1:0-5351 GCA_041571375.1 Lysobacterales bacterium | reverse complement strand
GAGCCGGGCCCCCTCGGCCATCTGCAGCGCGACCGGACGGCTGACAGCGCCCTCGCGATCCAGCGTGGCGGCGTCGACGCCCAGCAGCTCCACCTTGGCCCGGTTGCTGTAGCTGACCACCCCGCGCTCGTACCACTCGCTGCTGCCGGGCCGATCCGTACAGCATTTCGCAATCCAGCCGCCGGTGCAGGACTCGGCCGTGGCCAGGGTCCAGCTGCGGTCGGCCAGTATCTCCGCGACGTGCCGGACCAGTGCGGCCAGTTCGGCGTCGCCCGGGGCGGTCAATTCGGGCAATCGGGGCCTCGATCTTTCAGCTCGGTCAGTCCTTACGTTACACTCCTGCAGATGTCATCTCCAGCCCCGCTCAAGCCGGACCAGGCCGCACCAGGCACGTCCGCCGGGCACACGCCCCTGATGCAGCAGTACTTGCGCGTCAAATCGGAATTTCCCGATACGCTGCTGCTGTTCCGCATGGGCGATTTCTACGAGCTGTTCTATGACGACGCCCGGCGGGCCGCACGCCTGCTCGACATCACGCTGACCACCCGCGGCGAATCAGGGGGCGCGCCCATTCCGATGGCCGGCGTGCCGCACCACGCGCTGGACAACTACCTCGGCCGGCTCGTTCGGCAGGGCGAATCCGCCGCGGTCTGCGAGCAGGTCAGCGAGCCCACGCCGGGGAAGGGCCTGGTCGAGCGCAAGGTGGTCCGCGTGGTGACCCCGGGCACGCTGACCGAGGAGGCTTTGCTCGAATCCCGGCGCGACAACCTCCTCGCGGCCGTGGCGGCGTCCGGCAGCGAGTTCGCGCTGGCCTGGCTGGAGCTGGCATCCGGTCGCTTCACCGTTCGCTGCCTCGACTCGCCACAGGAACTGGACGCGCAACTGGAGCGCCTGCACCCATCGGAACTGCTGGTCGAAGAGGGGCTGTCCCTGACCATCGCCCGGCAGGATGGCCTGCGCGAACGCCCGCCCTGGAAATTCGATTCCGTACAGGCGGGCAAAATGCTTTGCGAGCAGTTCGGGACCAGCGACCTGAAGGGATTCGGTATCGATGATCTGCCCCTGGCCATTGCCGCGGCCGGCGTGCTGCTGGATTACGTCCAGGAAACCCAGCGCACCACCCTGCCCCACCTGCGCGGCATCCAGCTGGAGCAGGCCGGCGACTTCCTGCATCTGGACGCGGTCAGCCGCCGCAATCTTGAAATCGAGTTCAGTCTCGGGGGCGAGCGCGACGCGACGCTGGTCGGCGTGATGGATACTTCGGTCACGGCCATGGGCGGTCGCCTGCTGCGGCGCTGGATCGGCAGCCCGCTGCGCGATCGCGAGCGCCTGAGCCGGCGCCACCAGGCCATCGGGGCCCTGCTCCGGGAGCACGCCTACGAACCGCTGCGCGAGGAACTGCGCGGGGTTGGCGACGTCGAGCGCATCCTGTCGCGGATCGCCCTGCGGTCCGCCCGGCCGCGCGACCTGACCACGCTGCGGCACGCACTGGGCACGCTGCCGGCTCTGGCCTCGCTCATCTCTGCCGGCGGGGGGGATTTATCCGACACGCTTGGAGACATACCGCTCTTTCCGGAGCTGCACGAACTGCTGCTGCAGGCCATCATCGAGGATCCGCCGGCTCTCATTCGCGATGGCGGCGTGATCGCACGCGGCTACGACGAGGAACTCGACGAACTGCGCAGCCTGTCCGGGAACGCCAACGATTTCCTGCTGCAATACGAGCAGGAGCAGCGGCAACAGACGGGCATCCCCAGCCTCAAGGTGGGCTACAACCGCGTCCACGGTTATTACATCGAGATCACCCACACCCACCAGGACCTGGTGCCGCCGCAATACACCCGCAAGCAGACGCTGAAGGCGGCGGAGCGCTACATCACCGAAGAGCTGAAGGCATTCGAAGACAAGGTGCTGTCGAGCCGGGAACGGGCCCTGGCGCGGGAGAAACAGTGTTACGCCGAATTGCTGGAACGGCTGCTGACCGCACTCGAACCGTTGCAGGCGATGGCGGCGATGGTCGCCCGGCTGGACGTTCTGTGCGCCCTGGCCGAACGCGCCGAGCGCCTCGCCCTGGCCGAGCCCCGGCTGACGGACCACGACGGCATCGAGATCATCGGCGGGCGGCATCCCGTGGTGGAGCAGATTCAGGAAGAGCCGTTCACCCCCAACGACATCCGGCTGGACCGTGACAGGCGCATGCTGATCGTCACCGGCCCCAATATGGGCGGGAAATCGACGTACATGCGCCAGACGGCATTGATCGTGCTGCTGGCCCATGCCGGCAGCTGGGTGCCGGCGCAAGCGGCGGTCATCGGGCCCGTCGACCGGATTTTCACCCGCATTGGCGCCGGCGATGACCTGGCCCGCGGGCGCTCCACTTTCATGGTCGAGATGTCCGAGACGGCGAACATCCTGCACAACGCAACGGCCTGCAGTCTGGTGCTGATGGACGAGATCGGGCGCGGCACCAGCACCTACGACGGGCTGGCGCTGGCCTGGGCCAGCGCGGTCTACCTGGCCCGCAAGGTGCGCGCCTACACTCTGTTCGCGACTCACTACTTCGAGTTGACCCGCCTCGCGGAGCAGGAGCCGACGGTGGCCAATGTCCATCTGCAGGCGGTTGAGCACAAGGACCGCATCGTGTTTCTGCATGCGGTGCAGGAAGGGCCCGCGAACCAGAGTTACGGGCTGCAGGTCGCCGCACTGGCAGGCGTCCCGGCCACGGTGCTGCAGCAGGCGCGCAAACACCTGGCCCTGCTGGAACGGCAGCAGCGCGCCGAGGAACCGCAGTTGGGGCTGTTCGACCAGCCCGCCGCAGAGGCAGAGGGCGACCGTGTGGACGGGGGCCTGTCCGATCCGCTGCGGAAGCGACTCGAGGACGTCGATCCTGACCGCCTGACACCCCGCGATGCGCTGGCGCTGCTGTATGAACTGAAGGATCTGTAGGCGCTGGCCGGCCCGCGATAATCAGCGGAGGCCCTTCGCGCGCAATCGCGCTGCTACGGTTTTTTCGTAAAGCGGATGATCTGCCGCCGCTGGCGCTTGTCGGGCCGGCGCGGCCGCTCAGCCCGGGCCTGCCGTTCGAGCCGACGCTGCTCGCTGGCCGCTTCGCGGCGCGCCTTGCTCTCCTCGTCCTCGACGTACTTTTCCTGCGCCAGCGCGGGCGACAGCCGGCGGTCGCCGGTGTCGGTGACTGTCACCAGGTACTCGTCGTCGCCCCGACGGATGTTCAGGCGGTCGCCCTCGGAAAGGGTGCGACCGGGCTTGACGCGATGGCCTTCCAACTCGACCTTGCCGCCCTTGATGGCTTCGCGGGCCAGGCTGCGGGTTTTGAAAAACCGCGCGGCCCAAAGCCACTTGTCGATGCGCACCTTGTCGTTCATGACGGCATTCTAGCCCGCCGTCAGCACGGCGGCACCCGCCGACCGCGCCCGGTCAGGCGAGCAACTTGTTGACCCGGCGCACGAAGTCCGCCGGATCCTCCAGCGATCCGCCGTCGGCCAACAGGGCCTGTTCGTACAGCACCAGCGCCAGGTCTTCGAAGCGCTCCGGGCCCGCCTCCGCCTGCAGTCGCGCGATCAGCGGGTGCTCCGGATTCAGTTCGAGCACGGGACGGCTTTCCGGCACTGCCTGCCCCGCCTGCTCCAGCAATCGCTGGAGGTGCAGCGCCATCTCCTGATCGCCGAGCACGATGCACGAGGCGGATTCGGTCAGGCGGTGGCTTTCACGCACCTCACTGACCCGTTCCCCGAGCGCCTCTTTGATGCGTCCCAGCAGTTCGGAATCGAGTTTTGCCGCAGTCTTCCCGCTGTCGCTTTCCGAGCCCGTGTCCGCTGCCTGTCCGACCTGGCCCAGGTCGACGTCGCCCTTGGCCACCGACTTGAGGGGCTTGCCTTCGAATTCGTGAAAGTAGGCCATCATCCATTCGTCGACGCGGTCCGACATCAGCAGGACCTCGATGCCCTTCTTGCGGAACATCTCCAGATGCGGACTGTGGGCGGCCGCCCGGTGGTTTTCGGCCGTAATGTAGTAAATGGCCTCCTGGCCCTCGGCCATGCGCTCCACATAGCCGGCCAGGTCGACGACCTGCCCTTCGTCCTCGGCACGGGTCGAGGCGAAGCGCAGCAGCGGTGTGATGCGGTCGCGGTTCGCGAAATCCTCGACGATGCCCTCCTTGATCACCGCGCCGAACTCCTGCCAGAACGTGGCGTACTGTTCCGGGTCGTCCTTGGCCATCCTGGCCAGAAGATCGAGACTGCGCCGGATCACTGCCGAGCGGATCTTGCCCGAGAGTTCGTTCTCCTGCAGCAACTCGCGGGAAACGTTCAACGGCAGGTCGTCGGAATCCACCACGCCGCGGACGAAGCGCAAATAGTGCGGCAGCAACTGCTGCGCGGCATCCATGATGAACACGCGCTTGACGTACAGGCGCAGGCCCGTGCGCTCGTCACGCTGCAGCATCAGATCCATCGGCGCCGACCCCGGCACGTACAGCAGCGTGGTGTAGCTCTGGCTGCCCTCGACCTTGTTGTGCGCCCAGCAGAGGGCGTCCTCGAGGTCGTGGCTCAGGTGCTTGTAAAACGACTGATATTCCTCATCCGTGATGTCCGACTTCGGCAGGGTCCACAGCGCCGAAGCCTTGTTGACGTCCTTCCATTCCGCTTGCTTCTCTTCGTCTTCTTCTTGCATCCGGATCGGGAAGCCTATGTGATCGGAATAGCGGCCGATCAGCGACCGCAGCGTCCACCCGCCGAGGAATTCCCTGGCGGAGTCCTTCAGGTGCAGGATCACCTCGGTGCCGTGGGGTTCCCGATCGATGGTCTCCAGCGAGTATTCGCCGGCTCCGTCGGACTCCCAGCGCACCCCGCTTTCGACGGGGTCTCCGGCGCGGCGGGTCAGCACCGTCACACGGTCGGCCACGATGAAGGAGGAGTAGAAACCCACGCCGAACTGACCGATCAGATGGGCATCGACCTTTTCGTCCCCGGACAGGCGGTCGAGGAATGCCCTGGTGCCTGATTTTGCGATGGTGCCGATGTTCTCCATCACGTCATCGCGATTCATGCCGATCCCGTTGTCGCGAACGGTCAGCGTGCCGGCCTCCTCGTCGGATTCGATCTCGATGCGCAGGTCGCCGTCGCCCTCGTAAACGGAATCGTCCCGGATACCGGCAAAACGCAGCCGGTCCAGCGCATCCGAGGCATTGGAGATCAATTCGCGCAGGAAAATCTCGCGGTTCGAGTACAGCGAGTGGATCATCAGGTGCAGTATCTGGCGGGTCTCTGCCTGGAACGCGTGCTTCTCGGCGCCCTGCTGCGTGGCTTTGGCTTTGGCTTTGGCTTTGGCTTTGG
>JBFFUJ010000180.1:0-5461 GCA_041571375.1 Lysobacterales bacterium | reverse complement strand
GATGGAACGGAGCCGGCGGGCCGGGGGACCGCGCCGTGCGTCGTAGGGCACTCATCACACGGTTTGACCGAGAAACATCAGATGTCGCAGCCTGAGCGCGAACTGGCCGTATGGCATCCCACAGCGATCGTGTGGGACCTGGACGGCACCCTGGTCGAGTCCGCACCGGACCTGGCGACCGCTCTGAACGCTCTGCTCAATGAGCACGATCAGCTGGGGCACCCGATCGCCCGCGTCCGGCCGATGATCGGAGGCGGCGTCACCAAGCTCATCGAGCGTGGCTTCCGGGCCGCCGGCGCACCCCTGGACCAGGCGGCCTGCGAAGCGCTCACGCCGCGTTTCATGGAAATCTACACGGCCTGCGCCACCCAGCACACCCACCTGGTGCCCCACGCCAGGGAGGTGCTGCTGCACTTCTACCATGCGGGTCTGCGCCAGGCGCTCTGCACCAACAAGCCGCTGTCCGTCACACGCCAGATCGTCGACGCCCTGGACATCAGCGGCTTTTTTGCGAGCGTGGTGGGGGGGGATTCGACGCCCGAGAAAAAACCCCACCCGCTCCCGTTACAGACCTGTCTGGACGAACTCGGCGTGAAGCCGGCCGAAGCGCTCATGATCGGCGATTCGGGGGCCGATGTCGGCGCTGCGAAGGCACTTGGCATGACGATCGTGCTCGTGCCGGACGGGTATACCGGCGTGCCGGCGGAATCGCTGGGCGCCGACCACGTCAGCGGCAACCTCGCGGACATACCGGGCTGGCTGGGAGCCGGCGGAAATCTCAAACGCAGCGCCTGACGAAGGCCGGCACAGCCGCTTGTCCCATCAGACCGGGCCGGCCTGGCCCTCCCCCGCCAGCCTGCGCAAGCGCTCGACGCGGTCGCCAACGGCTCGGCGCGCCGCTTCGGGATCGAACTGCGGCCCCATGAAGCGTTTCTGGCGCGCATAGTACTCGAGGCAATCGGTGCCGTCGGGCTGGACGTTGATCCGGTATTCCCGGCCGTCGAACACTTCATACAGCGGAAACACGCCGCTGCGCACGGCCAGACGCACGAGTTCGATGGATTCCGCCGGTTCGGTCTTCCAACCCGTGGGGCACGGCGCGTGGGCCAGGAAGAAGCGAAAGCCGTCGATGCGCAGCGCTCTGCGGATCTTGGCCGCGAAATCCTCCGGGTGGGCAATCGAGAGCGTGCCCGCGTACGGAACACCGTGGGCGGCCATGACCGCGATGATGTCTTTCTTGCGCTCGCCCTTGCCGCGCGGCGTGGTGGTGGTGCGCGCAGCCGCCGGCGTTGCGGAGCTGCGCTGGCCGCCGGTATTGCCGTAAATTTCGTTGTCGTAGCAGATGTAAATCAGATTCTCGTTGCGCTCGGCGGCGGCCGACAGGGTCGCCATGCCGATATCGTAGGTTCCGCCGTCGCCGGCCCAGCAAATCACGTGGCCCGGACGGCTTGTCGCCTCCCGGTTGAGTTCGTTTACCGCGCACAGCCCGCTGGCGAATGCGGCTGCGGCCGCGAAGGTCGATGCGACGACCGGGACGTTGTAGCTGGTCGTTGGAAAGGCTCCCGCTGTCACGATGCCGCAGCATGCGGGAATAACCAGGGCGTAGCGTTCACCCGCCAGCGCGCGGCCGAGCATGGTCAGCGCGGTGCTCATGCCGCAGCCGCCGCAGTTGGTATTGCCTGGACGCAGCAGGCACTCCTCGGCAAAGCGCTCGGCAGGCGCGGCGTTCATGGCTCGATCCCCATCCACAGCGGTTCGCCGGCCGCCTCGCGGCAGCCGAGGTCCTGCACCGCCTGGTCTACCAGGTCGGGCACCACATCGCCGCCTCCGACGCCGCTCAGATAGCCCTGAACCAGTTGGGACCCACTGCCCTGCAGGCTCGCGCGCACTTCCTGACAGAACAGGCCGCCGGTCCCCGCGGAGTAATTGCGGTCCAGAATGCCGATGCGGGCCGCGCCGCGGCACAATTCGCGGATCGCTTCGCCGGGAAACGGGTTGAACATCTTGATCCGGATCATGCCCACGCGCTCGCCGCGCCGGCGCCAGGCATCCACGACGTCCCGCAAGGTGACCGACACGGTACCGGAGGCAATCATGATCCGGTCGGCATCCTCGGTTCGATAGGCTTCGATCGCGCCGCTGACCTCCCGCCCGAAAACTTCCCGGAAGCCCGCGCGGTGCTCCTCGAGCGCGGCCGGGACGCGGCGCATCGCCTCGTCGATATCCAGGCGCTGCGACATCGTCTCCTGTGCCAGCAGCAAGCCGCCCACCGTGCGCGGCTTGTCGGCATCGATGCGGTGCGGGACGTCGCACCGCGGCAGGTAGCGGTCGACCTGTTCCTGGCTGGCGAGGTCCGTCTCCATGGCCGTATGCGAGACGATGAATGCGTCCATGCAGACCATCACGGGCAACAGCACGCGCGGGTCCTCCGCGAGGCGGAAGGCGAGCAGCACCGTGTCGGCCACGTCCTGATTGGAATCGCAGTAGAACTGGATCCAGGCAAAATCGCGAAACATCAGCGTGTCGCCCTGGTCGGCCCAGATGTTCCATGGGGGGCCCAGCGTGCGGTTGACGGCCGCCATCACCACGGGCAGGCGGTAGGCGGCCGCAACCATGATGTTCTCGGCCATGTAAGCCAGCCCATTGGAAGAACTGGCGGTGAAGGCCCGCGCCCCGTTCAGAGCGGCGCCGATGCAGACGCCCATGGCACTGTGCTCGCTCTCCACCGGAATCACGCGACCCTTGCTGAACGGGAAGCTGGCCACGTATTCCACGATCTCGGTCTGCGGCGTGATCGGGTAAATACCGCAGACCGCACCGCGCGCGCCTCGATTGGCCTCGCCCGCAAGGCTCAACGAATGACCCGCGGCATGATTACCGGTAACCAGCTGCATACTCATCTCATTCGGCCCCGATACCGCGCACTCCCTCAACCCGCTTTCATGTAGATCACAGCCCGCGAACATTCCGTCGCGCAGACCCCGCAGCCTTTGCAGTAGTCGTAGTCGAATACCAGCTGCGAACCGATGCGCCGCAGCACCCCGTCGGGGCAGTAGGTGACGCAGCGGTCGCAGTCGTTGCAGACACCGCAACTCAGGCAGCGCCTGGCTTCCGCGATGCCGTCGAGGCCCTGGCGGACTTCCCGGAACGACGCCCGGCGCCGGTCCAGCGACAGGACATTCTCCCGGCCCGGCGCCTCGTGCTCGAAATGCTGCAGGCGCAGGTGCTCTGCCCGCACCACGCTCTCGCCGGTCGGCGGCTCACGATAAAGCCGCTCTCCGCTGAATCGCTCGTGCAACACCAGAGCCATGTCGCGGCCGCAGCCGATGGCGGCGGTGACGGTGCCTTCATTGGTCAGCAGGTCCCCAGCGGGATAGATCGGTGCCTGGTCCTCCATCTCGATCGGCCGCACGCTGGACAGCTCGGCGTCGACCGGCAACAGTGAAACGTCGGCGGCCTGACCGATGGCCAGAATCACCCGGTCACACGGCACCGTGAACCCGGAGTCCGCTATGGGATGCGGACGCCGGCGCCCGCTCGCGTCGGTTTCGCCAAGCCGCATCTGCTCGCAGGTCAGGCGCAGGCTGCCCCCGGCCACGGCAATCGCCAGCGGCGCGCACAGAAAATCGATCCGGATGCCTTCATCGATGGCTTCGTCGACTTCCTCAGCGATGGCCGGCATTTCCTCGCGGCTTCGCCGGTACAGTATGCGCACGCTTTCCGCGCCCAGCCGGAACGCCGACCGCGCGGCGTCGATCGCGGTGTTGCCGCCGCCGATCACGACGATGCTCTCACCGGCGACCGACAGCCTGCCCTGGCGCACCTGGTCCAGGAATTCAATGCCCTGCAGCACGCTGCCGGTGCGGCACTCGAGGTCCAGGCCGAGGTCCAGCGTGCCCAGGCGCTGCAGGCCGGTGGCCGCCAGCACGGCGTCGAACTCGCCAGCCAGTCGGATCAGGGCTTCCCGGTCAATGCGTCGATCGGTCACCGTTTCCACGCCGAGAGCCAGAACGCGAGCGATGTCGCGGTCCAGCGCTGCCCGTGGCAGCCGGTAAATCGGGATCGCGGTGCGCATCAGGCCACCGAGTTCCGGGCCGGCCTCGAAGAGGGTCACGCCGTAGCCCAACCGGGCCAGCTGGTAGGCCCCCGAAAGGCCCGCCGGGCCCGAACCGATCACGGCGACCCGTTCGTCCCGGCGCGGCAACGCTTCCACGCGTGCCTGGCCGTGATCGCCCGCGTACCGTTCCAGTGCCCGGACATTGACCGGCCCTTCCAGCTGGGACCGGTTGCACTGCTGCATGCAAAACCCCGGGCAAACCCGGCCGCAGACCGCGGGCAGCGGGGATGTCCGCAGCAGAATGTCCAGTGCCCCGTCCACGTCTTCGTGCGTCAATGCCGCCAGGAAGCCCTGCACGTCATTGCCCGCGGGACAGACGAAGTTGCAGGGAGGTGTCCGGTTTTCGCGCTGTGGCAGCTGGCTGGCCCACTGGCCGGTGCGGATCGCCGGGGCGGTGCCGCTGTTGCCATCGATCAGTCCCGGACCCCGCACGTGCGACGCCACCGGGGGATGGGCTTCGCCCGGCCCGGGAAGCTGCTGCTGGACCCTGACCGCTTCCCAGGCCTCGTTCGCGGCCCGCACATTGCCGCCGTGAAAATCGAACTCCTCGAACGCGGCCAGCACAGAATCCAGGTTCATGTCCAGCATGCGGGCGGCCGCGCCGGCCAGCGCCGTGTTGACGATGGGGACCGTTCTCGAACCCAGGCCGTTCCGCACCGCGATCGCGCTGGCGTCGACCGTGGCGATACGGAACGGTGCCGTGCGTTTTTGCCCGGCATAGTACTCCGGCGGCTTGTTGCAATTGAGCAGAATCCATCCACCCGGCTTCAGGCCGGACAGGATGGCTGGCGAGATCAGCGTCGGGTCCAGCACGATCAGGTGGTCCGGCTGGTAAATCTGGTTCGGGTTGTGGATCGGACGGTCGTCGTAGCGCAGGTAGGCCTGCACGGGCGCCCCGGACCGCTCGGCGGCATAGACGCCGAAGGCCTGCACGGATCGGCCCTCATGGTGTTCCGCAGCGGCCAGCAGCTTGGCCAGGGTCACTCCGCCCTGGCCGCCCCGACCGTGAATGCGGATCTCGATCATGCTCCCAACATACGCCGACGTATCCCGACAGGGAATGATGACGGTCATGCAAAGGCGATTCGGGCCGCGAACGGGGAACTCCGGGCCTGAAAATGGTCTAATCCGGCGACACCGCGGGGATTCGGGTGTAGAATCCTGCGGTCAGACCTGGGGGCGACCTGGCTTCGACGCGGGTAGCGAAACCCGAGGTGCATGCCGAGCTGCAGACAACTCGTTAAACTGATTGCAAAACTTTAGTTGCCAACGACGACAACTACGCTTTAGCAGCTTAAAAACCTGCGTAAAGCCTTCCGCCCGGCTTCGTGCCCATACGACCGG
>JBFFUJ010000179.1:0-5468 GCA_041571375.1 Lysobacterales bacterium | reverse complement strand
GGACGGAGCCACCACCTCGCACTGACCGGTATCTCCACGGCGACGCCGGGGGTGAAGCTGACCGTTGCGTAATTGTCAAAGTCGATGAAATCGGGGATGTCGTCGAGCTTGTTAATGCCGAACGCCAGCGGGTAAAGAATCTCGATGCCCAGTCGGCGGCCGTCGTCGGCTTCGAGCGAGGCCTCCCGCAGCGACTGCCGCGGCGTCATTCGCAGAATGAACACCGAGCGGTTGTCGTCGACGCGATACCAGCCGGTGCCAAAAAACGCGCCGACCGCCCAGTGCACCTGCTCTTCGGGGTCGGGTTCCGGCAGCAATACCGGTGTCTGAGCGATGGACGCCATGGGTGCAGTGCCCACCAGAAGCAGGGCCAGCAGCCAGGTCGCCCGGCGCAAAATCAGTCCCTGGGCCGTTCAGGGAAGGTCAGGCCCAGCATGTATTCGGTCGCGGCCTCGACGGATTCGTCGGTCAACTCGGGCTGACCCCCCTTGCCCGGCATGTCGAGGTAACCTGATTTGGCGTGGTTGAACAGGACGGCCTGCCACATATCGGAACGATCCTCCCACTGGCCGCGGTCGCCCGTTACCGGCGCCCCCTCCTGGCCCGTGTCGTGGCAACTGGCACAGGCCGCTGCGTAAGTTGCCTGACCGAGCGCCAGTCGATCCGCCCGCCAGGCCGGCTGGATTTCCCGCTGCGCCTCGGCCGCATCCGGCGACACGGCAGCCGGTTCCTCAGCATCCGGCGCGCAGGCTGCCAGGGCCCACACTGACAAAACCGCAATCCATGGATTCCGCTGCAACATGCGCCATCCTCCCGTCTCGATGATTAGCATTATACTGTCGAATCGCGTTCGGGATATCCCAGCTAGGTCAAGCACATGCGTAAATTGGTAGTCAGCGGGCTGTTCATCCACCCGGTCAAGTCGATGCGGGCGATTTCGCTGCAGCAAGCCACCCTGACCGCCCGGGGGCTGCTGCACGACCGGCGCTGGATGGTCGTCCGGCCGAACGGCCGCTTCGTCACCCAGAGGGACGCAGCAACCCTCGCCCTCATAGACTGTGAGCTGGAGGATGACGGCGCCGTCCTGCGCCGGGAAGGCCACGGGTCCGTCCGGATCCCGTTCGAGGGCCGGCCCGGCGAAGCGGTCGCCACGGAGGTCTGGGGTGATCCCTGCCGGGCCGTGGACGAAGGCCCGGAGGTCTCGCGCTGGCTCACGGAAGCCGTCGGCAGCGCGGAAGCGCTGCGGATCGTGCGCATGGCTCCGGGTTTCAGACGCCGCCAGAGCCAGCCCGAGCGGTTCGGCGAGGACACCACCACCCTGTTCGCCGACAGCGCGCCGCTGCTGCTGGCCAGTGAGACCAGCCTGGCCGCGCTCAATGACGAATTGCAGGCCGGAGGGCACGATCCTGTCCCCATGAACCGTTTCCGCCCGAATATCGTGCTTCGCGGGCTCGAGCCCTTCGAGGAACACCGGAGCGCGATGCTGTCCGGCAGCAGCTGGTCCCTGCGCCTGGCGCAGCGCTGCGAACGATGTGTGGTCACGACCATCGACCAGGAGACAGCCCGGCCCGACCCGGCCCGCGAGCCTTACATGACGCTGCGACGGATCAATCCGGTGCCCGGCCCGAGTGCGGGGCCCGCCTTCGGCCAGCATGCGATCCTCGATACGGGTGAAGGGCGGTCGATCACTGTCGGCGAAGCGGTGACCGTCACCGCCGCAGCGGGCGGCGCCGAGGCCTAGCGGTTTCCCTCCGCAGAGAGGCCAGAGATAGAATACGGGTCCAGGCGATGAGGAACCGGCACCGGGAAGCAGCGATGCAACAGGACAAGCGACAGACCACTCATTTCGGCTACCGCGAAGTACCGGTGCAGGAAAAGGCCCGGTTGGTGCACGACGTATTCGAGTCGGTGGCAGGCCGCTACGATCTGATGAACGATCTCATGTCGCTCGGTATCCATCGTGCCTGGAAACGGGACTTCGCCGGCAACAGCGGCGTGCGCCTCGGCGACCGCGTGCTGGACCTGGCCGGGGGCACGGGCGACATCGCGGCTCTGCTGAGCCGCATGGTCGGCGATCGCGGTCGGATCGTGCTGACCGATATCAATCAGGCCATGCTGGAGGTCGGGCGAGCCCGGCTCGAGGACCGCGGCATCGTCCGCAACGGTCGCTTCGCCCTGGTGAATGCAGAAACCCTGCCGTTTGCCGATGGACGTTTCGATGCCGTCACCATGGCCTTCGGCCTGCGCAACGTGACCGACAAGGACCAGGCTCTGGGCGAAATGCTGCGGGTCCTGAAGCCGGGCGGACGCGCACTGATCCTGGAATTTTCGGAAGTTCAGCGGGAACCCCTCAAGCTGGTCTATGACGCGTGGTCATTCGGTGTACTGCCGCTGCTCGGCAAACTGGTCGCCGACGACGAGGACAGCTACCGTTACCTGGCGGAGAGCATCCGCAAACATCCGGCGCAGGAGGAACTGGCAGAGATGATGCGCCTGGCGGGTTTCAGCGACGTGCGCTACCGCAATCTGAGCGGCGGCATCGTCGCAATTCACAGCGGGGTCCGCGCCTGACATGCCCGAATACCGGACACCTCTGCCAGGGCTCCTGGCCGCCATGCTGGAAACGGCCATCAACCGCGTCCTGGCCCTGGACGATATGAGCGTCGAGCGGCTGCAGCGCCTGGACGGCCGCATGCTCCGCCTCGACCTGGAAGGCGTCGGCATCGCCCTGTATTTCGCGTTCAACGGGCGCCACGTCGAAGTCGGCACGCGCTCGCAACACGAGCCGGATACGGTGATCAGCGGGTCGCCTTTCGCACTGTTCTCCATGGCCGCGCCCGAGGAGGCCGCGCGTTGGGGCACGGCCGAATCCCGGGTCAGCATCAGCGGCGATGCCAATCTGGCCCGCGACCTGGAACGGCTGTTTTCCCAACTGGACCCCGATTGGGAAGGCCGGCTGTCGCGGCTGTTCGGGGACGTCCTGGGGCACCAGGTGGCGGCGGGCCTGCGCGCGGGGGCCGAGCAGGTCCGGGCCTCGGCCGGCCAGGCCGGGGACATGCTCAGCGAATACCTGCAGCGCCGGCAGGGCCCGGTGGTCAGGGCCGAGGAACTCGATGGCTTCGCGGAGGGGGTGGAACAACTGCGGGGGGCTGCCGATCGGTTGGAGTCGCGTATCCGCAAGCTCACGGAGCCTGACTCATGATCCACTCGTTCCGCCAGTTCGCGCGGATGCTGAAAATCAGCGCGATCCTGTCACGCTACCGCCTGGACGAGTTCCTCGAGGCGACCCACCTCTATCGGCCCATGCGGCTGCTGCGCGTGGTGGCGCCGTGGGGCGCCCGCGGCGTGGCCGACAAACCGCGCGGCGAACGGCTGCGCCTCGCACTGAACGAGATGGGCCCCATCTATGTCAAGTTCGGCCAGATCATTTCGACCCGCCGCGATCTCGTCGCGCCCGACATCGCCGACGAACTGGCCCTGCTGCAGGACCAGGTGCCGCCCTTCCCCGGCGATGAGGCACAGGCCATCGTCGAGGGGGTGCTGAAAAAACCGGTCGGGGAGCTGTTCGGCTCGTTTGAGCTGGAACCGCTGGCTTCCGCTTCCATTGCCCAGGTCCACGCGGCCACCCTGCCGGACGGCCGCGAGGTCGTGGTCAAGGTGGTCCGTCCCGGCATACGGCGCCAGATCCGCCGGGACATTGACCTGCTGACGGCGATTGCCGGCCTCGCGGAACGCTACTGGGAAGGCGGCAATCGCGTGAAGCCCACGGAATTCGTGCGCGAGTTCGAGACCTTCGTCTTCGACGAGCTGGACATGACCCGCGAGGCTGCCAATGCGTCGGCCCTGCGGCGCAATTTCGAGGGCTCCGAAGACCTCTACATCCCGGAGATCTACTGGCCCTACTGCAAGGAACACGTGCTGGTCATGGAGCGTATCCACGGCATTCCCATCAGCGATATCGCTGGCCTGCGCGCGGCCGGCGTCGACCTCGAGCGCCTGTCCAAAATCGGCATCCGGGTTTTCTACACACAGGTGTTCCGCGACAACCTCTTCCACGCCGACATGCACCCCGGCAACATCTTCGTCGATGTCAGCGACCCGGCCAATGCCCGCTTCATCGCCCTGGATTTCGGTATCGTCGCCAGCCTCACCCAGGAAGACCTCTACTACATATCCGAGAATTTCCTGGCCCTCTTCAAGCAGGACTACTTCCGGGTCGCATGGCTGCACCTGGACGCGGGCTGGGTGCCGCACGACACGCGGCTCGACGAACTGGAGGCCGCCGTGCGGGCGGTCGCCGAGCCTAATTTTTCCCGGCCGCTGAACGAGATCTCCTTCGGCGAACTGATGCTGCGGCTGTTTCAGGTGGCCTATCGCTTCAAGCTCAACATCCAGCCGCAGCTGATCATGCTGCAGAAAACCCTGCTGAACATCGAGGGCCTCGGGCGGGAGCTGTATCCCGATCTGGACGTGATGGCCATTTCCAAGCCCGAGCTCGAGCGCATCCTGCGTGAAAAGCACGGGGTGGACGTGGCCGCCAAGGATCTGCGCGAGCGGCTGCCCGGCTGGCTGAGCAAGGCCCCCGACATGCCGGGCCTGCTCTACGACTATCTCAAACAGGCCACGGACGGGCAGCTGGTCAGTCGCATCGATCCGCGCGACCTCGAACAGCTGCGGCGCGATGAGCGCGACTCCAACCGGCGCTCCTTGCGCGCGACGAGCGGCGGCGCCCTGTTCTTCGGCGGTGCGCTGCTGACCGGCCTGGAGGTCGGCCCGTGGTTCGCCTGGGGCCTTTCGCTGGCCGGCCTGGTATCGATGGCGCTCGGCGTCTTGCTGATGCTGCGCGCCCACCGCTGCTAGCGGCCGGGCCGGATCGGTTACACTTTGGCCATGGTCCGGATTGACGATCGGCTGACGATTCCCGACGAAGAGATTGAGCTCAGCGCGATCCGTGCACAGGGTCCCGGGGGACAAAATGTCAACAAGGTCGCAACGGCCATCCAGCTGCGTTTCGACCTGCACTCTGCGTCCATCCCGGAGGCGGTGCGCAAGCGCCTGATGAGCAGCGGCGACCGCCGGATCACCGAAGCCGGCCTGGTCGTGATCAAGGCCCAGAACCATCGGACCCAGGAACGCAACCGGGCCGAGGCCATCGAGAGGTTACGGGACCTGGTCCTCGGCGCGACGCGTGTTCCAAGCAAACGCATCCCCACCCGCCCGAGCCGGGCCACCCGCGAAAGAAGGCTGACGGCCAAGAAACGCCGCGGCGAATTGAAGAAACAGCGTTCGAAGCCGGCCACGTGACCGGGCTAGCCGGCCGGGCGACCCGCGTCGGCCCGCGGCCGCGGCCGGTCAGCCCATCAGCTCGTACGGCCCGCCCTGCTCCAGCGCGGCCCGGTAGCCCGGCCGTGCGTGGATGCGTTCCAGAAAACCGGCGAGCTTGGGGAAATTTTCCTCCAACCCGGCGC
>JBFFUJ010000178.1:0-5472 GCA_041571375.1 Lysobacterales bacterium | reverse complement strand
TCGGCTTCGAGGACCTGCAGCTCGAGGCGGGTGAGGATCCGGTCGGCGACGGTCTGGCCGGTGAGATTCGGGATTCCCTGGCCCGCGTGGCCGGTCTGCGGGTTCTCGGCCCGCAGTCCAGCAGCCTGCTGCGGGCGGCCGGAGAGAATCGCCTCGGCGCCGCAGCGGAGCTGCTGGTGACGACCCTGGTTCTGGGGGAGGTGCTGCTGGACGGGGCAAACATCACCATCCATACCCGGCTGATCGGCGTGCCGGCAGGCAACGAGATCTGGTCGTCGAAAATTGCGGGACCGATGAGGGAGGCCGTCGAACTGCAGAACGGCCTGGTGCGCCAGATCGCCGGTGCGATCGCCCCAAACACCGACCCGGACCCGGTACATGGCCCGAGGATGCAGGCCGGCGAATGCGCCGACGTTTATGACCTCTACCTCCGGGGCAAGCGGCTGGTCGCCATCGGCCTGCGCACCGACCCCGAGGCCAAGCCGCGCGGCATGGAGCTGCTGCGCGAGGCCGTGACCCGGGACGAGCGCTGCGCGGTGGCCTGGGCTGCCCTCGCCAGGGCTTCGGTGGACTGGACCATGCCCGGCTTCGTCAAGGCGGGCGCCGCCGCCCGGCGGGCGCTGGAACTGAACGAGAGCCTGGCCGAAGCCTGGGTGGTGCTTGGGGAGATTGCCGAAGAGGAAGCCCGCTGGAACGATTCCGAGGAGTATTTCCTGCGCGCCCTGTACGCCGAGCCCACCAATGCAAACGCGCATCACATGTACAGCGAAGCACTGCTGGCGCGCGGACGGGTTCAGGAGGCCCTGAACCACTCGCTCGAGGCCTACCGCTACGAGCCGGCCGACTGGCGTATCAACTGGAAGGTTTCACTGATCGCCAGATATGCAGGCGATGGCGAGCTGACCCTCAAACACATCGGGATCGTCGGTGACCTGGCGGAGGATTACCGGTCACACTATTTCTATCTGGATCAGTTGGCCGAAGGCTACCTGCTGCTGGGCGACACGCAACGGGCCCTGGACGCCTACGGCGAGGCTGCGGAGCAAATCGCGCCGTGGTTCCCGGACTGCGTACGGGCGCGAGAGGATCGGGCACTGACCGACGCGGTTCTCAGCGCGATGCACGATTCCCGTGCGCGGTATCGGAGCGGTGAGCTCGACGAGCGCGAAGCGAAGCTGTGGGAATTTCACTGGGCGTGGCAGGCGATACGCTGCAGCACCTGGATGGGCCAGCCGGACCTGGTTTTCGAAGTGCTGTCGGCGGAGGGCATCCCCACGGAACAGATCTATATCAACATGTTCCCCCGGGATGGCGCCGTGCTGCGGGCGGACCCGCGCTTTCGCCAGCTCGTCGTGGAGTCCGGCCTGCTGGACTACTGGAAGCAATGGAGCTGGTCGGATTACTGCGAACCGGAGGGCGACGGCTTCCGTTGTGATTGAAGCGCTCCGGCTGGCGGCAGACGCTGCGAACGGGGGCTCGGAATCCGAAAGCAGGCCCGGCCAAGCGCTGATTCCGGGCGCTGACTGCCGTATACTGGGTGCGAAGGAGCTGGCTTTACCGTGACGTTCATGAGCACGCGATACTCCAGAACCAAGCCCCTGCTGTATGGCCTACTGGCCGGCCTGGTTCTGTGCCTGGCACCGCCATCCTGTATGCCTGTCCGACCGACTACCGCAGACATCCTGGAGTCGGGTTTTGCTGATTTGCGAGCGCTCGCGGACAGCGTCATCACCGACGAGGTCCGGCGCGAGACCTACCGGAACCTCTCCCTGGAACTGGAGTCCGATCTGCTCGCCTTCGACGAGTATGCGGCCGGCTACGGCGACGGATATCGGACGGCCTTCATCGACTACACCGTCGGGCCGGAAGAACTCCGGGAGCGAAGCGAGACGTTCCGCGGGCACCAGCGCACCATGCAGGACCGGTTCGTCGCGCTTCACCTGGCCATGGCCGGCGCGGTGACGGCGGAGGAGTGGCAGGCCTTGTCGCCGCAGGAGGCGAAAATCATCGAATCCCTGCTCAACACGACGGTGGGGAAAAAGCGGTGAAGCTTCGCCAGCGCCAGCGCGGCCAGCTCATGCTGATCATCCTCGGCACGCTGTTTCTCGGTTCCGGTGTCGCCACGGGCGTGTTCGTCAGCGGTAAATCCATCAAGTCGATTCGGAAGGAGGTCTCCGCATTGCAACTCGAAGCTGAGCGGCAGGCGCAGGTTTACCGGGTTCTTGAACAGTGGGAGGCCATCGCCGAGCCGGCGACGGACGAGCTCCGGGGGTATGCCCGGGAGCTGATGGACCTGATCTCCGGGCACGAGTCGACCAGGGCGGAGTTCCAGCAGCTGATGCTGCGGCAACGCGAAGAGTTCCGGGAGGCCGAAGACCGCCTGCTGCCGCTCCGCGAAGAGCTTCGTGCGACCCTGGACAAAGACGAGTGGGACCAGCTGTTTAGGTGAGCAGAGTCGCGCTCACAGCCCTTCTGATGTTTTTGTCGACGAGCGGTGCATTGTTCGCAGTCCCGCCGGAGCCCATCGAAAATCCGCATTCCGACTCAGGTGCCGCAGCGAAACGGAACAACGAGCCGCGGCCGGCAGACGACGCTGTAGAAAGGGAGGTCGAGGACGAGCAACGTTATCGGCTGCTGCCGATCCCGATACTGATCACCGAGCCCGCGATCGGCGAAGGGCTGGGCGTGGCGCTGGCGCTGTTCCATCCGGTCAAGCAAGGCAAGCGCGCGGATACACTCCTCGGCACCCCCGATTCGATCGCGGAAATACCGGCTGCCCGGGATGCGCCGCCGGTCGTCACCGCAATAGCTGCCGGATACACGACGAACGACACCTGGTTCGCCGCCCTGGCCCATGCCAACAATTGGCGCGAGGACTCCATCCGCTACGCGGGGGCGCTCGGCGCGGCGCGGGTCAATTCGACCATCTACCTGCAGAACCGTCCGCTGGCCTTCAGCATGGAGGCGGCCATGGTGTACCAGGATCTGAAAATCCGGCTCGGGCGGAGCGATTGGATGCTCGGCGGCGCATTGGCCTACCTCGACGCAGACAACCGATTCGGAACAGGTTTGCCGGGGCCTGTCGGGGATGACCGCTTCGCGCTCCATTTCAGTAATGTCGGCCTCTCGGCAAAGCTGCTGTACGAATCGCGGGACAGCGCGATGCACCCGACCTCCGGGCAACTGCTGGAATTGAGCCTCTGGCGTTACGACGAGGCGATCGGCGGCAGCTTCGAGTACTGGTCCTGGGAGGCCAGGGCATTGTCCTTTCACCCGCTCAGCGGGAAGTCGACTCTGGGGTTGCGTCTCGACATCTCCGGCGTGGACGGTCGGCCGCCGTTCTTCGGCTATCCCTGGGTCTCGCTGCGCGGGATTCCGGCATTACGCTACCAGAACCGCGTCGCCGGGGCGCTGGAGCTCGAGTGGCGCTACCTGCTGGCGCCGCGCTGGGAAGCCTCCGTCTTCGGCGGCCTGGGTCACACGAGCGATGACGTGCCTTTGTTCGACAACCCCGGCAGCATCTACAATTTCGGTCTTGGAGTCCGCTACAACGTGTTCCAGGCCCATAATGTCTGGCTCGGCCTGGACATTGCGCGGGGGCCGGAGGAGTGGAACTGGTACATCCAGGTCGGGCATCCCTGGTAAGACCCGGTCGCGACCCGGCGGGGGCCCGGAGAGTTGCTGAGCCGGGCGAGACAGGGTTGCGGCGCCTACGCTCGGCGTGGAACGATGAGGAGAGCGAATGAAAACCTGTGCCTGCATTTTTGCGATGTCGTTGCTCGGCCTGGCCGGTGCATCTGCCGCTGCCGATCCGCATCAGGGCCACGCCCCGGAATGGCGCGTGGATTTCCGCGACGATTTCGAGTCGTTCGACCCCGCCAACTGGCAGGACCAGATTTTATGGGTCAACGATGAAGACCAGTGTTACGTGCGTGACGGTCAGTACGGTACGCGGGAAGTCAGCGGCGGAACGCTGAAGCTCCGGGTCGTGGACCTGGGCCGGGCGCTGCCCTGCGACAACGTCAGCAAGGAGGGCAATCAGCATCCCGACACACGCTACGTCGCCGGGCGGATCGCATCGAAGAACCGCCGGGAATTCCGGGGCGGCAGGTGGACGGCACGCCTGAGAACCCGTGAGAACGGGCAGGACGGCATGTTCCCGGCGTGGTGGCTGCTGGGCGCCCGCAACAACGAACCGCCGGTACAGGAACCGGACGAGAACATATGCTGGCCGATGACCGGATCGGGGGAGGTTGACATCTTCGAGCACCACGGCAGCGGCGGGCCGGGGCGCTATGCCTCGCGCATGATCAGGAGCCTGGGCTATTGCGGCGGCGGCGACTGGGAGACCCCGCAGAAAATTGTCAACACGGATCTGGATGAGTTCCACGAGTACTCGGTCGAGTGGCAGGGCGCGGACCTGGTCTTCCGCCTGGACGGTGTCGAGACCCACCGGATTCCGGGGGGCGGCGACGACCTGCCGGAACCCATGTTCGCGATACTCAATTTTGCGAAGCACTCCGCGGCGCCCATGGAGGGCGAGTGGGTTCTGGAAGTCGACTGGGTGCAGCACGAGTACCGGCAGTGAATGCCGGCCTTGCGCGCAGGAAGCACAGGATTGAAATGACTCTGGCGAATGATTGAGGAGCAGAACATGGTCAAAAGACGTGTCCTCGGCAAGAGCGGCATCGAAGTGTCCGAGGTGGGGTTTGGCCTGTGGGCGGCCGGCGGCGATTTCTGGGGCCCGACGGATGACGGCGTCGTCCTCGACGCCATCGACCTGGCGCTGGAGCGCGGGGTCAACTTCTTCGATACCGCGGACGTCTACGGCGGCGGGCACAGCGAGGAATTGCTGGGCAAGGCCATGCAGGGTCGCCGGGAGCAGTTCGTCGTGGCGACGAAAATCGGCTGGCAGGGTTTCAGCGACGAGACCCAATCGTCGGCCTACACAACGGTCGAGAAACTGACCGCCGGTGTGGAAAGCAATCTGCAGCGCCTGCAGACCGACTATGTGGACCTGATCCAGAGCCACATTGACTTCCGTGACCCGACCATGGAAATCCTGCTGGAGGGATTTCGACGCCTGCAGCGGGAAGGCAAGGTGCGGGCCTACGGCGTCAGCACGAGCGATTTCGATTACCTGCAGGCCTTCAACACCGACGGCGGCTGCTCGAGCCTGCAGGTCGACTACAGCATCCTGAACCGGACCGCGGAGCAGGACATCCTGCCTTACTGCCAGGAGAACGGAATCGGGGTGATCGTGCGCGGCGCACTGGCCATGGGCATTCTCGCCGGCAAGTTCCACGAGGGGACACGGTTCCCGGAGGGCGACTTCCGCAGACGCTGGCACGACAGTGCAGACGAATACCGCGTGTTCCTGAACGACCTGGCGCTGGTCGACCGGCTGCGGCCGCTGGCGACCCACTGCAGCACCCACATCCGGCCCACGCCAAGCGTCGCGGCGGTGCCGAC
>JBFFUJ010000177.1:0-5475 GCA_041571375.1 Lysobacterales bacterium | reverse complement strand
CATTCTGCCGTCACAGCGGTTCGCTCCACAACAGCGTGTCCAGCGCTCCGCGGTAGCCGTAGCGTTCGAGATCGATCCGGCCGTCGATGAACACCACGCCCTCATCCTGAAGCCGCTGCTTCTGGCGTCTGTAGCCCTGGCTGTCCGCGGGGAAAGAGATCCTGCCCTGCGCATTGACGACCCGATGCCAGGGGAGTTTTCGGTTCCTGGGCGCCCGCCGCATGGCCTGACCCACGCGGCGCGCCGCGCGTCTCATGCCCGCGAGCCGGGCCACCTCGCCATAGGTCAACACGTGACCGGGCGGAATGTCTTCGACGACCTGCCAGACATTCCTGACCCAGCGATCGAAATCCGGGCCGCTACGGAGCTGATCTTTTTCGGATCGAACCACTGCGGCTAGAATGGGCTGGCGAACGACATGCCCGGATTCTAACCCACACCATGGAGCGTCAACATGTCAACCAGGCCCGATACCCGACTCCGAAGGCTGCCTGAGCAGGGCAGCAAGGACTTTCAGCTGGCCTGCTCGATCATCGATGACGCGTGGATCTGCCACGTGGGTTTTACCATGAAGGACCATCCCTACGTCGTGCCGATGGCGGTCGCACGCGACGGCCGCGACCTCCTGCTGCATGGATCGGTCGCCAGTCGCCTGATGAAGCACCTGGCCAGCGGCGCGCCCTGCTGCGTCACCGTCACCCACCTGGACGGCCTGGTGCTGGCACGCTCGGCATTCCACTCCTCCATGAATTATCGCTCGGTGATGGTTTTCGGTTCGGCTTGCGCGGTGACCGAACCTGCGGCGAAAGTACGCGGGCTCGATATCCTGACCGAGCACCTGCTGCCCGGTCGCCTGGCAGAGCTCAGGCCCTCGACGCGCAAGGAACTGAACGCCACGATGCTGCTGGCCCTGCCCATCGAGCGCTTCAGCATCAAGACCAGCGCCGGGCCGCCGGACGACCCGGCCAATGAGCGAGACGTGCCCATCTGGGCGGGCGTCGTACCGTTGTCGCAGCAGGCCGGGCCCGCCGAGCCGGCGCCGGACATGCCCGAGGGGATCGCGGCACCGGATTATCTCGATTCGATCGGTCGCTGACTCGCGCGGCGCTCCGATCGCCGCTCGGGCCATCTCCCGAAACCGCTTCTAATCCGCTTGCAGCGCCCGCGCCACCCGCTGCGGCGCCTCCAGCTGGGGATAGTGGCCGACGCCTTCCAGCGTGAGCAGGCGAGCCCGCGGGTTTCGTTCGCAAAGACGCTCCGCAATCGCATAAACAGCGATCGGGTCACGGTCGCCCCAGATGATGCGGAGCGGCAGATCAAGGCGCTCCAACGGCCCCGTCCACTGTTCGGCCATGCGGACCCGCTCGCGCATGTAGCCCGCGATTTTGTGCAACACGCGCCGCCCGTCGTTGTGAAGCATCAGGGACCACTGGGAGCGATAGTGCTCCTCGTCGAACTGGGAGGGGTCGGCATAGACCGTGGGATACTGCAGGCGGAACAGCCGCCAGCTGCTCAGGCGTGCGGTCGCCGCACCCAGCAAAGGCGTCCGCAACATCCTCTGGGTCAGCAGGGCCCGGTGCAGGTCCATGTAGATGCCACCGTTCAACAGGGTCAATGACTGCAATTCGAACGGATAGCCGCCCTGGTCACGTCGCCGCAGCAGCTCGCAGGCCACGCTGTTGCCCATGTCGTGTGCGATCAGATCGAAGCGATCGATGTGCAGATGGTGCAACAGCGCCTCGGTGGCATCCAGCTGCCGGCCCAGTGCATAGTCCCGTTCCGGCGGTTTGCCCGACAGGCCATAGCCCGGAAAGTCGAAAACCAACACGCGGTAGCCCTGGGAAAGGTGCGGCAGCAGAAGATGCCAGTCCCAGCTGCTGGTCGGGAAACCGTGAAAGCAGACGCGCCACGGCAACGGGCCACGGGCGTCACCGGCGACGCGGTAATGGATCTCGACCCCATCCGCCTGGAAAGCGGATCCGCCCCTCTTCCAGCTCCGGACCGCTTCGGTCAGGTCGCTCATTCACCGTCCTCCTGTTGGCTGCAAGCTTCTTGTGTTGCTGTAAGAATACCTCTTAAGATATTGATTTCATTTTGATCAGGCCGCGCGCGGTTGAATAGCCGGCGCAACCGGGCCATCAACCGCCTGGGTTGGCGGGGGTTGAGAAAGCGGATGTCGAGCAGGGTCTGCTCGAGGTGTTCGAACAGCCGTTCCATTTGCTCCGCGTCCACCGGCTCCCAGTCCGGAGGCGGCACGGAAATCCCGGCATAACCCATGGCCGCAACGCGCAGCTCGTAGGCGAGGATCTGCACGGCCTGGGCGATGTTCAACGAGGAGTAAGCGGGATTGGAGGGGATGTTGACGAGGAAATGGCAGCGCTGCATCTCCTCATTGGTCAGGCCATAGCGCTCACGCCCGAACAGCAGGGCGACCTCGTGGCCGGCCGACTCCACCAGGGCCTGCTCCGCTGCGCGGCGGGCATCCAGCAGCGGCATGGGCAGGCTGCGCAGGCGGGCGCTGGTGCCGAGCACGAGGCTGCACCCCGCCAACGCATCTTCCAGGCTCCCATGGACCTGCGCGTGCTGCAGCAGGTCGTCGGCGCCCGAGGCACGGGCAGTCGCGTCGGCATCGGGATACCGTTTCGGAGTGACCAGGTGCAACGAAGTGAGTCCCATGACCTTCATGGCCCGGGCCGTGGCGCCGATGTTTCCCGGATGCGTGGTGTTGATGAGCACGATCCGGATTCGCGCCAGACGATCGCTTACGGCGCGCGCCTCATCCGCTGCCATAAGGGATGCGCTTCTGGTATCCTGAGCCGCCTTTCCCGGACCATCTGACATGACGCATCCCCTGCTCAATGTGGCCGTCGAAGCCGCGCACGCCGCCGGCACGATCATGCGCCGGCAGCTGCAGCGCGTGGACTCCGTGCCAGTGGAGCGAAAAGCCCGCCACGACTACGTCAGCGAGGTCGATCGGGCCTGTGAAGCCGAGATTGTACGGGAAATCAGACGGTTCTACCCGGATCATGCGTTTCTGTGCGAGGAGTCCGGGCCTTCCGGGGACAGCGAATCGGTCTGGGTCGTCGATCCGCTGGACGGCACCAGCAACTTCCTCCACGGCATCCCGCATTTCGCCGTTTCGATCGCCTATCAGAACAAGGGCCGGACCGAGCACGCGGTCGTGTACGATCCGATCCGGGATGAATTGTTCACGGCCAGTCGCGGCTCGGGCGCTGCCCTGAATCAGAAAAGGATCCGCGTATCGGATCGCAGGAGCCTCGACGGCGCCATTCTCGCCACGGCCTTCCCGTTCCGGCAACCCAAACTGCTGCCGCAGTACTCGCGCGTCTTCCAGGCCGTGCTGCGCAGCGTAGAGGATTTCAGACGCGCAGGCACCGCGAGCCTCGACCTGGCCTGGGTTGCCGCCGGCCGGCTGGACGGTTATTTCGAGATCGGGCTGCACGCCTGGGACGTGGCGGCCGGCACGCTGATCGTCCGCGAGGCCGGCGGCGTGGTCCTCGATTTCGCGGGCAACGACGGTGTCGAGGAAGCCGGCTCGATCATCGCTGCGCCGTACCGCGTGATGACGCCGCTGCGCCAGATCATTGCGTCGAAGTGGGATAAGCCGGCACGCGCCGGCGTGACCTCACCGTAAGGCAGCGGCCGCCTGCGGCTTGCCCGCCACGGATGACCGAGCGCTTGCAGCCCCCATCAGGGCTGTGAGTCGGCCGCGGTTCCCGCGCCCTCCTTCTCCACCTGCAACAGGTCGTACTTGCTGACACCCAGCTGCAGCAGCGCCGAGCTCGCGACGTAGATCGAAGAATAGGTACCCACGACGATACCGATGATCAGCGTGAACGCGAAGGCATGGATGATTTCGCCGCCGAATATGAACAGCGCCATCAGCACCAGCAGCGTCGTCCCGGAGGTCATCAGGGTACGCGCCAGCATCTCGTTGATCGAGCGGTTGATCACCTCGATGGGGGTGCTCTTGCGCAAGCGTGGGAAATTCTCACGGATACGGTCGAACACCACGATGGTGTCATTGAGCGAGTACCCGATGACCGCCAGCAGTGCCGCCACGACGGTCAGGTCGAACTCCACCTGCAGCACGGAGATGACCCCCATGGTGATCAGCACGTCATGCACCAGGGCCGCCACCGCGCCAGCGGAGAAACGCCACTGGAAACGCACCATCACGTAGAGGAAGATGCCGATCAGCGCGTAGACCACGGCCAGGATACCCTGCTCCGCCAGTTCCTCGCCGACCTGCGGCCCCACGAATTCCACGCGGCGCATCGTCACTTCGCCCTGCACCCCTTCCTGCAGGGCCTGCAGTACCAGGGTCGAGATTTCGGCATTGCTCTCTTCCTCGCTGCGCGGCGGCACGCGGACCACGATATCGGAGGCCACACCGAAGGTCTGCACCACGGCGTCTTCGAGCCCTGCACTTCGCAGGTTGGACCGCACCAGCTCGGTGTCGGCATCGTCGGGGAAACTGACTTCGATCAGAGTGCCGCCCGTGAAATCCAGCCCGAAGTTCAGCCCGCGGGTGGCCAGCATGACGACGCTCAGGACCATCAGTAATAGCGAGACGACAAAAGCGAGCCCGCGCTTGCCCATGAAGTCGAGGTTGGTTTTCTGCTTGAGTATTTTCATGCCTGGACCTCAGATCGCCAGCTTCGCGACGCGCTTCCGGCCGCCGTAGATCAGGTTGATGACCGCCCGGGTTCCCATGATCGCCGTGAACATCGAGGTCACGATGCCCAGGGACAACGTCACGGCAAAGCCCTTGATCGGACCGGTGCCGAACAGGAACAGAACGAACGCCGCGATCAGCGTCGTGATGTTGGCGTCCGCGATGGTCGAGAAGGCTTTGTCATAGCCTGCGCGTATGCTGGCCTGCGGGGTATTTCCGTTGCGCAGTTCTTCGCGGATGCGCTCGTAAATCAGCACGTTCGCATCGACCGCCATACCCACCGTGAGGACGATTCCGGCGATGCCCGGCATGGTCAGCGTCGCACCCAGCATCGACAGCAGGGACACGATCAGCACCAGGTTCGCGAACAGCGCCATGTCCGCCACCAGACCGAACACCCGGTAATACGCCGCCATGAATATCAGCACCAGCACGAAGCCGATCACCACCGACTTGAAGCCCTGTTCGACGTTGTCGCGGCCGAGGCTGGGACGCACGGTGCGCTCCTCGACGATTTCCATCGGCGCCGCCAAAGCGCCGGCGCGCAGTAACAGCGCCAACTGGCTGGCCTCGGCCATGGAGTCGATGCCGGTGGTCTGGAAGCGCTTGCCGAACGGCTCGCGCACCACCGCGACGCTGATCACCTCCTCGGTCTTGCGTCCGCCCGGCTTCTGCTCGATGTACACCACGGCCATGCGATTGCCGACGTTCTCACGGGTGAAATCCAGCCCGAAGTTCAGCCCGCGGGTGGCCAGCATGACGACGCTCAGGACCAT
>JBFFUJ010000176.1:0-5482 GCA_041571375.1 Lysobacterales bacterium | reverse complement strand
TCTTCAGCCCACTGGAGCCAGGCACGAAATTGACGTTCCAGCCACCGAGCTCGGCGTGTGGCTCACCGTCGCGGTCGTACAGCGTGAAGGTCGACGGAGCATTCTGCACGGCCCGTTCGACGACATCGGGCGGGAACAGGATGCGCCGGCCGCCGGCGTCGGTGTTCAGGCCCAGATCGAGCAGGCGCTGCCGCATCTCCGGACCACGGATTTCCATGCCGGTCTCGGCCAGAATACGCTTGGCTTCGTCGAGGATTCGGACGATCAGTTCCTCGCCGATAACATTGAGTGTTGGCCGCAACTCAGTCTTCCAGCTCAATATCGACCATCAGCTCGTTGGCCAGTTGCTCCATTTCCTGGCGCAGCCGCTCTGGCGCTACGTCTTCCGGCACGAGGATGCGAGCATGTGCGATGAACAGCGTTTCTCCGGACATCGAGGCACTTTGCACGGTTGTTTCGAGTTCCACCACGTTGATCCCGAGTCCTGCCAGGACCTCGGTGATGTCATGCACGATGCCGGGATGGTCCTGCCCAACCAGCTCGATCGAGTATTCCTTGCCGCCCGGCGGATGGGCAGGCGAATCGGATCGCTGCGCGACGATCTGCAAACCTCCCGCCTCGAGCGAGTCAAGTACCCGAAGAAAGGAATCGGCCCTTGCCTCGGGCACCTCGGCCAGCAGGATTCCGGCGAATTTGCCAGCCAACGTCATCATGCTGCTTTCGGTCCAGTTGCCGTCATGCGTGGCCAGCGCATCGGACAGATCCTCGACGATTCCGGGGTGGTCGTCGGCGACGACAGTCAGAACGATGGGAACGTGTTTCATCGGGGGCTCCGGCGTGAATGACAGACAGCATAGGGAATTCGCCGCTCCGTGTGAAGTCCTCGCGCGACGGCGCCCCCCGGCTGCTGTCCGGAACTTACTGACGCAGGTCAATACATGGGCCTCAGCTGTTCACAAGCTTCGCAAAACTGCGAAATCGGGCTCGCTCAACAGGAGAGAATATCCATGAAAATGACGATGGCATTATGCGCAGCCGCCCTGCTGGCTGCTGCGGCAGTCAACTCGGCGGCATCCATGAATCCGGCCAGGCTTCGGCGTGGCGCCGCGGGACGCGACTACGCAGCCGGGTTGCCAGGCTGCCATTGACGCACCAGGCAGATCGGGCAGCGCAAGCGTTCCCGCAGCAGTTGCAGGGTGGCTGGCTCCAGCAGTTCATCCGTCGCTGCAATCACAAAAAGCGCCGCCCCCTCTGCATGTGCCGCGTCGATCAGGGACGCAACATCACCCGCGGGTGCAAGCCGCCTCAAGCTGCCCGGACGCCCGTCCAGCGTTTCCTCGCACAGCCGGTTGACGGCATGCAGGTCTTGCGAGGCCTCACCCGTAACCAGCACGCAAATCCTGCCCGGTCTGCCATCTGCCAGGTGCCCGGCTGCCAGCAACGCCGGCCGGCCTCCAGCCAGGTCACCTATCGCCACGACGACCTTGGACCGACGACTTTGCCCCCGCAGGGGCTCCGACACCGTCGCACCGAGCCGGCGAGCCGGTTCGAACACGGTGATATCCGAGACGGTGGCGGTCTCACGCAACAATCGAACGGCCGGCCCGCGAATATTGCGGAACGAGTGGACGACGCCGGTGCGTCGTGCCAGCACCGCAAGCGCCCGCTGCGCGGTGCGCATGCGCAGGGCGAGTGATCGCTCGAACTGGTCACTGGTGAATTCGCGCACACTGAAAGTGACGCGGCACAACTCCTTGACGAAGGGCAATTCGGCCGCATGCTGCACCTCTGCCTCCTCGAGGAAGACGCCCTGCATCTCGATCTCACGGTCGCGTGTCAACAGGGGTAGGACCAGTTCCAATAGCTTACGGCCAGAGCCTCCGGTGCCCAGGATGATGGCCACGCGACGGGGCAATTTCTCAGGTGGTTTCGCCGCCATGGTTCTCGCCCTCGTCGTTGGACGCGCTGCCGCTTCCGGACTTGTTGGAGAATGAGCGTCGCTGATCGGCCAACTCGGCCAGGCGCTCACAGATTCGGCGGTTCAGGCTGCCTTCGGGGAATTCACCCTGGTCATCGCGCTCACCGGCTGGCAAGGCTGTGAGCAAAGTCAAAGCCTGGTCCACGTGGCTGACCGGATAAACCTGGAAGCGCCCGGCCTCGACTGCCGCTATCACGTCGCTGCGCAACATCAGATGCTTGACATTGGCCTGGGGGATCAGCACGCCCTGCTCACCACTCAAGCCGCGTCTCTGGCACAGGTCGAAGAAGCCCTCGATTTTTTCGTTGACGCCGCCGATCGCCTGAATCCGGCCATGCTGATCCACCGAACCGGTAATCGACAGGGACTGCTTCAATGGCACCCGGGCCAGCGCCGAGACCAGAGCGCAGAGCTCGGCAGCCGAAGCGCTGTCGCCATCGACGCCACCATAGGATTGCTCGAACACCAGGCTGGCGGACAATGACAGGGGCCGGTCCGTGAGGTAATACGAGCTGAGAAAGCCCGACAGGATCAACACGCCCTTGGAGTGCAGCGGGCCACCCAATTTGACCTCGCGCTCAATGTCGATCACCTCGCCCGAGCCCAGCGTTACGGTCGCCGTAATGCGCTGCGGCCGGCCGAAGGCGACCTCGCCAAGCTGCAGTACCGCCAGGCCGTTGACCTGACCGGTGCGCTCACCCTCGGTTTCGACCACAAAGGTTTCGCGGAGGAGCTCTTCCTGCATGCGGTCACGCACGCGACTACCACGGCGAATACGGCTATCGATGGCCAGCTGCACTTCTTCGGCACCGATCAGCTCGCTGCCGCGCCGCCCTGCCCAGTAATGAGCCTCCCGCAACAGATCGGAAGCCCGCCGAATATCGGTGGACAGGCGCTCACTGTCACCCACCTGCCGCGCGCTCTCCTCCAGCAGGCGGGCCGCCCCCGAGCTGTTCATGTGCCGCAGGCCCTCGCGCCGGATGGTCGTAGCCAGCCAGCGGACAACGCCCAACTGGTTGTTGGCATCACGTGTGAGCTGGTCCTCGAAGTCGGCCGCAACCTTGAACAGCTCGGAGAATTCGGGATCGTATTGCTCGAGCAGATAGTAGTAAATGCGCTGACCTACCATCACCACCTTGATGTCTGCCGGAATCGGTTCCGGCTCCAGCGAAACGGTACTGATCAAGCCAATATCGTCGGCCAGTGACCGGATCCGCAGTTCGCGCGACTTCAACACGCGCTTGAGGCCATCCCAGGCCTGCGGGTAGGTGAGCAGCTTCTCGACATCCAGCACCAGGAAGCCGCCATTGGCCCGGTGCAGAGCACCTGCCCGGATCAGGCTGAAATTAGTCACCAGCGAACCGAATTCTGATTCGTGCTCGATGCGCCCGATCAGGTCGGCAAAACTGGGTTTGTCCGCGACCACGACCGGAGCGCCCTGCTCTTCACTGCGATCGACCAGCACATTAATGGAATAACGGCGCATGGCCGCGGATTCCTTGGACTCCATGACCTGCTGGATCGGGGCGGGCACTTCCGGGCCCTCGGCCGGGCGCAGGAACAGGCGGACGTTCTCGACGATATCGTTTTGCATGCTCCCGAGGTGTTCCACCACCGCAGGTACATCCTGGTATTTCTGCAGGAGTTCATCGAGCAAGCCGCTGACGGCCATACTGGCCACGTCGCGCTCCAGCTTGCGCACTTTCTGGCGCATTTCCCGCGCGCGTTTCGGCGTCGAGCGCATGACCTGCTGCAGCCGCTTGGTCAGCTGCGCTATGTCGTCATGGAATTTCTGCTGCTCCTTTTCGGGCAGTTTCTTGAATTCCTCGGTGCCGAGCGCGTCACCCTTGCGCACCGGGACGAAGGCAATACCGGTGGGTGTCTGGATCACCCCAATGTCCTGGGCCTTGGCTTCTTCTTCGACTTCCTTGAACGCCTGCTCCTGGGCATCCTTGAACTCCTCGGTGATGGATTCCCGCTGAGACTGGAAGTCTTCGCTCTCGAAAGCCGCCGGCAGCGCCGTCTGCGCATCCGCGATCACCTGTTCGACATCGATGCGCAACTCCTTGCTGCGGCCCGACGGCAAGGCGAGGGCCCGTGGCTGGCGCGGGTCGTCGAAATTGTAGACGTAGCACCAGTCCTGCGGCACGGGACGCTCGGCCGCTTTCTGCTCGAGGAAGCGGCGCACGAACACGTGACGACCGCTACCGGGCGGCCCCAGCACATAGACGTTATGCCCATCGACATCGATCTCGGTGGCGAATCGGATGGCCTCGAGCGCCCGGTCCTGGCCCGGTATTTCGACCAGATCCTCGAGTTCGGCCGTGCTGTCGAAACCCAGCGCGGCGGCATCGCAGCGCGTGTACAGCGCGTTGGCCGACAGTGGTTTGCCTGGTATGAGTTCCATTGCCCTGCCCTTCGGAGCTTGTTCCCGGCCCGCCAAGGCTTTGTGAGCCGGCAACCTTATCCTGACATGGACCACTGGATTGATAAATGCCCAAGCGGCCTGCGGCAGACCCACGTCAGGTCAAATCGGTTAGAATCAAGTGTTGAGTCAACCCTTACACTGCGTCACAGCAGGGACAAGCCATGAACCAAGCCGTCGAAGTCATCGATCCCGCTGCGTCCAGCCAGCCGCAGAGCACGCAAACCGAGATTGCGGACATGCTCCGGGCCTGTTTCCAGAAACAGCGCGAGTCCTACCTGGCTGAACCCGTGCCGGACCGAGCGCAGCGCAAGCAGGATCTGCTCGCTCTAAAGAACATGCTGGTCGAAAACCGCGACGCGTTGATCGACGCGATCAACCTGGACTACGGCAACCGCTCGCGGCACGAGAGCCTGTTCGCGGAGATCATCGCCGTCAGCGACGGCATCAATGACACGATCAAGCACCTCGGCAAGTGGATGAAGCCGCAAAAGCGGCACGTCGACGTGACGCTCTACCCGGGCGCCAGGAATCGCGTCATACCGCAGCCGCTGGGCGTGGTCGGCATCATTGTTCCATGGAATTTTCCGGTCAACCTGTCGTTTTTGCCGCTGGCTTTTGCGTTCGCGGCCGGTAACCGCGCCATGGTCAAGATGTCCGAGAACTCCATCGCCCTGTCACGGCTGCTGCGGGAACTTTCCGCTCGCTATTTCCCGGAAGAGAAGCTCAGCTGGTTCGAAGAAACCGGCGGCGTGGGCATCGAGTTTTCGCAGATCCCGTTCGACCTGATCATGTTCACCGGTTCCGGCCAGACTGGCCGCGCCGTGATGGCCTCGGCGGCGAAAAACCTGACTCCCGTGGTACTCGAACTGGGCGGCAAGTGCCCCGCCGTTATCGACCCCGATTACCCACTGGCCACGGCGGTCGATCGGATCATGTTCGTCAAGCAATTCAATGCCGGCCAGATCTGCACCAACGTCGATTACGTGTTTGTCCACGAGAGCCAGAGGGAACAGTTCACCCAGCTGGCGCGGGACTATGTGAAGAAACATTGCCCGGACATCAACCACAGCGATTAC
>JBFFUJ010000175.1:0-5537 GCA_041571375.1 Lysobacterales bacterium | reverse complement strand
GGTATTCAATTGCGGGCAGCCCGTAAATGGCCCCGGCATCCCGGATGATGGCGCAGGACAGGCGCGGCTGGACCGTGGGCTGGGCTGAAGTTCATAACCGAAGCTATGGGCTGAGGAAAGCTCGAGTCCAGGCGTGGCTGAACCAGCCAGGGCCCGAATAAACCCAACACCGTCAGGCCCATAAAAAAGCCCCGCCGAAGCGGGGCTTTTCCCTCATCCGAGAGGAGACCGTCCTAGCGGTCGAGCACGATCAGCTCGACGCGACGGTTCTCTGCACGTCCTTCCTTCGTATCGTTGCTGGCCACGGGCTGGCTCTCGCCGTAACCGCGTGCACTGAGGCGGCTGGCTGTCACGCCCTGGGCCGTCAGGTAGTCCTTGACCGCGTTGGCGCGGCGCTCGGACAGTCCCTGGTTGTACTCCTCGCTGCCGGTGCTGTCGGTATGACCGGCCACTTCGACAACCACCCGCTCGTGCTTCTGCAGCAGTGCCGCCGCTTCGGTCAGAACGACCTTGCCCTCAGGCTTGATCGTGGCCTTGTCGAAGTCGAAATACACGCCGCCGAGCTCGATGACCGCCTCGACTTCGCAGCCGTCCAGGTCGACCACGGCACCGGGCCGCGTGTTCGGGCACTTGTCGCGCTCGTTCGGCACGCCGTCGCCGTCAAGATCCGGATTTGGCGGCGGGGGTGGCGGTGGCGGCGGCGGCGGTGGCGGCGGCGGAGGCGGTTCCTTGCCACCGAAGTTGATGCTGACGCCGACGTTCCAGATAAAGTCGTCGAAATCGGTGTACTCCTGGATACTGCCGCGGCGATCGTAGTCGCGGCGCCACAGACCCTGAACCCGCGCGCTGACATGCTTGGAAAGCTTGCCCTCGATACCCAGGCCGAGGCTGGTCTGGGTCGCACGGTCCTCCTCACTGACGTTGCGGTGCTTGGTCTGCCCGGCCCCGAACGCGAGATACGGGCGAAGGTTCCAGTCAGTGAAATAGTAGCGGCCCATCAGGCCCCAGGTGCTGAGCTTCCACTGATCATAGGTGGCGCCCGGCACGACGCTCCCGGCATCACGCCAGGTGCCGGAGAACTCGTCGTACTCGATATCGAGGCTGAAATTCGGGCTCAGGAAACGCCCGAAGCCGACCGACAGCCACACGTCGTCTTCGCGGGTGTTGCGGTTGGAATCGAGCACCATCGAACCGGCTCCGGCGGTCACGTGCCAGGGTTGGTCGAAATCGGCGAGCGCGTTGCTTGCGCCAAATGCGAGGCCGAGGGCGGTTAGGGATGTAACCAGAATTGTTCTTTTCACGAAACGCTCCTTCTGCTTCCGTATCACAGTGCGGGGCTGCCGGGTCGGGCAGGTACAACATCTTCGTCCATGATACAAAATCCAGCGGATTTTGTTAACGATTCCTTAACGAAAAACCGAAATTAGGTTTCGCGTTTTGCTGCCGGCTCACGGGCCGGCGAGGGCTGACGGGCACCCGGGCCGCCTAGCGGCTGTCGCCCAGTTGACGTTGCCGCAGTTCCCAACGCTCCTGGGCATCGAGGCACAGGGTTGCTATGGGGCGGGCCTCCAGTCGGTCAATGCCGATTTCCTCGCCGGTCTCCTCGCAGTATCCGTAATCCCCTTCGTCGATCCGGGCCAGGGCCTTGTCGATCTTGCGCAGCAGTTTGCGGTAGCGGTCACGGGTGCGCAATTCCAGACTGTTCTCGGTCTCGCGTGTCGCCCGTTCGGCTTCGTCACCCACGTCCCTGACTTCGTGCTGCAGGTGGCTGATCGTCTCGCGGGATTCTTCGATCAGTTCCTCCCGCCAGTGCAGCAGTTTCTGCCGGAAGTATTCGAGCTGTTTTGGCCCCATATAGGGTTCGTTCTTGCGGGGTTTGTATCCTTTTTTCAGTTTAACGCGGTCCGATGCCATCGTGCTAAGCTACTCCTTGGAAAAGCATTTCACGGGAAATCGCTAACTTCCTGTTTTCAATACATTTTGCAAAACAGGGTAATTCGCCCGAGAAAGAAACTGCAGTGTTATAGCCGAACTTCAGGCCCACGGCAAGTTTTCGGGCACGTGAGTTCCTCCGCAATGCCCACAGCGTCCCGAGATGGCCAAGCTGCTGCAATTCCTGATTCGTGCCTATCAACTCTTGCTGAGCCCCTTTCTCGGCAGTCATTGCCGTTTTACGCCCAGCTGTTCGCAATATGCCGCCGAAGCCATTGATCGTCACGGGGCCCTGCGCGGCAGCTGGCTGGCGATCAAGCGAATCGGTCGCTGCCATCCGCTCTGCGATGGCGGCTACGATCCGGTGCCGTGATTCCGGCGAAGCAATCATGCGCTTGTGGGGGGCGGCCCGGCAGCCGATAATGCAGGTCCATGAGCGAGACGCTACTGATCAAGAACGCCCGCCTGGTGAACGAGGGCCGCGTCACTGAAGCAGATCTTCTGGTACGCGAAGGCCGGATTGCACGCATCGATGGCGAAATCCGAAGCGACCCGTCAGCCGCCGTCCTGGAGGCCAACGGCGCCTGGCTGTTGCCGGGGATGATCGACGACCAGGTGCACTTCCGTGAGCCCGGACTGACTCACAAGGGGGGCATCTGGTCGGAATCCCGCGCGGCGGTCGCGGGGGGCATCACCAGCTACATGGAGATGCCGAATACCCTGCCCCCCACGGTCACGCTGGACGCCCTGGAGGACAAGTATGCGCTGGCCGCGGACAAGTCCCTGGCCAACTACGCCTTCTACCTCGGGGCCGCCAATGACAATCTCGACGTCATCCGCGCCCTGGAGCCCGGGGCGGCCTGCGGTATCAAGATCTTCATGGGCGCATCTACTGGCAACATGCTGGTTGACGACGAGTCGACGCTGGCCGGCATTTTCCGCGACGCCCGCGCGCTGATCGTCACCCACTGCGAATCGACACCGCTGATCCAGCAGAACCTGCAGGCGGCGCTCGAGCGCTATGGCCGCGAAATCCCGGTCAGCGAACATCCGAACATCCGCAGCACGGAAGCATGTTTTCGTTCCACCCAGACCGCGATCGCCCTGGCCCGCGAACACCCGGCGCCGCTGCATGTCCTGCACCTGTCGACAGCGCGCGAAATGGACCTGTTCGAACCCGGACCGCTGGCGGGGAAACTGGTGACCGCGGAAGTCTGCGTGCACTTTCTCCACTTCGACAGCGACGACTACCCGCGCCTGGGCAACCGCATCAAGTGCAATCCGGCGATCAAGACACCGCAGGACCGCGCTGGGCTGATCCGCGCCCTCAAGGAGGGCCGCCTGGACAGCATCGCCACCGACCAGGCGCCCCACACCCAGGAAGAGAAAGCCCTCAGCGACTATCTGAAAGCACCGTCGGGCCTGCCGCTGGTCCAGGACGCCCTGCTGTCGGTGCTGGAACTCTTCCACGACGGTGTCCTCAGCCTCGAGGACATCGTTCTGAAAACCGCCCACAACGTGGCCGACCGATACCGGCTGGTCGAACGCGGCTACCTGCGGGAGGGCTACTGGGCGGACCTGGTTCTGGTCGCGGGGGACCGCCCTACCCCGGTGACCCGCGAACGCGTGCTCTCCCAGTGCGGCTGGAGCCCATTCGAGGGCAAGACCTTCCGTTCCTCGGTGCTGGCCACGGTGGTCAGCGGCGAGGTCGTCTACCGGGACGGCCAGGTCATCGAGCGCCCTGCCGCCCGTCGGCTCGAATTTCTTCCCCAACGGTAGAACGCCCGCGCCAGCGAGCGGGCTCGGGCCATACTCCAGTCACTGACCTGGCCGCAGAGCAGCCTTGCGGGTCAGATCGCTTCGAAGGGGGATGACGCATCACGGGTTTTCCGCTACCCTGCCCGCATCTCCAACTCCGCACAGTCGCAGGAAAGAGCCATGGGATTTCTAGCAGGAAAACGTGCGCTGATCGTCGGCGTGGCGAGCAACCGCTCCATCGCCTGGGGCATCGCCGAGGCCATGCACGAACAGGGCGCGGAACTCGCCTTCACCTACCAGAACAACAAGCTGAAACCGCGCGTCGACAGCATCGCCCAGGCGACAGGTTCCAGGATCGTCCTGCCCTGCGACGTCGGCTCGGACGAGGAGATCGCCGCGGTGTTCAGCGGGCTCGGCCTACACTGGGACTACTACGACATCCTGGTGCACTCGGTGGGTTTTGCGCCGCGCGACCAGCTGGAAGGCGACTACATGGACGCCGTCACCCGGGAAGGCTTCCAGATCGCCCACGACATCAGTTCCTACAGCTTCGCCGCACTGGCCAAGGCCGGTCTGCCCCTCATGGACGGACGCAATGGCGCGATGCTGACCCTGACCTACCTGGGATCCACGCGGGCGCTCGCCGGATACAATGTGATGGGCCTGGCCAAAGCCAGCCTCGAGGCCAACATGCGGTACATGGCCCGCAGCCTCGGACCGAAAGGGATTCGGGTGAACGCCATCTCGGCCGGGCCGATCAAGACGCTCGCGGCGGCCGGCATCCCGCATTTCCGGAAGATGCTGCACCACGTAGAGGAAACAGCCCCGCTGCGACGCACGATCACGCCCAAGGACGTGGGCAATGTCGCCGCTTTTCTGTGTTCCGACCTCGCCTCCGGGGTCACCGGCGAGACCACCTTCGTGGACGCCGGCTACAACATCCTCGGCATGACGGGGCTGGATTAATCGCGCGCCCGGCGCCCCGGCCGGCTTCCGAGCAGCCTCCTACAGGCGGTCCTCGTAGATCTCGATCGTCGACTGGGCGCGCAGCAATTGCAGGAAGCCCATAGCTTCGGCGCTGGCACTGGCCGCAGCGATCCGCCGCTGGTAAGCCTGCCTGCGCAGCGCGTCGTCCTCGGTCAGGCTTCCGTCCTGCACACTCTCCAGCTGCACCACCGCGTAACCATCGGGCAACTCGACCACCTGGGTGATGCGGCCACCCTCGACGGGCGCTTCCATCAGGAACACCTGCTGCCGCAGCGTTTGGTCGATTTCGGCACTGCTGCGCGTGGCGGCCTCGGCCACGACCAGCTCACGCGCGCCGGACTCGGCCAACGCGCCGATTTCTGCGCCCTCTTCCAGCGCCGCCAGCAGTTCGCGCGCCGCTGCAGCCGCCGCATCCATGGCGCGCTGGCGCCGCACGCTCTCCGCAACCTGCTCGCGCACCTCCTCGAACGGCAGCAACGCCTCCGGCATATGCTCCCTCAGGCGGATCAGCACGATGTGGTTTTCGCCCAGGTCGATCGGGTCGCTGACGGCGCCCTGGGCCAGCACCAGGTCCGAAAACGCGGCGCTGACGACGTCAGGATTGGAGGCGATGCCCTCGCCGCCCAGCCGGCCGAACGGTCCGGCCTGCCGGATTTCCAGGCCCAGTTCCTCGGCCGCCGCCGACAGGGTCGTCGGATCCTCGTAGATGATGTCCACCAGCCGGTCCGCCTGCTCGAGATAACGCCGTTCGTCGGCCTCGGCACGATATTCCGCCGCCAGGATGTCGCGTGCCTCGGTAAAACTCATGCCTTCCGATGGCCGTATGTCGCGCAAGAGGATCACGTGCCAGCCGAAGCCGG
>JBFFUJ010000174.1:0-5560 GCA_041571375.1 Lysobacterales bacterium | reverse complement strand
GTGGCCGAACTCGTGGAAGGTGATCAGCAGGCCCAGCGTGACCAGCAGCCACCAGATGGATCCAAAAAACTCACTCATGACAGTTCAGCGATATAGTCCGCGGCGACGCGCCGGGCCGAGCGGTCCTGTCCGAGAACCTCGTCCAGGCTGCCCAGCGGCGTGACGGGCGCCCGGTCCATCACTTCCGCCACCACCTGCGGAATGCGGTCGAAGCCTATCCGGCCGTCGAGACAACTTTCGACCGCGATCTCGTTCGCGGCGTTCAATGTGGCGGTCGCGCTGTCGCCGCGGCGCATGGCCTCGAAGGCCAGACCGAGGCAGGGAAAGCGCTCCAGATCCGGTTCACGGAAAGACAAATCATTCATCTGTGCAAGATTGAGCCGATCGACGCCGGCTTCAATACGCTGCGGCCAGCCCAGGGCATGAGCGATGGGGGTGCGCATGTCCGGCGTGCCCATCTGGGCCAGCACGGACCCGTCGCGGTAGGCCACCATTGAATGGACGATGCTCTGCGGGTGGATCAGCACCTCGATCTGCTCCGGGCGGGCGTGGAACAGCCAGCGCGCCTCGATGACTTCCAGCCCCTTGTTCATCAGGGTCGCCGAGTCGACGGAGATCTTGCGCCCCATGTCCCAGTTGGGGTGGCGGCAGGCCTGCTCCGGGGTCACCCGGCTCAGTTGGTCTACCGGCAGCTCGAGAAACGGGCCGCCCGATGCCGTCAGAATGATCTTTTCCACGCCGGCGCCGTCCAGGCCGTCCTCGAAACCGCGGGGCAGCGCCTGAAAAATGGCGTTGTGCTCCGAGTCCACCGGCAGGACCCGCGCCCCGCTGCGGCGGGCTTCGGCCATGAAGACCTCGCCGGCGCTGACCAGTGATTCCTTGTTGGCCAGCAGAATCCGCTTGCCGTGCCGGGCCGCCTGGAACACCGACGGCAGACCGGCGGCGCCGACGATCGCGGCCATCACCACATCCACCGTTTCGAGGCCGGCGGCAGCGGTCAGCCCGTCCTGCCCCGACAGCACCTCGCAGCGGACCCCCCGCTCCTGCAGCGCCGTCACCAGCTCCCGCTCACGCGCCGGGTCGGCAATGACCGCGAGCCTGGCCTGAAACTCGGCACATTGATCCGCCAGCTTGGCGACATTGCGGCAGGCGGTCAGCGCGTGGACCTCGAAGCGGTCGGGGTTGCGGCGGATCACGTCCAGCGTGCTGTCGCCGATGGATCCGGTGGCGCCGAGTATGCAGACCCGCTGCCGCGTCATTGGGCGAACAGGCCGTAGGCCAGCGCGAAAAACGGCGCTCCGGCGAGCAGGCTGTCATAGCGGTCGAGGACCCCGCCGTGCCCCGGAAACAGCCGGCCCGTATCGTCCAGCCCGACGGTGCGCTTGTGGATGGAGATGAACAGGTCGCCACCGACGGACGACAGCGTGGTGACCACGCTCATGGCCACCAGGGCCAGCGGCGGCAGAGCCAGCCCAGCGATCACATTGGCCAGCAGATAGGCGGCGACCACGGCCAGCGCGATGCCCCCGTAGACCCCCTCCCAGGTCTTCTTGGGGCTGATCCTGGGGGCCAGTTTGTGCCGTCCGAACAGTCGGCCGGCAAAATAGGCGCCCACGTCCGAGGCCCAGATCAGCAGTATCAGCAGGAACACCACGACTTCCCCGCGGGGCAGGTCGCGCAGCCAGCACAGGGCAAAACAGCCGAATGTCACCGCGGCGAGGGCTGAGACGGAGCTGAGCCGGCGGTATTCGTCGTCGGGCTTCCGCCCGGGCCGGAACACGGCCAGGCGGCTGAGCATCAGCAGCCAGGTGATGCAACCGGCGGCCAGGACCCACACCGCGTCGGTCGACGGCAGCGGCCAGAACCAGAGCATCGCGCCGAGGATCGCGGCCTGACCGCCGACCAGGGCCCAGCCGGGGCCTGCGGGCAGGTCGGCAATGCGGCGGAATTCCCAGCAGCCCCCCAGCAGCAGCAGGGCGACCAGGAGGCGAAAGAGCCAGGGCGGGGTCAGGAACACCACCGCCAGCGTGGTCAGTGCGATGAACGCTGCGGTAATGACCCGGGTCTTGAGCACCGACAATCGTCCTCAGGCTGACTTCTTCTGCACCTGCTCACCGGTCAGGCCGAATCGCCGTTCGCGGGAGCGATAGGCGGCAATGGCCGCGTCCATCGCCTGCGCATCGAAATCGGGCCAAAGCGTCGGGGTGAAATAGAGCTCGGTGTAAGCCGACTGCCACAGCAGGAAATTGCTCATGCGCATCTCCCCGCCGGTGCGGATGAAGAGGTCCGGATCCTCGCTGCCGGCCAGGGCCAGGTGGGTGGCGAAAAGCGCTTCGTCGATCTGCTCCGGCGACAGCGTTCCGCTGGACACCTCGCGGGCGATTGCACGCGCCGCGTTCACGATGTCCCAGCGCCCGCCGTAGTTGGTGGCCACGTTGAGGGTCATGCGCTCATTGTTGCACGTCTGCTCCTCTGCCTGGCGGACCTTGGCGCGGAGTTCAGGGCTGAAGGCGCTGAGTTCGCCGATAAAGCGCACCCGGATGTTGTTCTCGTTCAGTTCTCGCGTCTCCTTGTCGAGCGCGCGCATGAACAGTTCCATCAGGCGGTTGACTTCGTCGCGCGGCCGGTTCCAGTTTTCGCTGGAAAACGCGAACACCGTCAGCTCGCGCACGCCGAGACGGCCGCAGTGCTCGACCACGGCACGAAGCGCCTTGACGCCGGCCTGGTGCCCGAATGTACGCGGCCGCTTGCGGCGTTTTGCCCAGCGGCCGTTGCCGTCCATCACGATGGCGACGTGGCCGGGAATTTCCGCCTCAGATTTCAAGGAGCTCCTTTTCTTTCTCGGCTACGATCTCGTCGACCCTTTTCACCGCGAGGTCGGTGACCTGCTGAATTTCGTACTCGGCCTTGCGCTCCTCGTCCTCGCTGATTTCCTTTTCCTTCAGCAACTCCTTGATGTGGGCATTGGCGTCACGGCGGATGTTGCGGACGGCGATCTTGGCGTTTTCACCCTCGTGGTGCACCACCTTGCCGAGTTCCCGCCGGCGCTCCTCGGTCAGCGGCGGCAGCGGTATGCGGATGACCTGCCCCGCGGTGCTGGGGTTGAGGCCCAGGTCGGAGGTCAGGATGGCCTTCTCGATCGGGCCGACCATCGATTTGTCCCAGGGCGTGACCGTCAATGTCCGGGCGTCTTCGACGACCACGCTGGCGGCCTGTCCGATGGGAACCTCGCTGCCATAGTAGTCGACATGCACGTGCTCGAGCAGGCTGGGATGTGCGCGGCCGGTGCGGATCTTGGCCAGTTCATGGCGCAGCGATTCCAGGCTCTTGGTCATCCGGACCCGGGCGTCCTTCTTGATGTCGGCAAGCATGAGTTCCTCCTCTGACTAGCGGTTTGACGGCAATCAGGAAACCAGGGTGCCAATGGCCTCACCCTTGACGATGCGCACGAGGTTTCCCTCTTGGAAGACATTGAATACGCGGATCGGCATGCCCTGGTCGCGGCACAGCACGATGGCGTTCGCGTCCATGATGCCGAGCTTGCTCTCGATCACGCGGTCGTAGCCAAGCCGGTCGTAGCGGACTGCCGATGAGTCGCGTACCGGGTCGGCCGAGTACACCCCGTCCACCTTGGTGGCCTTGAGCACGATGTCGGCGTCAATCTCGATGGCGCGCAGGGCGGCGGCGGTATCGGTGGTGAAAAACGGGTTGCCCGTGCCGCCGGCACAGATGACGACCCGGCCTTTTTCCAGGTGCCGGATGGCCCGGCGCCGGATGTAGTCTTCGCAGACGTCGTGCACGGAAATGGCCGACATGACGCGGGCCTCAGCGCCAACCCGCTCCAGTGCGTCCTGGAGCGCCAGGGAATTCATCACCGTGGCCAGCATGCCCATGTGGTCGCCGGTGACGCGGTCGATGCCGGATTTGGCGAGGCCGGCGCCCCGGAAGATGTTGCCGCCACCGATGACGATGGCGACCCGGACGCCTAACCGGGCGACTTCACCGACCTCGACCGCGATTCGCTGGATGATCTCCGGATCGATGCCGTAGTCTTCCTGGCCCAGCAGCGCTTCGCCGCTGAGCTTCAATAGGATGCGTTGATAGGCCTCCTCAGCCACCCGTCACCTGTTGCATGACCTCGTCCGCGAAGTTCTCCTGCTTCTTCTCGATGCCTTCACCGACTGCGATGCGGCTGAAACCCCTGACGCGGGCGTCGCGCTGTTGCAGCAGTTTTTCCACCGTGACATCCCCGTCCTTGACGAACGGTTGCCCGAGCAGTGTGATGCCCGAGAGGTGTTTGCGCAAGCGCCCCTCGACCATTTTCTCGATGATCTCCGGCGGCTTGCCGCTGTCCTGCGCCTGGGCGACGAGGATGTCCTTTTCGCGGGCGATGACGTCGGCCGGAACGTCGTCGGCCGAGACGAACTCGGGGTTCATGGCGGCCACGTGCATGGCCAGGTCGCGGGCCAGTTCCATGTCGCCGCCGGACAGGTCGACCAGCACGCCGATGCGGCCGCCGTGCACGTAGGCACCGAGCGCATCATCGCTGGAGACCCGGGTGAACCGGCGCACCTGGATATTCTCGCCAATCTTGGAAACCAGGGCCTGGCGGGCCTCCTCGACGGTGGCGCCGTCGATCCGGGTCTGCATCAGGGCGTCTACGTCGGCAGGGTCCTCGGCCAGCGCGTTCTGCGCCACGGTCTCGGCAAAGGCGCCGAAGCTGGCATCCTTGGCCACGAAATCGGTTTCGCAGTTGACCTCGACCATGACCGCCCCGTGACCGTCCTCGGTCACCGCCATCGCGATCTTGCCCTCGGCGGCGATCCGGCTGGCCTTCTTGTCGGCCTGCGCCAATCCGGACTTGCGCAGAAACTCGACAGCCGACTCCATGTCGCCGCCGGTCTCGACCAGTGCTTTCTTGCATTCCATCATCCCTGCGCCGGTCCGTTCGCGCAGTTCTTTCACCATTGCAGCAGTTACTGCCATGAAAATTTCCTCTCTTCTGTCGGTTACAGGGCCGGGCCGCACGCGGCTACCGGCCTCCTATCGAACGCGCCGTGCGCGTATCACTCCTCCTTTTTCTTGGCAGCGGCCTTCTTGGCCACCTTTTTCTTGGCCGTCTTCTTCTTGGCCACCTTTTTCTTGGCCGGAGCCTTGGCGGCTTTTGCCTTGGCTTCCACAGGCGCTTCCTCCACGGCTTCCTTGTCGGTCTCCGCAGCGGTGTCTTCTGCGGCTTCGTCGACGCTTTCCCCGGCGACGGCCTCTGCCTCCGGCTCAGCGGCCGCCTCTTCGGCGGGTTCTTCAGCGGAAGCGTCCTCCGCCGCTGCGACCGGGGCGTCGGCGACAGTCTCTGCGGGGGCCTCCTCAACAGCCTTTTCAGCCGCTGCTTCGGCTGCGGCTTCCTCAGCCGCCTCCACCGGGCTCTCGGCCGCAGCCTCCACCGGTGCCTCCTCAACAGCCTCTTCAGCCGCTGGCTCGGCTGCCGCTTCCACCGTCTCTTCAGCCGCTGGCTCGGCTGCCGCTTCCACCGTCTCTTCAGCTGCGGCCTCGGCTGTCTCCT
>JBFFUJ010000173.1:0-5653 GCA_041571375.1 Lysobacterales bacterium | reverse complement strand
TCGGGCAGTCGGCGACCGACGCGGGTCCCTTCAAGGGCAACATCGACGTCGACCGGCTCGCCGCGCTGCTCGAGGCGTCGCCCGAGCGCGTGCCGTTCGTCCTGCTCACCGTGACGTGCAACAGCAACGGCGGGCAGCCGGTGTCGATGGAGAACATCCGCCAGACGCGCGAGGTCTGCGACCGCCACGGCATTCCGCTGTTCATCGACGCCTGTCGCTTCGCGGAAAATGCCTGGTTCATCCGGCAACGCGAGCCCGGTTACCAGGACACGCCGGTTATCGACATCGTGCGCGAGATGTTCTCCTACGCCGACGGCTGCACGATGAGCGCCAAGAAGGACGGACTCGCCAATATCGGCGGCTGGCTGGCCATGAACAATGAGGACTGGGCGGTGCAGTGCCGCAACCGGTTGATCCTGACCGAGGGTTTTTCCACCTACGGGGGCCTCGCCGGCCGGGACCTGGAAGCCATCGCGACGGGCCTGGAAGAGGTGGTCCAGGAGGACTATCTCAACTACCGGATCGCATCCACTGCCTATGTGGAGCGGCACATCTCGGCCGTCGGCGTGCCGACCATGAAGCCGGCCGGCGGTCACGCCGTCTACATCGACGCGCGTCGCTTCCTGCCTCACATTCCGCCACTGCAGTATCCGGGGCAGTCCCTGGCGGTGGAGCTCTACAAGCACGGCGGCATCCGCGGCTGCGAGATCGGCACGGCGATGTTCGGCCTGCGGCCAGGCGGCCAGGAAGAGCCGGCCCACATGGACCTGGTACGCCTCGCCATCCCGCGGCGCATGTACACGCAGAGCCAGATGGACTACGTGGTCGAGGTCGTGCAGGAAGTCTGGGAGCGTCGCGAGCAATTGCGCGGCATGAAATTCATCCGGCAGCCGCAGGCGTTGCGACACTTCACCGGCCGGTTCGGCTACGTGGATGGTTGATGCGGGCGGCTGCGTGACCCGCGTCAGGCACGTCGCAGGGTAGGGTTGATCCGGCAAACCCGGATCCCATATAAGCCGCCATAGCGGAGAGGACATCAGCATGGGCGCTTTCAAACAGCCGCACGGCGGCGAACTCAAGGTACTTTATCTGCCTGAGCACATCGCCGACGAGGTGAGGAAACAGGCGAGCGACTTCCCGTCCTGGGACCTGGCACCGCGCCAGCTGTGTGATCTCGATCTCCTGCTGAACGGCGCGTTCTCGCCGCTCGACGGGTTTCTCGACGAAGCTGATTACGAGAGCGTCTGTGATGAGATGCGACTCGGGAGCGGCATCCTCTGGCCCATCCCGGTGACGCTCGATGTGAGCGTAGAGTTCGCCGACTCCATCGACAGCGGCAGCACCATCGCGCTGCGCGATCACGAGGGCGTACTGATCGCGACCATGGAGATTTCCGATATCTGGACGCCGGACCGCAAACGCGAGGCGCAGCGCGTCTTTGGCACAACCGACGACACCCATCCCGGGGTCGACTACCTGCTGCACCATACCCGCCCGGTCTACCTCGGCGGCAAGGTGCGTGGCATCGAGCCGCCCACGTTTTACGACTTCAAGCTGCTGCGGGACTCGCCCTCGGAACTGCGCGGCCGCTTTCGTAAAATGGGCTGGCGCAGGGTGGTGGCCTTCCAGACGCGCAATCCGCTGCATCGCGCCCACCAGGAACTCACGTTTCGCGCGGCCCGCGAGGCGGACGCAAACCTGCTGATCCACCCCGTGGTCGGCATGACCAAAGCGGGGGACATCGATCATTTCACCCGGGTCCGCTGCTATGAACACGTGCTGGACCAGTACCCGGAGCAGACCACCACGCTGAGTCTTCTGAACCTTGCCATGCGCATGGCCGGCCCACGGGAGGCTCTGTGGCATGCGATCATCCGCAAGAATTACGGTTGCACCCACCTCATCATCGGCCGCGATCATGCCGGACCCGGCAATGACTCCAACGGCGAGCCGTTTTACGGCCCCTACGACGCGCAGGACCTCTACCGGGAGTACGAAGCGGAGCTGGACATCACGATGGTGCCCTTCAAGACCATGGTGTACGTGGAAAACAAGGCCGAATACCTCCCCTCCGACGAGGTGGAGCCCGGCGACACGGTTATGGAACTGTCCGCGACGGAGTTCCGCCGGCGGTTGCTCGAAGGCCTGGACATTCCGGACTGGTTTTCTTTTCCCGAGGTGGTGGAAGAGTTGCGCAAGGCGCATCCTCCAAAACATGAACAAGGCTTCACGGTGTTTTTTACCGGCCTTTCAGGGTCAGGCAAGTCCACCATCGCGAACGCTCTCATGGTCAAACTGCTGGAGGACGGCACGCGCCCGGTCACGCTTCTCGACGGGGATATCGTGCGCAAAAACCTCTCCAGCGAGCTGACCTTCTCAAAGGAACATCGCGACCTGAATATCCAGCGCATCGGTTTCGTCGCCAGCGAAATCACCAAAAACCGCGGAATCGCGATCTGCGCGCCGATCGCGCCCTATGCGCAAACGCGGCGCCGGGTGCGCGAGATGATCAGCGCCGTCGGCGGCTTCATCGAGATATTCGTGGCTACGCCGCTGGATGTCTGCGAGGCACGCGATCGGAAGGGCCTCTATGCCAAGGCACGCGCCGGGCTGATCAAGGGCTTCACCGGCATCGACGACCCTTACGAGGAACCGCAGAATCCCGAAATCATGATCGACACCGTCGAGTTGAGCCCGGACCTCGCCGCACACCGCATCCTGATCACGCTGGAGAGACTGGGCTATATCCGCTGAGCCGCCCCGGCATCGCCGCCGCCCGCTCAGCTTGCTACCATGCGGGCATGAAAAAGGTATGGATCGGATTGCTGACCCTGGCCCTGTGCGCCTGCTCCAGCATGCAGACGGTCAGCATACGGGACCTGGAGGGCCAGGATAACCCGGCCGACATCGGCCGCGGGGACCGGGTCGAGGTCACCACCCGTGACGACGAGAAATTCGAGTTCACGGTCAGCGAAATCAACGCGCTGGGACTCGGGGGGACCTTCGGATTCATCCCCTACGAAAGGATCCGCCAGGTCCGGGTGCGCCGCCCCGGCAACGCGGGCGATGACCTGGAATGGTTGTGGGTCGTGCTCGGCGCGGCGGCGTTTATCGCCATCATCGCCAATGCTGACTCGGTCAGTGTATGCTCACCCGGGCCCTGTCCCTCCCCGCAACCGTGAGGCCGCTGAGCGGGATCGTGCTGGCCATCGGGCTGGTCGGCTGCGCGACCCAGCCCGGAACCCGCGGAGTCGAAACCATGGATGAATTCGTCGTGATCGCCCACCGTGGCGCCTCCGGCTACCTGCCCGAGCACACCCTCGAAGCCACCGCCATGGCCCATGCCATGGAGGCCGACTACATCGAGCAGGACGTGGTGCTGACCCGGGACGATGTGCTGATCCTTCTGCACGACCTCTACCTCGACGACGTGACCGACGTGGCCGATCGCTTCGGCGGCCGGCAGCGGCAGGACGGCCGGTTCTACGCGATCGACTTCACCCTGGAGGAGATCCGCACGCTGCGGGTGCACGAGCGCAGCGACAGGTCTGGCCGGGCCGAGCGCCCGGGCCGCTTTCCCGTCGAGACCGCCATTTTCCGGATTCCGACCCTGGCGGAGGCCATCGCCCTCATCCAGGGCCTCAATCGCTCCACCGGCCGGGAAGTCGGCCTTTACGTCGAACCCAAGGCCCCCGCCTGGCACGCCGGTGAGGGCAAGGACCTGATGGCCGCGGTCCTGGCCGAGCTCGGGGCCCACGGTTTGCGCGATCCCCGGGACAACATCCTGCTGCAATCATTCGACCAGGCCGCGTTGCGCCGGGCGCGCCAAGAGCTCGGCAGCAAACTCCGGATGGTGCAGCTGATCGGGGATAACAGCTGGAACGAGAGCCCGACCGACTTCGACCGGCTGCGGTCGCCGGAAGGCCTGGCCGAAATTGCCGCGTACGCGCAGGGCATCGGCCCCTGGTTGCCGCAGGTGGTGAACCTGAGGGCCGACAGCTCCGTGACGGCAACCGGCCTGGTGGCGGCAGCCCACGGACACGGCCTGTTCGTGCACGCCTACACGCTGCGTGCTGACGAGCTGCCGCCCGCCGCGGGTTCCCTGGACCAGGCCCTGGACCGATTGGTGCGCGAGATACACCTGGACGGCGTCTTCACGGATCACCCCGACCGAGTGAGGAGCTACCTGGCCAACCCGCCCGAGCTATCGCGGCCGGAACACTGAGCATGGCGCAGCGCAAGGCTCCGCCCAAGTCCAGGGTCCCGACCAGCCGGCTGGGGCGGCTGGTCCGCCTCGGCTTCACGGCTGGCGAACTCGCCGTCGGCGGCCCGCTCGAAGGCGCACGCCGACTGGCCCAGGCGACCCCCGACGATGCGGTCAACGTGTTCCTGACCGCGACCAATGCCGAGAAACTGGCCGGCCGCCTGGCCAGCATGCGCGGGGCGGCGATGAAGATGGGCCAGATGATCTCGATGGAAAGCGCCGACATCCTGCCGCGGGAATTCACCGACGCCCTGGCCACGCTGCGCGACTCCGCGAACCGGATGCCGCGCAGCCAGGTCCGCCGTGTGCTGGGCCGGGAATACGGCAAGGGTTGGGAGGCAAAATTCGAATCGTTCGACTACGAACCGATCGCGGCCGCATCCATTGGCCAGGTGCACCGCGCCATCGCCCAGGACGGGCGCCAACTGGCCCTCAAAATCCAGTATCCCGGAGTCGCGCGCAGTATCAGCAGCGATGTCGACAACATGGCCATGTTCCTGCGCATGGCCCGCATCCTGCCGATCGAGATGGACGTCAGCGGCATCGTCGCCGAAGTCAAGCGGCAGCTGGCACAGGAGGCGGACTACCGCATCGAAGCCGACAACCTGCTCAACTACCGCCACCTGGTCCGGGACGAGCCCTGGTTCGTGGTGCCCCGGGTGCACGACGACCTGACCACCAAGCGCATCCTGGCCATGGATCTGCTGCAGGGCGAGCCGCTCGAGTCCCTGGGCCGCGACGGCGTGGCCCAGGCCGTTCGGGACCGCTGCGGCACCCGCCTGCAGGCCTTGTTGTTCCGGGAGCTCTTCGAGTTCCGGACGATGCAGACGGACCCTAACTTCGCCAACTACCTCTATCGGCCCGAAGACGATCACATCGTGCTGCTGGATTTCGGGTCGACGGCACGCTTCTCGGAGTCGTTCACCGCCAAGTACGGCCGGATATCGCGCGCGCTGATCGAAGGCGACGACGGCGCGACCCGCCGATATGCCGAGGAAATCGGTTATCTGCGGCCATCGGACAGCCCCCAGCACGCCGAGCGCGTGCTCAGGGTCATCCGGCTCGCCTGCGAGCCGATCACGCATCGCGGCATCTACGACTTCGGCGCCTCGGACCTGGTATTAAGGGCTCGCGACGCAGGGATCGAGATGCTGTTCGACAGCGGCGGGGAATTCAAGGCGCCGCCCCCGGAGACCGTCTTTCTGCACCGCAAGCTGGCCGGCTCCTTCCTGGTCTGTGCACGCATCCGGGCACGCGTGCGGGTGCAGGACCTGATCAGCGCCTACCTGTAGGAACAGGCTCGACGCCTGATCGCGTCTCTGTCACGAGCGGGTATCCCGTCCGCGACACGCTCAAGACATCCGTGTGCGCTATTCGGCTGTTCCCGAC
>JBFFUJ010000172.1:0-5655 GCA_041571375.1 Lysobacterales bacterium | reverse complement strand
CGTCGAGATGTTGTAGGGCAGGTTGCCGACCAGCCTGAAACGCTGGCCGGCCGAGAGTTCGGAAAAGTCCGTGCGCAGGGCATCGGCGCAGTGCACGCGTACGTTGCCCACGCCTCCAAATTGCCGTTCCAGCCGGGCGGCCAGGTCGCGGTCGATTTCCAGCAGGTGCAGCGTCGCGCCGGTGGCAGCCAGCGGCGCCGTCAGGGCGGCCTTGCCTGGTCCGATCTCGATGATCAACTGTCCGGGCCGCGCCGCGATGGTGTCGACGATCTGCTGGATGATGCGCGGATCGGCCAGGAAGTTCTGACCAAAGCGTTTGCGAGCCCGGTGCTCCATGGGTGGCCGGGGTCAGGGACGCGCGGCCATGGACCGGGCCATCGATGCCGCCGCGTAAAGGCTGCCGGCGTCAGCGCAGCCCCTGCCCGCGAGATCGAGCGCGGTGCCGTGGTCGACGGAGGTGCGGATAAACGGCAAACCGAGCGTGATGTTGACCGACTGGCCGAACCCGCGGTGCTTCAGGACCGGCAGCCCCTGGTCGTGGTACATGGCCACGACGGCATCGCAGTTTCGCAGGCGGGGTGGGGTGAAGGCCGTATCGGCAGGAACCGGGCCGGCCAGGTCCAGGCCTTCGCCGCGCAGACGGTCGAGAACCGGTTCGAGTACTTCGATCTCTTCCCTGCCGAGGTGGCCGTCCTCGCCCGCATGCGGGTTCAGCCCCAGTACCTGCAGCGCCGGCCGCTCGATGCCGAATTGCTCGCGAAGTGCGGACCAGGTGATGCGGATCACAGCCTCCAGCCGGTCCGGCGTGATGGCGTCGGCAACGGCGCGGAGCGGCAGATGCGTGGTGACCAGCGCCACGCGCAGCCCCGGGGCGGCCAGCATCATGACTACCTGGCGAACATCACCCAATTCAGCCAGGAACTCGGTGTGGCCGCTGAACGGCTGACCTGACTGGTTGATGATCCCCTTGTGTACCGGGCCGGTGACCAGTGCTCCGGCGTGATCGCTCTGTAACAGTTCCACCGCCCGGGTGAGCGTTTCCAGCACGTAATCGGCGTTGGCCGGATCGAGGCAACCCGGAGTGGCGGGCTTGCGCAACCCGACCGGACAGCAACTCAGCTCGCCGGGACGGACCTCCGCGCCCGGCTGCCATGTCCTGATCTCCATGTCGGCACCCAGCCGGTCCGACGTCTCCCGCAACAACTCGGGGTCGGCTACGGCGAGTACTCGAAATTCGGGATGTTCGCGACACAATCTGAGCAGGATCTCGGGGCCAATCCCTGCGGGCTCACCCGGTGTGATGGCCAGGATCGGGGCTGCCACGTGGACCGGCTCAGCCGGATCTTTGCTGGTCGGGCAGGCGGATTTCGACGAATGCTTCATCCCGGAACTGCCGCAGAACGGTCTCGATTTCCTGGTCGGCCCGCTGCATGCGGATCTTGTCGCGTGCTTCGGACCGGATGGCTTCCTCGGTTCGGTCGGTTTCCCGTGTTTCGAGCAACTCCATGATGTGCCATCCACCCATGGTCTGGAACGGCTCACTGGTCTCGCCTGGCCCCAGCGCCTGTAACGTCTGGTAGACACGGTCCCCGTAGGCTTCCGGGGGAAACCAGCCCATGTCGCCGCCGAGATTGGCGGTGGTGGGATCGTCGGAGTACGCGCGCGCGAGTTCTGCGAAATCCTCGCCGCTGTCCAGCTTCTGTTTGACCTCGATGATCTGGTCCATCGCCACGCGCGGAGTAGCCAGTTCGTTGATCTCGACCATGATGTGCCGGGCGCGGTACTCCTTGACCATAACCTGGCGCTGCTCGCGGTAATCGTTGACGCGAAGAATGTGGAAGCCGGCCGGGCTGCGAATCGGTTCACTGATCTGGCCGGGTTTCAGGTCACGGACCGCATCAGCGAAAAAGGCCGGCACGCTGTTCAGATCGCGCCAGCCGACCAGACCGCCCTCGAGCGCTTCCTGGCTGTCTGAGTAGCTGATGGCCGCGGAGGCAAAATCGAGCCCATCGAGCAGGCGCTGGTGCAGGTCGTCCGCCTCTGCCTGGGTTGCGCTGATCTGTTGCGGGGTCGAGCCTTCCGGCAAGGAAATCAGGATGTGGGAGACGTTGTACTCGCCTCCGGCGAGGTCTTCCGAGGCCAGCAGGATGTCGATCTCCGTATCGGTAACCGGGTCCATGCTGTTGACGATGCGCTGGCGCAGCCGTTCAGCCATGATCTCCTCGCCGATGTTGCGGCGAAACTCGGCAAAATCCTCGCCATCTCCTTCGATGACCTGGCGCATTTGCTGCACCGTCATATTGTTCTGCTGGGCAAGGGTTGTCAGCGCCTGGTCGATGTCAGCGTCACTGACCCGGATGCCCGTCTGCAGCGCACGCTGCACCTGCAGTTCGCGGATGATCAAGCGTTCCAGCACCTGCCGTTCGAGCAGGTGCATGGGCGGCATGGCTTCGCCGGTGGCACGAACGCGTTCGATGATTCCCGCCATGGCGACGTCCAGTTCGCTGCGCAGGATGACGTCCTCCTCGACCAGCGCGACGATGGAGTCGATCGGCGTTTTCGCGCGAGTCTGCGCGGCGCTGATACCGGGCGCCATGGTTAACGCGATCAGGACGGCGGAGAAGGCGATCCGCTGACGGTCAATCTTGAACATGTAAAACAGTCTCCGAAATATCCGGTGGTTCGGGGGTCCGTCGCCTTGCTCGGCTGTCAGCGTGGGCTGGCGGTCCTTGTCCGCGGCAAGCGCGCATTGTAACTCATTAGGATACGTCAATTGCCAAACAGTTCCCGTCCGCGCGTGCCGATGCTGGCCAGGCCCTTGAGGTTGAACTCGACGTAAATTGCATTGCGGTAATCGCCGTCGCGGTTCCTCAGGTAGCGCCGCAGCACCGTCCGCACTGCCCAGCAGCAACTCTCGTACTCCACACCGCCCTGGAATTCAAGCAGGTCGCGATCGGCGAAGGAGTAGTTGACTCGCGAAAGGGCTCTCCAGGTGGAGGTGATTGGCCAGTAGATGCGAAAATCGAACTGGTCCACCCGGCCCCGGCGGTAGCGGTATTCGAAGGCGGCACGGCGGCCCGCCTCACCGCGGTATTGCACTCCGAACATGCCCAGGTCCAGCTCGTTGTCGTCCCAGCTCCACTGCGCGCCGGCAGTGGCGCTGAAACGGGCGAACGGGCGCCAGCGAAATTCGGCCAGGAATGGCGACAGATCCTCATCCATGACGGTCGCCCCCTCCAACTGTACCTCGCGTGGCGCGAAATGGAAGATCTGGCCCAGGCTGAGGCTCCACAGCACCTGTCCGGAAAGGCCGTCGAAGCGGCGCGTCGAGACCGCCGTGGTCAGCTGGTTGGCATCGCCCTGTCGGTCGCCGCCGGCGAAGCGGTTGGTGTTGAACAGCTGGCTGTAACCGAAGGTGAATTCGCCGGTGTCGAACAATGGCTGGTCATCCTGGTCCGCCTGCGGAACGTAAAGGTAAAAGATGCGTGGTTCCAGCGTTTGCAGGTCGCCGCTGGCTTCCCGTCGGTCGAACACAAGCCCGGCATCCAGGCTGGCGATCATGGTACCGGTGGACGGGCTGTCATTGCCTGTGGCGCCGCGCAGGTCGAGATCATAGGCCGTGTAGCGGTAGCCCAGCGAAGGTTTAAAAAACCCCCAGTGTTCGCGCAGATCCCAGTAAAGCCGCGGATACAGGTCGACACGGGCGCCAGTCGATCCAGCGGCCCGGTCGAAATAGACCAGTTCCGAATCCAGCGCCAGCGCCAGTCCGTTGGCGGTGAGCGGGCGGTCCGACCAGTAAAGCAGGCGCGGCAGGCGTCGGTAGGGCTCGTTCTCGGGTGTCACCGCCTCGTCGATGACCTGGAAATCGTCCGCCATCAGCATCAGGTTCCAGAAGCGCCCGACGCCTTTGAGTTCAGCGCTGCTGCGCAGGAACTGACGGGAAGTCTGCCCCAGGCTGGTGCCAAAATCCTGGTAATAGCGATCATCGCCGACGCGGTCGACCACGACCCGGGTCCGCCAGTTGGCGCGCGGCGTCGCTTCGTGCCGGAACAGGTAGCGGTAGCGATTCTCGTCGGTTTTTTTGTCGTTCGGCATGTAGTCCCAGTCGAACGATCCGCCCGTGCGGCGCGTCATGAAACGGTAGTCACCGGACAGCATGAACCCGCGGTCGGTGAAATAGTGGGGCTCGAGTACGGCGTCGTGGTTGGGCGCGATGTTCCAATACCAGGGTGCGCCGATTTCGAGGCCGGTATCGCTGTTGTGCCCCAGGTTGGGGTAAAGAAAGCCGCTCTTGCGCCGATCGTCGATGGGAAAGGAGAAGTAGGGAGTGTAGAAAATGGGCACGCCTTTGAAGGTCAGCTTGGCGCCTCGTGCCGTACCCATACCCTCTTCGTGCTGCAATTCCAGTTCGCGCGCGGACAACTGCCAGTCGGGCCGGTCACCCGGGCAGGACGTGTAGTCCAGCCGGTACAGGACAGTCGTGTTGCCGCCGATAAGTTCGGCCCGCTCGGCGCTGCCATTGGCGACCGAGCCGGCCAGCCCGTAATCGATACCGGAGAACCAGCCGGACTCCTCCAGCAACGAGTAACTGGCCTGCTGGCCGCGGAACCAGACCTGCTGATCCCGGTAGTTCACGCTGCCTGGAACAGTGACTAGCTCGGTGGTCGGGTCATACACAATGCGATCGGTTTGCAGGTACTGGTCGGCGCGAAACAGCTCGACGTTGCCTCGCGCCTCGCCCCGGGTGGTCTTGCCGGCGTCCAGTTCCTGCGCATGGATGAAGACAGGGGCGCGGCTGCGGTCGGGTGTCGGAGGGACCGCCGGCCCGAGCGTGAGGTTGGGACAGGCCGGCTCGCTCGCCGCCGGCGGGGCTGGCGGATCCTGGGCGTGAGCCGAAGGCGACAGGCTGGCCAGCAGGCCAAGCACGGCCAGTGCAGATGCAATTCCGCCAAATAATTTAGGAGGCAATGACAAGAGTTCCTGGGCCGTCAGTCGTGGGCATTCTTATCGGCTTAACGTTGTCATAGATCCTGCCGTGACGCAACGTCGGGGCAGGGCGTTGCCAGCCATTCGCGACGCCCGGCAGCCTCGAGCGCGGCCTGCTCGTTGACGCGCATATGGAAATGCCGCATGTCTTGCCCGGCTTCGCGATACAGGGCCTCGAATGCACACATGCCGCCGCGGTAGCTGGTAAACAATGCCAGCCGGGCATTGTTGAGTCCCTTGGCAAACCAGCCTTCGTAGAGATTCTGGCCATTCCATGTCCCGCCGACGAGTTGCTGGTAGTCGGCTACCAGCTGGTCGAACAGGGCGGACTTGGCCCGGCGCTTGTCGGCCTCGGACGTCGGCGAATCGAACAGCTCGGCCAGCCTGCTCCGGGTCTGCAGCAACAGGCGGTCAAATTGGGCTGCCGCCTGCCGCCGGCCTTGCCATTCCGGTAGCCGGTCCGCCCGCCCCGAAGCGCGCAGCCACAGCGTCACGCCGGTTTCCTCGACGAAACTGGCGTAGCTTTCATTGAAGGTGGTGTCCCCGCGCACGTACACCCTCTGGTGTGCCAGTTCGTGAAAAAGCACGGCAGCCAGTTGCTCGTCGCGATAGCTCAGCATGGTGTCCAGCAGTGGGTCCTCGAACCAGCCCAGGGTCGAGTAAGCCGTG
>JBFFUJ010000171.1:0-5661 GCA_041571375.1 Lysobacterales bacterium | reverse complement strand
ATTGGTTCTAGGTTCGAGTCCTAGATGGCCCACCATTTTTTTCCGACACGTGCGAAAGTGGCGGAATTGGTAGACGCGCTGGATTTAGGATCCAGTGGGGCAACCCGTGGGAGTTCGAGTCTCCCCTTTCGCACCACTGGCTTTCCACAAGGCGTCACCTTTCCTTCGCAGGCGCGGATTTAAAGGCTTAAGACATCGTTATGCAAGTTTCCGTAGAAAACACCGGTGCCCTCGAACGCCGCCTGACCGTTCAGGTGCCGGGCGAGGAAATTCAGGACAAGGTCGACAGCAAGCTGAAGGAGCTCACCAAGTCGGTGCGCATCAAGGGCTTCCGGCCCGGCCGCGTGCCGCTGAGCGTGGTGCGTCAGCGCTACGGCAAGCAGGTGCGCCTGGACGTGGTCAACGAGACCATGCAGCGCAGCCTGCAGCAGGCGCTGCGTGAACAGGATCTGCGGCCGGCTGCACCGCCCGTGGTGGAAGCGGAACCGAAACTGCTGGAGGCCGGCGACCTCGAGTTCAGTGCCGTGATCGAGGTGTACCCGGAGCTCGACCCTATCGACATTGGCACGATCGCGATCGATCGCCCGGAGGCGGAGGTCACCGACGAGGACGTCGAGGAAATGCTGCGGACCTTGCGCGAGCAGCGCAAAGCCTGGAACGAAGTCGAGCGCAATGCGCAGCCGGGCAACCGCGTATTGATCGAATACGCGGCCACGCTGGACGGCGAAAGGGTCCCCGAGGAGGACGAGCAGCGGCTGGCCCTGATCGTCGGCGAATCGGGATTCGATGCCCTCGAGGAGATCGTGCAGGCCCTCGACATAGGGCAGAGCCAGGAGGCGGAGCTGACGTTCCCGGACAATTTCCGGGAGCCGAAGCTGGCCGGCAAGCAGGCCACGGCCGAGATCAAGGTCGTTTCGGTGGCCGAGGCCGAGTTACCGGAGGTGGACGAGGAGTTCGTCAAGAGCTTCGGGGTCGAGGACGGGCAACTCGACACGCTGCAGGATGAGATTCGCGAGAACCTGCAGCGTGAGCTGAAACAGGCGGTGAACAGCCTGCTGAAGACCCGGCTGATCGATGCGCTGCGCGAGGCGCGTCCGGACCTGGAGGTGCCGGAGAGCATCGTGCGGCGGGAGGCCGTTGGAATGGCGTCGCAGCTCACCCAGGCGGCCGACAAGGAGCCCGATCCGGCGCTCGTGGATGCCCTGATGGATCGTGCCCGCGCCCGGGTCAAGGGTGGCATGCTGATGGGCGGCCTGGCCCAGCAGAACAAGATCCGCATCGACGCGACGCGCGTGCGGGAGGCCATCGAGACGATCGCCAACACCTACGAGCAGCCGGCGGAAGTCATGCAGCTCTACTACGGGAACCAGCGGCTGATGGAGCAGGTCGAAAGTTCGGTACTGGAAGAACAGGTGGTTGACTGGGTTCTGGAAAACGCTAAAGTGACGCCCAAGGCCATGAAGTTTCAGGAAGTCATCAACAGCGCCACCCAGGCAGGCCGCCAGTAAGGATGTTTTGGGGTCAGGACGCGGTCAGGCCACGGAGTCAGGAATGAGAGAAAGGTTCAAGGACGTGGAATTTCAGGGGGCGGGGGTGCCTTTCGAGCCCCGGGGGCTGAACCTGGTGCCCATGGTGGTCGAGCAGACCTCGCGCGGCGAGCGCGCCTACGACATCTACTCCCGTCTGCTGAAGGACCGGGTGGTGTTCGTGGTCGGGCCGGTCGAGGACCACATGGCCAACCTGGTGGTGGCCCAGCTGCTGTTCCTCGAGTCCGAGAATCCGGACAAGGACATCAACCTGTATATCAACAGCCCGGGCGGTATCGTCAGTGCGGGCCTGGCCATTTACGACACCATGCAGTTCATCCGCTGCGACGTCAGCACGATGTGCGTCGGGCAGGCGGCGAGCATGGGCGCCGTGCTGCTGGCCGCTGGCGCCAAGGGCAAGCGTTATTGTCTGCCCCACTCGCGCGTGATGATCCATCAACCGCTCGGCGGCTTCCAGGGGCAGGCGACCGACATCGACATCCACGCCCGCGAAATCCTCAAGTTGCGCGCACAGCTGAACGAGATCCTGGCCGCGCACACCGGGCAGACTGTGGACCAGATCGGCGGGGACACCGAGCGCGACTATTTCATGGACCCGCGGCAGGCCCTGGACTACGGACTGGTCGACAAGGTGATGGAAAACCGGGCGGTCGACTCGGCAAAAGAAAAAAGGTAGTATTTTCACAGCGATATTGAATTAAAGGGAAAAAACAGATTAAGTAGAGAAGATGGCTGATCAAGAGAACAAAGGCACAGACGGAAAAATCCTGTACTGCTCCTTCTGCGGCAAGAGCCAGCACGAAGTCAGAAAGCTGATCGCCGGCCCCAGCGTCTACATCTGCGACGAATGCGTCGAGCTGTGCAACGACATCATCCGCGAGGAGCTCGAGGACCACGGTGCGCGGGATCGTGAGAAGCTGCCCAAGCCGCAGGAGATCCATCGTTTCCTCGACGAGTTCGTGATCGGCCAGGAGCACGCCAAAAAAGTCCTCTCCGTCGCCGTCTACAACCACTACAAGCGGCTCGAGCCGCAGCGCAACGGTGACGAGGTCGAGCTCACCAAGAGCAACATCCTGTTGATCGGTCCGACCGGGTCGGGCAAGACGCTGCTGGCGGAGACCCTGGCGCGCATGCTGAACGTGCCGTTCACGATCGCCGATGCGACCACGCTGACGGAAGCAGGTTACGTCGGCGAGGACGTCGAGAACATCATCCAGAAGCTGCTCCAGAAGTGCGACTACGACGTCGAGAAAGCCCAGACCGGCATTGTCTACATCGACGAGATCGACAAGGTTTCGCGCAAGGCGGAGAACCCTTCGATCACGCGCGATGTCTCGGGAGAGGGCGTGCAGCAGGCACTGCTGAAGCTGATCGAGGGCACGGTTGCATCGGTCCCGCCGCAGGGCGGGCGCAAGCACCCGCAGCAGGAGTTCCTGCAGGTCAACACGGCGCAAATCCTGTTCATCTGCGGCGGTGCCTTCGCCGGACTGGAGAAGGTCATCCAGGCGCGCTCTTCCAGGGCGGGCATCGGCTTCGCCGCCGAGGTCAAGAGCAAGGACACCGGTGGGAACATCGGTGAAGTATTGATGGATGTCGAGCCGGAAGACCTGGTCAAGTACGGCCTGATTCCCGAATTCGTCGGTCGTCTGCCGGTCGTGGCCACGCTCGAGGAACTGGACGAGGAGGCCCTGGTGCGCATCCTGGTCGAGCCCAAGAACGCCCTGATCAAGCAGTACAGGGCGCTGTTCGCCATGGAAGGAGCCGAACTCGAGGTGCGCGAGGACGCCCTGGCCGCCATTGCCAGGAAGGCGATGAAACGCAAGACCGGTGCCCGCGGGCTGCGCACCATACTGGAAGGCGTGCTGCTCAACAGCATGTACGAGCTGCCGTCCCTGGACGACGTCTCCAAGGTCGTGGTCGACGAGACCGTGATCGAGGGCGAGGCCGAGCCCTACATCCTGTACGAGAGCCAGCAACAGGCAGCCGCCGGCGGTTCGGACTGAACCGCCTCTCGGCGCCAGAACGTTCGCAGCGCTTAGTTGATGCCTGAATCGGCATCAATTGTCTGATATCTATACAGAAAAACCAATTGGGCGTACGATTCGCCTCATGGTCGGCTCAACGCGTCGGCCGGCCTGGGGGGGAGTGTAGAACGCGGTCATATTGATCCCGGAAAGCCCGGAGGAGGGTGTGATGGATGCCATCGCGGTCTTTTCTGCAAAGGGTGGAAACGGATTGAGACCGTCAGGTAACGGGTTCCGGCTCGCGGTCTTATCCTTTCTGGTTTTCATTTCACTTACGATCCCTCCTATGGCGGCCGCTGCCGGAGACGACTCGGCGGGCATCTTTCCGAAAGCGCTGGGAAAGCCGCCCGGGTGCGACATGGCGGGACTTAACAGCATAAACGGTGCTCCATACGCCGATGGGCTTATCGCGGTGGGCTGGGCCAATTGCCCGACCGATGCCCGCTGGTACAATTGGCTGCCGCATATGTGGCACGACGGTCATTGGTCCGCGCTGTCGCTTCCGGAGGGAGACTTCAAAACGGGGGAGGCCCGTAGCATCAGCGCAGATCCCTCCAAACCACCGACCATCACCTACGACCTCAACAACCCCGAGGACGAATGGGGTGACCCCATATGGTGGGTCCTGGACTACGGCGGGCAGCCCGCGAGGCTATCGATACCCCCCGAGGCGAGCGCCATTTCGAATGCGGTCGTCAGCGCGGAGGGCGGGCACATCGTGGGTGGCACGGTCAGCGGCGACTGGGAATCCGGCTTCACTTATCGGGCAGCGCGCTGGATGCGTGATGGAACAGGCTGGTCGGATCCGGAGGATATCGGGGAGGGCATGGCGGTCGCCACGGTCGCAGATGGCAGCCTCGTGATAGGCAACACCGAGAGATACGACTGGGACACAGCAGCCAACACGGCCTGGGTATGGACCGCGGACAATGGCGGCGAAGTGGCCCAGCTGGGGACGGGCGTGCGGGTCACTGACATCAACCACAGCGGTTCCGTGATCGTCGGCAACCGGGCCGAGCCTTGCGAGCCCGAGTGGGGCTGTGACTTCATGGATCTGCCGGTTTACTGGGTGATGGAGGAAGGTCAGTGGACCCTGCACGACCTGGAGTCCCTCGACGGCGTTAACGGCGGGACCAATGCCGTGGCGGAGATTGACGGGCAATCCGTGATCGTTGGCTGGGGGTTTACGAATTTCCAGGGCGGCATCCCGCGTGTGGTTGTCTGGCTGCCCGAAGCCGATGGCGGTTACGGTGCGGTAAAGCGCCTGGAGACGCTCGGAGGAAATTTCTATACGCTGGCGAATGCCTACGAAATCAACCGCAGCGGCGTCGTGGTCGGCAGCTCGGAGTTCGAATCGTGGGGTCGTAACTCAAGCGTTGTCTGGAGCCTGACCGAGCCGCTGCCCTTCCAGATCAACACCGGCATCAGCGACGCGTGGTACAACCCCGACACCGACGGCCAGGGCTTCTTCATCCACGTCTGGGACAACATCCAGACGATGTTCGTCGGCTGGTTTACCTACGCCGACGGCGGTGGAAACGGTTCCGGCCTCCACTGGGTGACGGCCCAGGGTCCATTCTCCGACAATCGTGCCGAACTCGAGATCACGCTGACCGAGGGTGGGGCTTTCGACGCCGGGCAGCCGCCGCCCACGCGGACCCCGGACGGAACGATGACGGTTGAATTTACCAACTGTCTGCAGGGCACAGTGACCTACGAAATTCCGTCGATCGGGCGGCAGGGCAGTGTGCCGATCCAGCGGCTGGCGAGCGATCAGATTCCGAATTGCGAGTTTCAGCCGACACAAGCGTCCGAGTAACGCTAGGGACCGGCGGCGGCAGTGGCCGCCGCCGGTCACCTTGATTTTTTCACATGCGCGCCAATATCTCGGGTAGCTGACCTGAGGCGTCGTTGCCCCGTCCGCCACGCTGCTATGATGAATGCAAGGCACCCCGAGCCGAGTCCGGCTGAACAAGGGGCGCCGGAGAGGAACCGATGCCCGAAACCCGAACCCCGAACATGCCGCCCCTGACCACCCAACCGACGCCGGTCCTGTCCCTGCGCGACGTGGTCGTCTACCCGCACATGGT